>DATKSS010000086.1:0-3217 GCA_035531515.1 Candidatus Dormiibacterota bacterium | reverse complement strand
GGACGCTGCTCTCGGACGACACGCGTGGCCTGATCCGTGCGGGGCTGGGGGTCGAACGACGCGACCTGGTCGCGCGGCCGCGGCTTGGGTCTGGCCTGGGGCCTCTTCGCGCTCGCCCACTGTCGGAACAGCAACGCCGTGCTTGCGGCCATCTTGCGGCGCGGGAGCGACCACGCCCTCGCGAACACCGGGTACGGCGGGTGAGGTGTCCTCCCTCTCACGTGGGCGCGCCTTCGTGGCGCTGCCTGTGCCCGCAGCTCCCGACACTACCGTGCTGGCACCTGTACAAGAGGTGCCGCCGCTCGTTACCGCGAAGCGCGAGGGGGCGCGGCGCAGCGGCGATGTGTCCCGCAGGCGCGCTGCATCATTCACCGCGCCGCAAGAGCGAGACTTCGGGGCCCGCTGCCTGCCCCCACGCGTGCGGCTGACCGCGGGCTCTGCCGAAGCGTGAGGCCGGCCGGGAGGGAGGGAACACGATGAAGCCAACGCGCAAGGCCGTCTCCGAGGCGTCGCGAAGCGACATCCAAGCGGCGCTGGCAGCCATGGGCGCCGACGAACTGCGCGAGGTGGTTCGCGAGATCATGCTCGAGCTCGACGATCGTGCACACGGTCGCGTGGCGGGTGCGATCATCCGTCGGGGGGCCCGTGGCGGCTCCGGCTGGGTGCCGGCGGCCCTCGACGACACGGACGTCGCCGAAGCGGTTGCTTTCGCCCAGGCGGCCAAGAGAGTCGGCCACGCCGATCCAGCGGACGTCGACGACCGCCTGCGCCGCGGCGTTGCCGCGTTCCTGCGCAGAGACTACGCCGCCGCGCACCGGATCTTCGGTGCCCTGCTCCGGCCGATCGCCGAAGGCGAGATCGATCTCGGCCAGCACGAGATGATCGACGAGGTCCTCGGCGTCGACGCCAACGAGTGCGCCGTGCAGTATGTCGTGTCGGCCTACATGACGTCGGAACCGGCCCGAAGGGCAGAGACGGTCCGCATGGCCATCAACGAGGTGCGCGGTGCCGGCTACTTTTTCGAGCCGATCCGGGAGATGGAGCGCGCGGCCATCGAGGCCTTGCCGGGGCTCGCCGACTTCCTCGCGCAGTGGCGCGTGATCGTCGAGAGGGAGGCGGCCGGTGACCGCCACAGCGACTGGGACGGCGAGGCGGATCGATGGTTGCGTGAAGTCGTCAGGCGCATCGAGGGCTCGGACGGGCTCGCCAACGTCGCTCGGTCGACACGGCGCGCCGACGATCTTCGAGCCTGGTGCGACAGCCTGGTGGAGGCGGGCGACTGGAAGGTGGCGCTCTCGGCGTTCGAAGAAGCCGCTGAGCTCGTGACGGACCGAGAGTCTGCGCGCGGCGGGTTCCTAGACGGGGCCGCGATCGCCGCGCTGAAGATGGGGGAGAAGGACGTGTCGCCCTGGCTCGAGCGCGCTTGGCGTGCGCAACCGACCATGCCGCGCCTGCGTCGCTGGCTCGGATGGGCGCGCACCAAGCAGTTGATTCACGAGCGCGTGGCCGAGGCGCTGCAAGCGTGTCCGGAGCCGGCCCAGCGCCAGCGCGCCTTCCTGCACCTGTTGCAGGGTGACGTCCAGCAGGCGGCTGAACTGCTCGCGGAAGCTCCCGGCCTCGGCTGGTCGAACGGCGAGCACCCCGGGCACCTGATCTTCCCTTTGTTCCAGGCGCTCCTGGGCGGGAATGGGGAGGTCCGCCGACCCATCGCGCTCCCCGAGCAGGGCGCGGACGTCGAGGAGATCGAGCTCCTCACTGCCGATGGCGCCGACGAGCCGCAACTGGCCACGCCAGAGGTGCACGAGATCCTCCGAGATGCGGGCGTCGAGGGCGTGTCGGAGGCCAGGGCGCGGAGGGCCGTACTCGCGGCCATGCGGCAGGCGGCCGAAAGGCGCGTCGCCGCGGTCACCGATCAGAAGCGCCGGCGGCATTACGGACACGCCGCGGCACTGGTCGCCGCCTGCGTCGCGTGCGACGGGTCGCCCGAGACGGATCGGTGGGCCGCGACCCTTCGGGGACAGTATCGCCGTTTTCCGGCGTTTTGCGCCGAGCTCGACGGGAGCATGGGTTCCGCATGACCGCGAAGCGAACCACGAGCGCCGGTCCTCACGAGTGGGAATTCAAGGCCCGCTTCCGCCGCCATGGCTTCGGCTGGAAGTCACAGCCCGCGATCCAGCGCATCAAGCAGGCGGTGAGCGAGATCAAGAAGGTCGCTCGCCACGACCCGGCGCTCGCCGCCGAGGGCGCGGTGCTCTTCCTAGAGCGCGTCTCCCCGGCGATCGAGCAGGTGGACAGCTCGTCGGGCGCCATCGGCGCCGCCGTGAACCGCGCCATCGAGGCGCTGGTTCCGATCATTGCCCAGGCGCCAACGGACGCGAAGGCGCGCGAGGCCTGGCTCGAGCGGCTCTGGGAGGCGCAAGCCGCAGATCAGATCCCGTACATCGAGTCGCTCGCCGACCACTGGGGTGAACTGTGCGGCTCGAAGGAGGTCGCCTCGGAGTGGGCGGACCGGCTGCTCGGCATCACCCGGGCGGCGCTCAGCCCCGACAAGAACCTGCGGGGCCACTTCCACGGCACGACCGCGTGCCTCGCCGCGCTGTACCGCGCCGAGCGCTACGCCGAGATCCTCGACATGCTGAACGACGAGGCCTTCTGGCCCTACAAGCGCTGGGCGGTGAAGGCCACCGGCGCGATGGGCAAGACGACCGAGGCGGTCCTCCTGGCCGAGTCCTCGCGTGGCCCGTGGACGAGCGACGCCGACGTCGACGCGCTGTGCGAGGAGATGCTTCTCTCGTCCGGCCTCGTTGAGGCGGCGTACACGCGCTACGGCCTGCGGGCGAACCGGGGCGGGACGTACCTTGCCACCTTCCGCGCGGTCGCCAAGAAGTACCCGCACAAGCCTCCCGAACAGATCCTCGCGGACCTCGTCGGGGCGACGCCTGGCGAGGAGGGCAAATGGTTCACGGCCGCCAAGGAGATCGGCCTCTACACCGCCGCCATCGATCTCGCCCGCGCGTCGCCCTGCGATCCGAAGACCCTCGCGCGGGCCGCGCGCGACCACGTGGTCACGCAGCCCGCGTTCGCCGTCGAGGCCGGCTATTCCGCGCTCCACTGGATCTCGCAGGGCTTCGGCTACGAGATCACCGGCGCCGACGTCTGGCTGGCGTACTCGTCGTTGATGAAGGCCGCGGAAGCGCTCGGCAGCGTGGCGGAGACG
>DATKSS010000085.1:0-19448 GCA_035531515.1 Candidatus Dormiibacterota bacterium | reverse complement strand
GGAAAGGGAGCTGGGCAGAAGCGGCCGGTAGTATTCGATTGGCATGGCGATAGACCGCTACTCCTACCCTTTCACGGCGATCGTGGGCCAGGACCAGATGAAGCTGGCCCTGGTGCTCAACGCCATCAACCCGTCGATCGGAGGCGTGCTGATCCGCGGTGAGAAGGGGACCGGCAAATCGACCGCGGTGCGCGCTCTGGCTCGGCTGCTGCCCGACCAGCAGGTGGTGGAAGGCTGCCATTTCGGATGCCATCCCGACGACCCCGAGGACTGGTGCTACGACTGCCGCGAGCGGGCCAAGGCGGGTCCGCTGCCGGTCGCGACCCGGCGCATGCGCGTGGTCGAGCTGCCGATCAACGCGTCCGAAGACCGGGTGGTCGGCACCATCGACCTCGAGGCCGCTCTCAAGGAGGGCTCGCGGCGCTTCGAACCGGGCGTGCTGGCGGAGGCCAACCGCAACATCCTCTACGTCGACGAGGTGAACCTGCTCGACGACCACATCGTCGACGTGCTGCTCGACGCGGCCGCGATGGGCATCAACACAGTCGAGCGCGAGGGCGTTTCCGTGTCGCACCCGTCGCGCTTCATCCTGGTCGGCACCATGAACCCCGAAGAGGGCGAGCTGCGCCCGCAGCTGCTGGACCGATTCGGCCTTTGCGTTGACGTGGAAGGGATCCGCGACCTGGACCAGCGCGTGTCGATCGTCGAAAAGCGCGCGGTGTGGGAGGACGACCCCAAGCTGTTCACGCAGCAGCACGCGGAGTCGGAGCAGAGCGTTCGGTCGCAGATCGCGGAGGCCATCGCGACCTTCCCCGAGGTCACATTGCCGCGCCAGATCTTGAGGCTGATCGCCCAGATCTCGATCGCGCTAGAGGTCGACGGGCACCGCTCCGACCTAGTCTGCGCCCGCGCGGCGCAGGCCAAAGCGGCCTACGACAGCGCCGGCGAGGTCCGCGTCGACCACGTCGGCGAGGTTGCGCAGATGGTGTTCGCGCACCGGGTGCACTCGGTGCCGTTCGGCAAGGGCGGCCCGAACCTGAGCGAGGTCATCTCCCGGATGATCGGCCAGGCCTAAAGCCGGCCGCCAGCTGGCGGACCAGATCTCCGCGCTGGATACCGGCGCCGACAGGGGTAAGCCGTCTTGGATCAGACCTTCGAGGTGCATGGCGAATGCGTGGCGAATTCGATCGATCACCTGCTTACGGGTGCTGCCGATGGCAACGCAGCCCGGCACCTGGCGTTCAGCCGAGTTAACGCGAAGGTAGGTGGTTCGAGTCCACCGCGACCCCACCACTGCTCCATAACGCGAACCGGCGGCCAAGGTCGAACTCCGTGCGCTCGTACGGCGAGAAGCGCACGGCGTTCGGTCGCCTACGTCGGCGGTAACTCCTGCATCAGGCCCTCTGACTCGGCGTAGCCCCACGCGTCCAGATCGTTGGGCCCGGGAGGCTCGAGACCGCGCGCGCCGAGTATCGACATGATGTGGCTGCGATGGTCACCGGCGTGGTGAATGGTTTGCGCCATGATCACCGCACCTGGCAAGTGCCAGCCGTCCGTGGTCGTGACATCGCGGCCAGGGAGGTCGGAGTCCTGCGCCATCGCCTCCCAGTGCGGGCCCATGCTTCGGATGCGCTCCGCGAGCTCATCGAGAGGGACTGGCCCATCCGGTAGACGGTCGAGTGACCTTCCAAAGGCTTCGGCTGCTGCCTTCGAAGGAAACCGCTCACGGGTCAGGATCGAGCAGTAGCGTTCCTCGGCGCCGACGATGTGCCGTAGGGTTTCGCGAATCGTGCCGTACGTGCCCGGAATGGTGGCGTCCAGGTGCTTGTCCTCCAGGCTCTGGCAGTGCTCGATCAGGCGCAGCGTTGCCCAGGTCTTGTAACGAAACATTTCGAGCAGCCCGTTCGTGACCTTGGGTGGATCGCTCATGCCCAAATTATGCCGTCTGGACCTGCTCAGTCAGCGAGATGACCTTGCCGATCAACGTGAGTGCCGGGTTCGCGTTACCTCGTTTCCTCGTCGGCGTTCTCGTGCTCAGAGGTATTCGAGCGACCGTGAGGTCGAGCTCCTTCTCGCGGGCTTGGTGGCGTTCACGCTCGACTGGCCGGGTTGGAGCCGGGGGGCGAAGCCCCCGAGCTGGCGCTCGAGCTGCTCGAGTCGTATCGCGGGCGCTACTGGGCGGTCGCAGTCGCGGCCCGGATGGCCGACAAGCGATTGGGGTTGCAGGTCCCAGAGGGCGGTGTGCTCTCGCCAAAGAGTTTGCGTGTTTACCGAGAGGCGTATGTCGCCACCATGCGCGCGTACAACGCCGGCGAGGGCGAACGGATGCGTTCGTGGAACCTGCCGTTTCTGATTCGTCACAGCGCATTCCAGGCGATGGACCATGCGTGGGAAATGTAGGTCAAGGACCTCACCGCGGCCGCCCGGAAATGCGGGGGCATGTCTCGCGACATGTACGATCGTGAACTCGCCTGATAACTTAGGCCACAACGCGCGCCTGGGGCGAACCTCAGCAGATCACGGGCACAGCACTCAGCCCCGATTAACGCGGAGGTAGGTCGGTTGAGTCCACCGCGGCCCCCCATGCTTTGACTGGACTATAATTCTGGTCTATGGAGACAATCCCTCTAGCCTCGGCAAAGGCAAGGCTCTCGGAGGTCATCGATCGAGTCGAGCGTGAACAGGATCGCGTGACAATCACACGCAACGGGCGCCCAGTAGCAATGATCGTCAGCCTGGACGACATCGAGGGACTCGAGGAAACGCTGGAGATTCTGTCGGACAAGCGCCTGATGAGGAAGATCCGGGCTGGGGTCGCGGCAGCCGAAAACGGCGAGACCGTACCAATACAAGACATCGCAGCGCGCCTGAAGGCGCGATGAGCTCCCGGCGATGGCAAGTAGTCATCGCCTCTCCCGCCGTGCGCGACATCGATCGCTTACCGATGAAAGTTGCGGCGGCTGCTTTGGAAGCAATCCACTCGATTGCAGCGAATCCCTGGCGCATGGGCAAGCCCCTGCATCTCGAGTTGAAGGGTCAATGGTCTGCTCGAAGAGGCCCTTACCGGATTATCTACTCAATTGACGATTTGACTGACACAATCACCGTGACAGCGATCGCCCATCGCGCCGACGTGTACCGTCGGGCCCGCCGAGACTGATTGAATTACCGACCACCAATGGGTGGTTCGCGGGTCGAACTCATGCCCTCCGCGCGAAGAGACCTCAATCGGCTTCCGGAGTCTGCGGGCGCCGCGGTGCTTGAAACAGTGGATCACATCGCCGAGGCGCCGGCACGTCTTGGAAAGCCTTTACGGCTTGAGCTTGAGGGCCTCTGAAGCGCTAGACGCGGACCCTACCGCGTGATCTATCGAATCAAAGACCGGGAACACCTGGTCCAAATCATCACAATCGACCACCGCGCCGACGTCTATCGTCGCGCTCGCCGAGGCTGATCGTGCGAGCGAACAAGATCGCTTGGCTCGCGCTACGGAAACTCCGGCCCACCACGTAACAAATCCTGTTGCGTTTGCTACGTTCCGCCTGCGGAGAGTTCCGCCTCTTGAGGCCCGTGGCTACCGGTGTCACACTGGTGCTACACTCAATTAGTCATGCCAACTAGTCGCCGTCGCCACGCAATCACCGAGACGGCGCCCGTCCAAGCCGCACTCGATGAGCTTCGACGCGAACTCGGTTCGGATCGCGTCGAACTCACGGAGCTCGTCATCTTGGGCGCTCAAGAGAAGTTGGAGCGTTTGCGGGCGATGCGCGGAGCGCAACTTGGTTTGCGCCAGCGCCTGGCCGAGCGCGTTCGAAGTCGCCGGCTCCCAACCGATCCTAAAGCCGCGGAGGAAGTGCGCCGAACAGGTTGGGCGCGCACCTGACCGGTTCCTTTCTGATCGACAATTCGGCCTGGGCCCGGCTCGGCCGGCGGCGACTGCGCAAATCTCGCATTGATGAGGTGGCCGCAGCTATCGAGTCGGGACAGGTTGTGGCTTGCCTGCCGTTCGTGCTGGAGGCCGGCTACTCCGCGCAATCAGCCCAGGATCACCGTGATCTCATCGCCGAATTGCTGGCCCTACCGTGGGCCGCTATCGATGAGGTGGTCGAGCGACGCGCAATCGACGCGCAACGGCAGCTGGCACGGGTCGGACACCATCGCATGCCGCCGGTCGACATTCTGCAAGCGGCCATTGCCGATCGTCACCAGCTTGGGATCCTTCATTATGATCGGGACTTCGATCTCATCGGTGCAAGGACGGATCTGACGTTCGACAGCGAGTGGCTCGCCAAGGCGGGTTCGCTCTGAGCGTGCCGGCATGTGCGGCTTGCTCGCCGGTCGGCTACTCGTCCGTCGACGATTTGATCTAGGAGTGACGGCAGACACACCACTAAGCCGGCATCGGTGTCGCCCTACGTACGAATGCGATCACGTCCTCAAGGCTAGGGTGGTAGCCGTCCGCCGTGGAAACGTCCAGCGCTGGCAGCTCACTTGGCCTGGACCGCATCGGTTGTCCGAGGAAGGTTCGATAGGTTCGTGAGCCGCGTAGGTAATCGACGCGCTGCGAACCGCCGCTCCCCTTCACTGAGTAGGTCCGCCCCAGACGATTTGTCAGGCCCGCCACTTGCGGACAAGGGGGATGTCGCGCCCCTGAAGTTCCGTAAATTGGCTCGACCGGTGCAAGTCTGGGTCCACCACCGGTTCGGCGAGCTTCACATAACGCGAACCCTTGAGTTCAGGCACCGACCTCGACGATGTCAACCACGCCCTCGAGTCCGCTGAAGTCGTCGATGTTACGGGTGTACAGCGGCAGGCCGACGGAAAGAGCGGTAGCTGCGATCAGGAGATCGATCGCTCGCTTGCCTCGCGCCTTCCGTCCCGCGCCTGTGATCGCGGCGAAGACCCTTCCATAAGCTCGCGCCGCATCAGCGTCGAACGGGAGGGCTTCCAAGGTCGCCTGGACTCGTTGTAGACGATCTTGCCGGGCAGCCCGCTCATTTGGATCGCGCGTAGCGTGGACGCCCGCGACCAGCTCGGCGAGCGTGATGGCGGCGACACTGGCCTCCTGTGGCATGGCTGTCTCAGGCGGAGGGTCAATCAAGACTGACGTATCGACCAGTCCCCGCGTCCGTCGCGGCTCAGACACGCGGTCGCGGATCCTGATCGATCAGTTCGTCAACATCCTTTCGGAACCTGATCGGATCGATTCGCGGGGCACCAGCTAAGGCAGCCAGAAGCATCTCAGCCGGCACGGCCGCACGGCGCCGGACGGGCATGAGTTCCCCGACCGGCACGCCATTGCGCGTGACTATGTAGGACTCGCCGCGGTCGAGCCCGCGCATGATTTCGCCGCTCTCATTCCGAAGCGTCCGCTGGGTGATGACCTTCGCCACAGGGCCACTGTAGCACGTGTGCGACGGGCATCTCGTCGCGCTAGAGCCGGATCCGCGCGCCGACTAAGGTCGGTTGGTTCATGGGCGGTAGGCATCGCGCCGATGAGCCATCCGCGCGATGATCACAAGCTTTTCCCGGTCGTCTACCGCGTAGACAATGCGGTGGTCACCGACGCGGGTTCGAAAGTCGTCACGACCGGCAAGCTTGACGGCGCCCGGCGGTCGCGGATTGATCGCCAGACCGTCGATCGCCGACTCGATGCGTTCGGCGACGGGTCCCAGGAGCCGGCGGTACGTCTTGATCGCGTCCGGATGGAGACGGACGTGGTACGGCTTGCTGGGTGCTATTTGCGGACCTTGGCCCAGGGGATGGCGAGGGCCGCTTCCTCGCGGGCCTGGAATGCGGCGAGGCTGTCCTCGAGGTACTCGGCTCGCTCGACCATGGCTCGGTACAGCTCTACATCGATGAGGACTGCAGTCAGCCGCCCACGCTTGGACACGAAAAGAACCTCCTCGCTCGAACGAAGCTGATCGAGCTCGTGGCCAAGCTGTTTTCTCAAGTCATCTGCGGTAACCACACGTGGAACTGCCATATCAAACCTATCGTAGACCCTACTGTCAACCGTAGGGTTGTCCGGACAAGAAGACATTACCTCGATCGGCGGATTGGCCTTCCAGACACCGTCGCCCGGTTCGTTACGGAAACCCCGGCCAACCGGTATCGCCTCATCTGATGAACCCCACCCGGGCTGTTTCGCGTTACTTGGAACCGACTGAAAAACGACAGGAACTGCCGCCAGGGTAAAAGCCGGCCAGCCATGGCTGGGCTCTCTAGACTGGGGCTCACGATGGTTTCCGCCACCCAGGAACCTGCCCTCGAACCAGGCCGCGCCGCGGAGCTGCTCGGCCGCATCGAGCAGAACGTGCACCGCGTCATCGTCGGCAAGGAGAAGGTCGTGCGGCTCGCCGTGGCCGGCCTCGTCGCCGGCGGCCACGTCCTGCTCCAGGATCTCCCGGGCACGGGCAAGACCATGCTCGCGCGAGCCCTGGCGACCTCGGTGGGAGGGACCTTCCGCCGCATCCAGTGCACGCCCGACCTGCTTCCGTCCGACATCACGGGGTCGAGCATTTTCAACCAGAAGGATCTGACCTTCCAGTTCATCCCCGGCCCGATCTTCGCCAACGTCGTGCTGGCGGACGAGGTCAACCGGGCTACCCCGCGCACGCAATCCGCGCTGCTCGAGGCGATGGGGGAGGGGCAGGTCACAGTCGAAGGCCAGACCAGGACGCTCGAGCGTCCCTTCTTCGTGATCGGCACGCAGAACCCGGCCGAGTTCCACGGCACCTATCCGCTGCCCGAGTCGCAGCTCGACCGCTTCATCCTCGCGGCGGAGATGGGCCCGCCCACCCACGCCGAGGCGATGGAGGTCCTGGCGCGCAGAGAGCACGGCGACCCCATTGCGGAGCTCGGCGCCGTGGTGAAGATTTCCGAGGTCATCGAGCTCCAGGAGGCCTGCTTGCGCGTGGTGGCGGCTCCTGCGATCAGGACCTACATCGTGTCGATGCTGGAGGCGATTCGCGCCCGGCCCGACGTGCTCCTGCCGGCCAGCATGCGCTCGGCCGTCTACCTCCAGCGCGCGGCGCAGGCCTGGGCCCTGTTCGAGGGCCGGGACTTCGTCCTGCCGGACGACGTGAAGCTGCTCGCCCTGCCCGTGCTCGCGCACCGCCTCGGCATGCGCGGCCGCGCGAAGGCCGCGGACATGGTGTCCGAGGTGGTGACATCGCTGCCGCTGCCGCCGCTGCGACAGCACTAGGGGGATCTCGCTGAGGCCGACCTGGAGATTCTTGGGCGCGGTTGTCCTGGGACTCGTGCTCGAGTGGTACGCGGCGACATCGGAGGTCCCCTGGCTGTTCCTCCTGGCCGCCTGGGTTTTTGCTTTCGCGGCGATCGCTGGCGTGTACGCGGCCTGGAACCGATCCGGGCTCACGCTGCACCTGCGCGTGGTGGCCAACCGGCCGGCGGCGGGGTCCCCGGTCGAGGAGATCTCCGACCATCTTCTTCACAGCGGGCCGCTGCCCGCGCCGGTGTTCGAGGGTGACGGGTTCGAGATCGAGGTCGGCCTCGACACGAGCGGCGCAGCGCGCGGGCCCGCCTGGCTGAACGGGCGGATCGGCCCCAGTGAGATCACCGTCGGGACGGGGGTGGTGCCGCGATCGGGCTGGCGGCGTCTGCAGGTCGTGCGCGAGCTGCCCCGCGGGCCGGTCGACGCAACCTCGTGGGAGATCGTCTCGAGCGATCCTCTCGGCCTTTTTCAGAGCCGGCGCGGCTGCGCCGATTCGGAGGTTGCGCTGGTGCTCCCGCGCTTCACCTCGCTCGTGTCGCAGCCGCAGACTCGCGAGCTCGAGGCCAGCGTCGCCGCGCCACGTGCGGGCTCGGGAACCGAGCTGTTCGGCGTCCGGGAGTACCGGCCCGGCGACGCTTTGAGAAGGATTCACTGGCGTTCGAGCGCGCGCCACGGGGAGCTCGTGGTGCGCGAGTACGAGCCGCCGGGCGCCCAGACCCTCGGCATCTTCTTCGACCCGGCGCCCGCCGATGCGGACATCGCGGACCAGGTCGCGCGGATTGCCGCCTCCGAAGCGTGGGACTGCATCCGGGAGGGAGGGCGAGTGCTTTTGTGGGCGCCTGGCCTCGAGCCGAGCCTGGCCGGCGAGGCGCGCTCCTTCTGGTCGCTGCTCGAATGGCTGGCGCGCTACCCGGGTTCGAATGACGAGGAGGAGGTCGTTCCGC
This sequence comes from Candidatus Dormiibacterota bacterium, assembly GCA_035531515.1. Classification (GTDB taxonomy): domain Bacteria; phylum Chloroflexota; class Dormibacteria; order Dormibacterales; family Dormibacteraceae; genus DATKSS01. The sequence goes on along the minus strand of DATKSS010000085.1, from coordinate 11,267 downwards.
CTACTGTCAGTGACGCGGTGGCCGTCACGGGCGGCTCGGACCCGCGCCTGGTCGAGGCCCTGGAGACGGTGAGGAGCCGTGGCGGCAGGGCCCGGGCCTGGGTGGTGGGGGACGCCGTGCTCGATGTCGATGTGCCGGTGAGCCGGGTCGGGACCGGCTGGCCGCTGTGAAGTCGCCCCTGCGACTCAGGCTCCCGGCTTCGCCGGTCGAGAACTCGCTGGAAGGCCGTGCGTTCGTCTTCTCCGGATTCGCGGTCGCGGTGCTGGGGATCGTCCTCTACGGGCAGGACTACGTCGTGCCCGCCCTCGGGCTTCTCGCGGCCGGGGCCGGACATGTCGTCAGCTACCGAGAGCGGCTGGGCAAGCGCGGGTTCTGGCGGCAGGCGCTGCTCGCCTGCCTGGTTTTCGCCGCGCTCTTCTACGTCATCTCCGACTCGGCACTCGCGCTCTTCGGCGGCCAGCTGCCGCAGGCCAACTTCGCGATCCTGCTGGTCGCGATCACGAGCTTCGACCTGAAGACGCGCCGCAACTGCTACTCGAGCCTGTGGATCAGCCTCGCGATCCTCTATCTGGCCGCGGTCTACGCGTGGGACTACCCGTTCGGGATCCTGGTCGCGCTGTGGGCGGTCTGCCTGGCGGGTTTCTGGATGGCATCCCACCTGCGACGCATCGGCGCCGAGGTCAGCGGTCCGCCGGTCGCGGTCGCCGTCGCGGTGCTGAGCGCGTTGGCGATCGGCCTGCTCGTGTTCGTGGCCGTGCCTCAGCCATCGGGCACGCCGACCGGTCCGCTCGTGATCGCGCTGCCGAACTTCACTCAGTTTCGCGGCACGCTGGAGAACCCGGCGCTGCCCCTGGTCCAGATCACAGGCGGCCAGTCGGGCGCGACCAGCAGCATCGACCTTCACTTCCGGGGTCGCCTGGGCGACTCGCCCGTGATGTACGTTCGCACCGGGGCTCCGGCGTACTGGCGCGGCCTCGTGTTCGACACCTACCAAAATGGCGTGTGGACCGCCTCCAACCGCTCCTATCGCGAGCTCAGCCCATACGTGCCGGCGCGCTTTCTTCCGCCTGAGCCCGCGCACAACCTCGGCACCTTCGTGCAGACGTTTCGCGTGCTGCGGCCGCTGCCGGGCGTGATCAGCGCCGCGTATCCGATCCAGAGCCTGTACGCCCCCGTTTCGTCGCTCCGGGAGGATGCCTACGGCACGTTTTACACGCCCAGCGAGCTCCAGCCCGGCCAGACGTACTCTGTCGTCTCGTACCTGCCCAACCTGTCGCCGGATGCGCTGCGCTCGGACGAGCCGCAAAACGGGGCTCCCGACGGGAATGCTGCTTATCTCGCGTACAGCTCGCTGTCGCAGCGCGCCCGCACCCTCGCCGCCAAGGTCACGGGCAGCGCGACCAACGAGTTCGACGTGGTCATGGCGCTGACCACCTACCTGCAGGCGAGCTACCACTACACGCTCGCGCTTCCGCCGGTGCCGCCGGGCACCGACCCGGTGGACTGGTTCCTGTTCGACGTCAAGACGGGATACTGCGAGCAGTTCGCGACCGCCGAGACCCTGATGCTGCGGAGCCTGGGCATCCCGGCTCGCCTGGCGACCGGTTACTCGACCGGGGACTACGACCCGGTGCTCGACCAGTCGGTGGTCCGCGAGCACGACGCCCACGCGTGGGTCGAGGTGTGGTTTCCGAGCTTCGGATGGGTCCCGGTCGACCCGACCCCCGGCGTTTCGCCCCTGGCCGCCACCCAGTTCCCCAACCACTGGGCTGCGGGCGGCATCGCCAGGCTCATCCCGCACCTGGAGGTGGGCGCGCCGATGGCGGCCCTGGGGTCGCTGGGGCTCCTGGCGGTCATCCCGCCCGCGCTCGCCGCGGGCGTCCTGGCGGTGATCGCATGGGCCTGGTTGCGCCGGCGCAAGTGGAGGCGCGGCGTGCAGGCGTCACCCGGCGAGTCGGAGCTGCTGCGCCTGTACGAGCGCGTGCAGGGGCGGCTGGGAAGGCGGCGCGCGCCGCCCGAGACCCCGCTCGAGTACCAAGAGCTGGTGCGTGCCGGACCGATCGGACCGCTGCTCGATGAGCTGACCGACGCGGTCAACCAGGGCGCTTACGCGGGCCGCTGGCCGGACCCCGAGCGGGTGCGCGAGCTCGCACGGCAGATCAAGTGAAATGAGATGCCTGGTGGAGTACGCCGGTCGATGGCCCGACCCTGCTGTGGTCGCGATCTAGAGCGGTTACAGGGTCGGGCCGAAAGACGGTTGGGCGGCGTGCCTAGCTCACAGACGGCCGGCCCGGTTGGCGCCCAAAGGCTTGGATGATGCTGACGACGCGCGGCCAGATTCCTCGCCGGGCCGAGCCGTTATCAGCGTCGACGAGGTTTCGCCAAGCCCCGACCTGGTCCCACCTGCGCGCCCGAAGCTGCGCCGGCGGCGAGCTGGCGAAAAGGAGCACCGGTTGGCGCATTCGCCGAAGGCTGTCGAGTGTCGCCAGGGGCCTGCCGATTCGTTGCTCGGACCGGCTTCGGCGGCCGTCCGAAGCCCAGCTCGAGAGGTCGTAAGCGCGGGTCTCGTCGCCGATCGCGCGCGAGAATTGCTCCAGTGTGCGCAGGTCGCCCTGGCTCGGCAGCAGCAGGCGGGCCCTGCAGTTGTTCCAGATGGTGCGCGCCTGCTCGGCGCCATAAGCGCCCTCGAGCTGCGCCAGGTCGTGCAGGCAGAGAAGGACCTGGATGCCCTGGCCAGGACCGGTGGAGGTGTAGCCGCCAAGTCGCGGAATGCGGGCGAAGTTGGCCACCTCGTCGAGGGCGAGCAGGAGCCGGGGCGACAGCACGCCCCTGGGCATCCGCCTGGCTCGCCTGGTGGCAGCTGCGAGCAGGGACTGCAGCAACGCAGTGAAAAGGGGCCGGCAGCGCTCGGCCTCTTCTGCGGGCGCGACCAAGTAGAGGGTGCCCCCGGTCTCGAGCAGCTCATCGAGATCGAGAGGGACTGCGTTTTCCGGCTCGGCGGCCGTGGCGCTGGCGATCCGATTGTCGAGCCACAGGGCCAGGCAGGACCGTGCGGTCGAAGCGACCGAGCCGGCTTCTCGCGACGGGGTGTTGACGAAGGCGGTCAGGAGCTCTTTGGCGACCGGATCGCGCTGCTGGGCGGCCAGGCTGACGAAGTTGCTCAGGCTCAGGTTGTTGAGCTTTGCCACCACCGAGCGCAGGTCTTCGTGGCTGGCGTGAGCGGCCAGGATGAGGCCCCCGATCAGGTTGGAGGCGGCCAGATACCAGTGCGCCGACGGCCCCTGCTTGCCCTCTGAGGTGAAGAGGTCGGCGATCTCAATCGCACGGGCGGGGTCGTAGGCGTCGGCGACGGGGTTCCAGTTGGCCGCGGACAAACCGAGATCTGTGATCCAAGTGGTATCTCGATCGACCGGGGCGAAGACCCAGACCGGTCCCAGCCTGGCCCGATAGGGCCCTGTCAGACGAACCAGCTCTTCTTTGGTCGATGTCGCCACGGCAGCGCCTCGCCAGCCCAAAAGGGTGGGCACCACGACAGTAGAGGTCTTGCCCGAGCGCTGGACGCCGAAGACGAGCGCATTGTCCTCGGCCGGTGATTGGAGCACGCGCCTGCCGAGCCAGCCCAGCACGATTCCGTCCGGCTTCAAAGACGAGGCTCGAGCCCGCCGGCCGAGGGCGCGGCGGTCCCAGCGATTGGCCCAGCGGCTGTCACCGTGGCTGGCGGATGCGGCGCTGCGAAAGAGCGCCCGGTCTGGCGCCGTGAGGTACGCATAGACACCCAGGCCGACCGTCAATGCGCCCAGGAACAGGGCCGATGAGATGGTCCAGAAGAGCGCCGGATTGATGTCGCCGTAATGGCCGCGGTAGAGGTGCCAGGGGTGGGCCGAGTCGCTGAGGATGCCGCGGACCAGGGTGGCGGCCCCGTCCAAGAAGTTGGGTGCGCCGGCCACACCGGCAAGGCCGTGCTCGATCAACAGGGTGCCCAGCAGTCCCACGTAGAGGACGCTGCCCGCCACCGCGGCGGCGGCGATGGCGGCGAGCCCGATCCAGACCAGCAGGTCCATTCCGCCACTTGCCGAACTACTTCTCATACGTAGTCCTCCCTTTCGTGTTCCTCGTAACGGTCGCGGCCGGAAAGCCGCCACCGGCGCAGGGCCTCTCGCTCCTCGCGCTCCATCTCTTTGCGGTAGTAGGCAGCCAGGCGGGCGAATGCCCGCTGCATCGGATACCAACCGAGACCCCTGGTTCGGCGGGGCCTCGCCCGAGGACTACGCCAGCGCAGGGGGTCGTGCCGGGCCCAGCTCATGCGGGGACTTAGCGCCAGCCTCGCTCGCCCGCGAGCCAATGGGCGGCTCTGGGGCTCCGAGATGTCCGGCTCGCGCGAAAGGATTCGTTGCGGGTCCTGGCGCTGGCGCGCGATCTCGCGGCTCATGGTGGCTTTCATCCGGGCCAGGCGCGGCCGGTTGATTACCAGGGCACGGAACTGGCCAGGCGCAATTTCGCGGTGCGCAGCCAGCGCGACGTGGACGTGTGGATGCGTGGTGTTGCGGTGCTCGGCGGCGATCCACGGGGGAAGATCCCCGGCGTCCCGCTCCAGCTGCCGCATGATCTGGGTGGTCAGCCACCTGAGGTCAAGGCCCCGGGCGTCTTCGGGTGAGAAGACGAGCCGGTAGGCCGCCGGAAGCCTTTTCCCATCTAACAAGTGGGGCGGAACTCCCACTAGCGAACGCCTAACGTACGCGACCAGCGCGTGCCGTTCCGAATCTCCGATGCTGCGATCTTTGGTGAACAACCTGCCTTGCGGGGCGGCCTCGTCCCGATGGGCGACATAGCGCACCAAGCCAGCCAGGCCTCGGCCTTCCTCACCCCGCTGAACGTGGTCGCGATAGTGGAGGTAGCGGAGGAATTCGCGAAGGGCATTGCCGGCGTCGGCGCCCGCGTTCATCCGCGTCACCCACAGGACGGCGCGACCGCTCCTCAAGCCGTTTCCTCCGCGAAAGCCTCATCGATCCGGATCAGGCGATTGCGGGCGGCGCTGGCGGCTTCCTCCCACAGCTCCTCGGCTCGATCGGCCCCGTCGGGCAGCATCGCGATCAAGAGCTTCTGGTTCTGCTCGATCGCGATCAGGCTGGCCAGCGCGCTGTGGCCCAGTGTCTTGAGCTGCCGCAGCAGCGATCCGTCCTCCTGACCCGTCAGCTGGCGCGCATCGGCCTCGAGCCCACGCTCGACCAGCTCGCGGATGCTGAAGTTGAGCGGCAGGTCCGATTTGCTGGCAAACTCCGCCAGCGCGCCATAGAGCTCGTCGGTGAAACTGACCGCAACTTGGTGCTTGTACGTCCGTACGACGCTGCGTGCTTTCCTGCCCATCCGGCCTCCTTTTTCGTGATGGCCTGATCGGGCGCGGCGCCAAAGCCGCGTCCGGCCGGGGCGAACTCCCTGCATAGGAAACGGACTACGACACTGATGTCCGCCCACCTGGAATCTGGCGTGAGACGATCAGGTCCATGGGTCGGAAGCCCGAAACCGACAAGGGCATGGTCAAGCTGTCCGAGGCAGCCAAACTCCTGGGTTACCACGTCGAGACCCTTCGCCTGCGCATCAGGCGTGGCCAGCTCGCCGCCCTCCGCGGCCCCCACGGCACCTACTACGTGAGCCGGGAGGCGGTCGCCGCGCTCAGTCCACCGAGGCGCTCAGACCGGCGATCGTATCCATTGGAAGCGCTCGACTGGACGTGGACGGTGCTGGAGGTGATGACAGACGACGAAGGGGCCAGCCGCTACGAGCTGTCCCTGATCGCCCAGGTCAAGCGTGACCCGGCGCTGAATCCTTTCCTCCACCGTCTGCTCACCGTCAAGCGACTGCGGATCGCCGGCCTGAGCTCGGTGGAGATCTCAGACATGATCGGCATCTCGGCCCGTCAAGTCCGACGGCTGAGCGCGCAACAAACCGTCACGGTGCTCGACCGGCTGCAGGACGCAACGGAGCGGACCCCGCCGGCTGTCCTGCTGGAGAGGTACCGGCGGCGAGCCCGCAAAGTGGTCGCCCAGATTCAGCGCCGGCTCGAGGTGGCGGGATTTCGATACCACCGCCGCCCCCCGCAGCCAGGCGACTACTTCGTGCCTCGCGGGCGTCCGGCACCTGCGCACAAAGCTGACAAGCTCTTCCCCGAGGAGATCCGGCGTCTCAAGGATGGCGGGCTGAACGCCCAGCAGATCGCAGCCATCCAATTGGTCGGCATCGGTCAAGACGAGCTGAACGAGCTGATCCTGAACGGGCTGCCGCCTAAGCCGGCCTGAGCCGAAGGCAAACGGCAGGGCCGGTGCTGGGGCGATCATGGACTCATGAGCGCAGGTTCTGGCCGAATTTCGTGAATCGCCTCGGTGGGCCGGGCGAAGCGATGCGATGAGCGTTCTTCCGCGGTGTGAAGCACGCCGACAGGGGATTCCCCAAGGCAACTCGTGTTGAATTGATCTTGGTGGCAGTGGCTTGAAGCTCCGTTGGACTCTAGTTTCCTTACTTGCGGTGGTGCTGCTCGCGCTCGGTGCGTCGGCTGGCGCGATCGTCTTGTTTCCGGCGCAGCGAGTTGAGGTCAAGCTCACCGCTCCGCTTCAGCCCGTGGCTTTACATCCCGACACCTGGACATTCGAAATCAAAAACATGGGCCCCGCGATCGGCGACCTCGGCCTGCGCCTGAATGGCGGGGACAGTTGGATAGCGCAGCACAGCATCCTCAGCACCAATGCGGACTGCCGGCAGACAGGGCCCGAAGGCGTCCTGTTGTGCGGCGCGCTCCAGGCCGGTGCAACCAAGACCATCTTGGTGACCGCCCAGCCCCACGCGGCCGCCAGGTATTCGTTTGAGGCCAGCTTTTGTGACTGCAGCCAAGGCCGACAGATCGCCCTTTTGGGACCGAGCGCGCCGCGCTTCACGATTCCCGGCTCGCTCACGCCGGCGCCTTATGTAAAGACGTGGTCGGAGGTCGTCCTGCCCGAGCGCACCGCCGCGATCACGGTCACCGACATCTACGGGGCTGCGTTGAGCGGTGCCAATGTCGCCGTGTCAGGGTCCTCGGTCTCAGCGACCACAACATCAGCAGGAATCGCGAGTCTTGGCCTGGGGCCGCTCGGGCCTGGCGTTTACACGCTGGTCGCGACGGACGCGGGATACATCGACTCCAAGGCCGAGATCACGGTCCCGGAGTCGGGTGATCCGCCGGCTTTATCGATCCAGATGCCCTCGGCGGCGGCCCGCGTGGCAGCGGGGTCGGATCCCAGCGTGCTGCCCGGTCCCGTCCTGGTCGCCGACGAGAACAACAACCGTCTGGTCGAGATCAGCCCCGCCGGCCAGGTGCTCTGGCAGTTCCCGCGACCGGGGGACTTAGCCCCCGGCCAGACTTTCGAAAGGCCCGACGACGCCTTCTTCAGCCCCGATGGGACGCAGATCATCGCCACCCAGGAGGAGGATTTCGCGGTCACTCTCATTGACGTGGCCACCCACAAGATCGTCTGGCGCTACGGGCAGCCGGGGGTGCACGGTTCGGGCCCCAACCGGCTGTGGAACCCCGATGACGCCATGGTGATGCCCAACGGCGACGTCTTGATCTCGGACATCAAGAACTGCCGGATCATCGTCGTCGCGCAGGGCCAGCATGCGGTGGCCAAAAGCTATGGGCAGGTCGGCTCCTGCTATCACAACCCGCCGCTGCGCTTCGGCAGCCCTAACGGCGCGTTCCCGCTGCAGGACGGCAACTGGCTGGTGACCGAAATCAACCGTGACTGGGTGAGCGAGATCGCGCCTGGCGGCACAGTGCTCTGGTCGACACACCCTCCGGGCGTGGCGTATCCGTCGGACACCAACGAGATCGGCCCCAACCGCTACTTGACCGTGGACTACTCCTACCCCGGCCAGGTGGTGATCTTTGACCGATCGGGCCGCACGATCTGGCGCTACCGGCCAACCGGCGCGGCGGCGCTGAACCATCCCTCTCTCGCTTTCGGACTGCCCAATGGCGACGTTTTGCTCAACGACGATGTCAACGATCGGGTCATCGTCGTCGACCCGCGCACCAGCCGGGTGGTCTGGCAGTACGGCACGACTGGCCGGCCGGGCAGCGCTCTGGGCCTCCTGAGCAACCCCGACGGACTGGATCTGGCGCCGCCCTATTCGCTGCTCGTCACCAAAGCTGCCACGCTGCACTCCCTGTAGCCGAGTTCAGCCCCGGCATCCCGTCGCGATTGAGCGTTGGGGTGCCGCACCCCGACCCGGCACGAGCACAACCCAGGTGGCTGAGGATGAGCGAACAGGCCTCGTCGAAGAGGAAGGTGGTGGTGAGCAGGCCCAGGCTCCGCCCGACCAGATCACGCATCGACTCAATCGTCTTCGCTGCTCGTGCGCGGACCGATCCTCGAGTGCTAGGAAGTCGTTCGAATCGAAGAGCGCGAGCTTCACGCACCGGGGCCCTTGGGCGTTTTGTGCAAGCGCGTCTTGGCGTCCGAGGCACGGTAGGCCGGCCCACTTCCCGGCCGTTCCGCCATGACGTAGGTATATAAGGGATCGCTGCCCCGATCAGTCAAACGATCAGCGGCGTCGATCATGTCCCGCACCACGGCCGCCATGCTCTTGCCGGCCACCGCCTTTCTCAGAGCGGGCGGCGGCGAGAGCACAACCGGGGTCAGCCCTCGAGGTCGGAGAGCAGCTCATTTGCCCCAACTCTTCATTGAGGAGCTTGATCAATATGATGCTTGGGGATGGTTGATGGGGCGACGGCAGTACGGCGATTGGCAGCTGCGCATCCGCATTGGGTCGCAGTGTTGGAGGCCGCCGTGGCCGTGGCGGCCAGATCGGAGCGTTTAGGCGAGGAATTCACCTGGAGCTCGGTCCTGAAGGAATTGGAGTCACGAGGCGGTCGGAGGCAGTGGATCCCGAACCTGCGGCTGCTGGTGACCTACGGGATCCTAGAGAAGTCGGGCGAAAGCACGTGGGGTGACCGCCGGGCGTACTACCGCTTCGTGAACCTGGCGGCGACTCAACGTGCCCTCGAACAGATTCTTGGCTCGGTGGCTGCGGAACCGAGGCGATCCCTTTCGTTCATTGGCGCCGGGGCGTCGGTCGCCGGACCATATGACGTGGCGAGGAGATCAGGGGACATGGCCTTCGAGCCACGTGCTTGGCGCTGATCTGCGATACAGGCCCGCACTATCGAGCCCTGTGTCGCGTGGCCGCCTGAAGCAGTTATCCTGACCCGGCGTGGCTGAAGCTGAAAAGCGGACAGGAGCGGAGTCGGTCCGCTGGGACCTCCGCGACCTATTCGCTTCGCCGACCGACCCCAAGCTCGAGGTTGCCCTCGCGAGCGCGCTCGAGCGGGCCAAGGCGTTCGAGGCGTCGTACCGCGGCCAGGTGGCCACCCTCGAGCCGCCCGCGTTCGCCGAGATGATGCAGGAGCTGGAACGCAACGAAGAGCAATCCGGGCTCCCCGAGGTCTACGCGTACCTGTTGCACAGCCAGAACACGCAGGACCCCGCGTCCGGTCGGCTGCTTGCCCGGGTGCGTGAAGCCGGCGCGGAGCGAGGCAGCCACGAGGTCTTCTTCACGCTCGAGCTCGCGCAGACCACCGACGAGCACGCCGCCAGGTTGTACGAGCACCCCGAGTCGGCGCGCTACCGCCACACGATCGAGGAGGCGCGCAAGTTCCGCACCCACCAGCTGTCCGAGCCGGAAGAGCGCGTGCTCACCGACTACAGCCCGGTCGGCAACTCGGCCTGGACGCGGCTGTTCGAGGAGCTCTGCGCCTCGATTCGCGTCGACCTCGACGGCAGGCAGCTCCAGCTGGAGCAGGCGCTCGTGCTACTGCGCGAACCGGACCGCGAAGTGCGCCGCAAGGCCAGCGCCGCCGTCACGGTCGCCCTCGGCCACGACGTGCGGACGCGCGCCTACATCTTCAACGTCATCCTCCAGGAGAAGGCGATCGACGACCGGCTGCGCCGCTTCCCGACCTGGATCTCGTCGCGCAACCTGGCCAACGAGACCTCGGACGAGGCGGTGCAGGCGCTGGTCGACGCGGTCACCGGCCGCTACGACGTCTGCGCGCGCTACTACCGCGTCAAAAAGCAGCTGCTGAACGTGGGCGAGCTCCACGAATGGGACCGCTACGCCCCCATCAGCGACACCACGCGAACGCTGTCGTGGGAGGACGCCAAGGAGCTGGTGCTGGGCTCATATCACCGCTTTTCGAAGCGGGCCGGCGACCTGGTGGAGACCTTCTTCAAAGACGGCTGGATCGACGCCCCGGTCGTGCCGAACAAGTCCGGCGGCGCGTACTGCATGCCGGTCACCCCGCACCACCACCCTTACGTGATGCTCAACTTCACGGGCAGGCTGCGCGACGCGCTGGTGATGGCGCACGAGCTGGGCCACGGCCTGCACGATCGCCTGGCCTCCAAGCAGCACCTGTTCGACTACCACCCTCCGTTGACCCTGGCCGAGACGGCGTCGGTGTTCGGCGAGGCGCTGACCTTCGATCGCATCATGTCCGAAGAGAAAGACCCCAAGGTCCGGCTGGCGATGCTGTGCAACCAGTGCGAGGACGCCTTCTCGACCGTTTTCCGCCAGGTCGCCTTCAACCGCTACGAGGACGCCTGTCACGTGGCGCGGCGCACCGAAGGCGAGCTGGGCGTGGAGCAGCTGGGCGAGCTGTACCAGGCCAAGCTGCAGCCGATGTTCGGCGACGCCCTGGTCCTCACCGACGAGCACAAGCTGTGGTGGAGCTACATCGAGCATTTCCTGCACACGCCCGGCTACGTGTACGCGTACGCCTTCGGCAACCTGCTGGCGCTGTCCGTCTACCACCGCTTCCTGGAGCGCGGCCCCAGCTTCGTGGACGACTACCTGGACTTTTTGGCCGCAGGCGGGTCGACCCGCCCGGACCAGCTGGTCAAGAGATTAGGGATGGACATCACCGACCCGGGTTTCTGGGACGCCGGGCTCAAGATCCTGGACGGGATGGTGAGCGAGGTCGAGCGCCTGGCCGGTACGGTTTCGGCGGACCGATAGACTAGACCTCACATCGCTGGGGCCCGCCACGGCGGGATCTGCCACTTGACGTGGTGAGGGAGTGACATGCGGGTCACCGAGACTGTTGCGAGCACCGATCTCGATTTCGCCCAACAGCTGGGGCAGCAGTTCAGGGTGGATTCCATTCGCTGCAGCACTGCCGCGGGCTCAGGGCATCCCACCTCGTCGATGTCGGCGGCGGACCTGATCGCGGTCCTGCT
>DATKSS010000084.1:0-37927 GCA_035531515.1 Candidatus Dormiibacterota bacterium | reverse complement strand
AACTGCACCTCCAGTTCGCCAGGACGGTGGACATGGAAAAGCTGCAGTCGGCCCTGATCGACGTCGAGCGCCACCTCGACACTCTGGAGGGAATCCTCGAGAACAAGCACCAGCGGGCCGAGACCATGCTCCAGAACGCCTACAGCGAGGGCAAGCAGGTGTCGGCCCGCATCCGCGCCTCGGCCCAAAGCGTCCAGGTCTCCGCCGGCCCTGAGGAAGATGTTTCCGCAGAGCCCCTGGGCCTCGCGCTCGTCGACTCAGCTCAGTAGGCCCGGTTTTGCCCAGCTTTCCCTCAGGTTTACCCATCCTGTGCCCACCTCGTCACCAGGGATATCCACAGGTAATCCACCCACATGTTGGGGGTAAACGATTGTTTAGACCTCATATCTTGTGTTTTGGGCTTGACAAGCCCAAAGCCCGCTCGTATAGTTCGAGCCGTTACATCGAGGCCCTGGGGCATAAGTGGCGGGCATGCTCTGGGGCCTCTTGCATCCCCAAACGAACAAGTTCAACGACCCAGCCAACGTCGCAGCAATCCGATTGGAATCCACCCTCACCGGGGATGATTGAAGGAGGCGTTCTCTAAAGAAGATGGCCAAAAATCTCACCGACCTCGCCGGAGCCCGCAACAGGAACGGCAACTCCGTGAAAAGCGCGACCAAAGGACTCCACTTCGGCCGTTACTTCACACCTGAAGGCAGCCACGCCTACGACCTCGTCGAGTGGGAGCGCCGCACCGCGGCGATCACCGGCGAGAAGGGCCAGGTGATCTTCGAGCAGAAGGACGTCGAGGTCCCTCGCTCCTGGTCGCAGCTGGCGATCAACGTGGTCGCCCAGAAGTACTTCCGGGGCAGCCCCGGCAGCCCGGAGCGAGAAACCAGCGTCCGACAGATCATCGACCGAGTCGTCGACACCCTGGCCCGGTGGGGCCGGGAGGGCGGCTACTTCGCGGCCGAGGCAGATGCCCAGAACTGGGCCGAAGAGCTGCGCTACCTGCTGGTCACCCAGCAAGCCTCGTTCAACAGCCCGGTCTGGTTCAACATCGGGGTGCCTGGGCGCTCCCAGCAGGGCTCGGCCTGCTTCATCAACTCCGTGCAGGACTCCATGGAGTCGATCCTCGACCTGGTCAAGACCGAAGGCATGCTGTTCAAGTTCGGCAGCGGCACCGGCTCGAACCTCTCCGTGCTGCGCTCATCCAAGGAGCAGCTCTCCGGCGGCGGCACGGCTTCGGGCCCGGTCTCATTCATGAAGGGATACGACTCGTTCGCAGGCTCGATCAAGTCCGGCGGCACCACGCGGCGCGCGGCCAAGATGGTCATCCTCAATGCCGACCACCCTGACATCCTCGACTTCATCCGCTGCAAGGCAGAGGAGGAGAAGAAGGCGTGGGCGCTCATCGAGGCCGGCTACAACGTGGGCTTCAACGTGCCCGGCGGCGCTTACGATTCGGTCCAGTTCCAGAACGCCAACCACTCGGTCCGTGTCAGCGACGAGTTCATGGAGGCGTTGGTCGCCGACAAGCCGTGGAAGACCAAAGCGGTCGTGGATGGCCGAGTCATCGACACCTACAAGGCCAAGGACTTGTGGCGCGAGATCGCCGAGGCGGCCTGGATCTGCGGTGATCCCGGGCTGCAGTTCGACACCACCATCCAGGACTGGAACGTGGTGCCCAACACCGGGCGCATCAATGCCACCAACCCATGCTCCGAGTTCGTGTTCCTGGACGACACCGCGTGCAACCTTCTGTCGCTGAACCTGATGAAGTTCCAGGCCGACGACGGGACGTTCGACGTCGACCGGTTCCGCCGTGCGGTGGACATCTGCTTCACCGGGCAGGAGATCCTCGTCTCCAACGCCTCCTACCCCACTCCCGCGATCGGCAGGAACTCCGAAGCCCTGCGCCCCCTCGGCCTGGGCTACGCCAACCTGGGCGCGCTGCTGATGTCGATGGGTCTCGCGTACGACTCCGACGAGGGTCGCCGCTTCGCCGGCGCCATCACGTCGATCATGACCGGCCGCGCATTCGCCCAGTCGGCGCGCATGGCACAGGTCAAGGGTCCTTTCCACGAGTACGCCAAGAACCGCGAGCCGATGCTGCGGGTCATGGAGAAGCACCGCCAGGCGGCGCACCAGCTTTCCACCTCGCCCGAGTCGCAGGGCGTCGTCGACGCGGCGCGAGAGACGTGGGACGACGCCGTCAAGCTCGGCCGCGCCCACGGCTACCGCAACGCCCAGGCGACGGTGCTGGCGCCGACCGGGACCATCGGGCTGATGATGGACTGCGACACCACGGGCATCGAGCCCGACCTCGCCCTGGTCAAGTACAAGAAGCTCGTGGGCGGGGGCCTGCTGAAGATCGTCAACACGACCGTGCCGGCGGCGCTCCGCAAGCTCGGCTACGACGAGAAGCAGGCGAAGGAGATCGTCGAGTACATCGACGAGAACGACACCATCGAGGGTGCGCCCCAGCTGCTCGACGAGCACCTGAAGGTCTTCGACTGCGCGTTCAAGCCCGTCAAGGGCAGCCGCTCGATCGCCCCGATGGGGCACGTCCGGATGATGGCCGCGGTGCAGCCCTTCATCTCGGGCTCGATGTCCAAGACCGTCAACCTTCCGAGCGACGCGACCGTCGAGGACATCCAGCAGACCTACCTCGAGTCGTGGAAGCTCGGCCTCAAGTGCATCGCGATCTACCGCGACGGGTGCAAGCGCTCACAGCCGCTTTCCACCTCGCTCGACAAAGAGAAGAAGAAGGCGGTGGCCGCCGACCAGGTCGAGTACCGGGTCGTCCGGCACAAGCTGCCCGACGAGCGCAAGGCGGTCACGCACAAGTTCGACATCCAGGGCCACGAGGGCTACCTCACGGTCGGAATGTTCGAGGACGGCACCCCCGGCGAGCTCTTCGTGACGATGGCCAAGGAGGGCTCGACGATCTCGGGCCTGATGGACGCCTTCGCAACCCAGACCTCTTACGCACTCCAGTTCGGCGTGCCGCTGAAGTTCATGGTCGACAAGTTCAGCCACATGCGCTTCGAGCCCTCGGGGTTCACCAAGAACCCGGAGATCCCGATCGCCAAGTCGATCGTGGACTACATCTTCCGGTGGATGGCGAGCCACTTCCTCCCCGTCGAAGAGCAGGACGAGGTCGGCATCATCCGACGCGATCCGCCGGCCGAGACGTCTTCGTCACCCGCCGCGCCGTCAACCGCGTCGGCCGAGACCAAGGGTGCCCCGAGCGTCACCGAGCTGAAGGTGATCGCATCACCGACGACCAACGGCAACGGCCACAGCGGCTCTGTCCAGAAGATCACCTTCGTCAACACCGACGCCCCGGCGTGCCCGGACTGCGGAGCGATCACAGTGCGCTCGGGGTCCTGCTACAAGTGCCTGAACTGCGGAGCGACGACCGGCTGCAGCTGAACGTTGAACCATCCAGAGGGCTCCGGCATCGCGCCGGAGCCCTTCTCTTTGTCATCAGGAAGGGCTGATCGCCCTTGTGGTGCGGGCCTTTCGCCCGTAGGTGAACTGGCGGCCTGCGGGCGACGATGGGAGCATGCAGTCCACCACCGTCCGGGAATTCATCCTCCGCTACCGTTCTCGAGAGAGCGAGCTCGCCACCTCGGTCGCCCCCCTGGCATGGATCACAGGCCTGTCGGCGGTCGTCGCCGTGCTGTCCCTGGTGGCCACGCTCGCAGGCATCCTGACCGGATTCGGACAGCACCACCACACATTCCTCACCTTGCGAGGCGAGACCGTCACCATCCAGGGCGGAGGCCTCTACGGCAACGAATCAATATCCATGGCCGCGCAGGCGATCGGACAGGACATGGTCACCTTGGCCGTGGCGATCCCGCTCCTGGTGATCGCCACGCTGCTGGTTCGCAATGGCTCCGTCCGCGGGCTGGTGCTGAGGGCGGGCATCCTCCTTTACTTCACCTATACGTACATGCTCCTGGCCTTCGGGGGCGCATACAACGATCTGTTCCTGGTCTACGTCGCCATCTTCTCTGCGAGCCTGTTCGCCTTCGTCTTATCGCTGCTCGCGATCGATCCGACCCGCCTCCGTGCGAGGTTCTCCGGACGCTTCCGCCGCCGCCTGGTCGGCTGGACGCTGGTCGGGTTTGCCGCACTTCTGGCGGTGATGTGGCTGGGCCGGATCGTGCCGGCCCTGGTCGCTGGAACACCGCCTCCAGGCCTGGAGAGCTCCAGCACGCTGTTCGTGCAGGCCGGGGATCTCGGGATCGTCATCCCACTGGTGATCCTGTCCGGCGTGCTCCTTCTGAGGCGGCGGCCGGCCGGTTTCTTGCTCGCCGGCGTGATGTTGGTCAAGGGCGCCACCTTCGGCCTGGCGTTGGTCGGGATGATCGTCGCGATGAGCGCACTGGGGGCGGAAGTGGCGATCTTCGAAGCGATCTTCTTCACCGCCCTGGCCATCGCGCTGACCGGCTGCGCGATCCACTACATCGCATGCCTTCCGCGGGTCCCGCGGCACTCCTACTCCGTGGAGATCGCCTCCTAGGCAGGCCGCGCGGCGCGGATCTCGGTCAGTGAGCGGAGCTGCTTTCCGTGCTTGTCGAAGTTGGACGGCGCAAGCCACTGCTCGAATGCCGCTCTGCGAGACGGCCACTCGCCGTCGATGATCGAGAACCACGCGGTGTCCCGGTTGCGGTCCTTGATCACCATGTGCTGCCTGAAGATGCCTTCATAGGTGAAGCCAAACCGCTCGGCGGCTCGGCGCGATGGCGCGTTGAGCGAGTCGCACTTCCACTCCAGGC
This sequence comes from Candidatus Dormiibacterota bacterium, assembly GCA_035531515.1. Taxonomy (GTDB): domain Bacteria; phylum Chloroflexota; class Dormibacteria; order Dormibacterales; family Dormibacteraceae; genus DATKSS01. The sequence goes on along the minus strand of DATKSS010000084.1, from coordinate 33,152 downwards.
GCCGGTAGCCCAGGTCGTCGAAGGCGTGGCGAGCCAGCAGAAAGATGGCCTCGGTGGCCTGCCGGGTGCGCTGCAGGGGCGGCGCGAACCAGATGTGACCGATCTCGATCACGCCGTCGCCAGGCGCCATCCGCATGTAGCTCGCCATACCACGCGCGGCGCGGGCTTGGCGATCGACCACGGCAAAGAACAGCGGGTCGGTCGAAGCCGCCCTGGCTTCAAGCCATTCAGTGAACGATTCGAAAGACTCGAACGGCCCGTACGCGAGGTAGGTCCAGATTCCGTCGGCGTGACGCGATGCCTCGAACAGGTCGCGGCCGTGGCGGGCCGGGTCGACGGGCTCGAGACGCACCAGCTCGCCTTCGAGCGGGGAGCGCTCGACGGCCCGAGCCCCTTTCCAGCTCAAGCTCATGCTCGATTTACCAAAACTGGGCCCCGCCGTTGATGACGATCATCTGGCCGGTGACAAAATCGCTGTCCGCCGAAAGAAGATAGACGAGCGTCCCCTCCAGGTCTGCCGGCACCTCATCGCGGGCGATGCTTCGCGACGCCCTGGCGGACGCGATGAACGAGTCCGGATAGACCGCTCGCACGCCGTCGGTGACCGTCAGGCCCGGCGCGATCGAGTTGACGTTGATGCCTGCCGGTCCGAGCTCTCGCGCGAGCACACGCGTGAGGGCGAACACCGCGCCCTTCGACATGACGTAGTGGGCGAGACCCGGCGGACCGGCAAGCAGGGCACCCGAGGCCATGTTGACGATCTTGCCGCCACCGCCCCGGCGCATGTGAGGCACCGTCGCCTGGCACATCAGGAATGGACCGCGCGCGTTGACCGCAAGCACGCGGTCGAGCTCCGCCGGCTCGATCTCCTCGAACGGCCGGTTGCGAAGCGTGGACAGGACCGCGGCGTTGTTGACCAAACCATCGATCCCGCCAAGGCGAGACGCGATGCCGTCAACCGCCACCCTCACGGCCCCGGCGTCGGAAACATCGAGCTCGACCTCGAGCGCCTCAGCGCCCGAATCTCGGCAGGCGGCCGCAACCGCGCGCAGCTTCTCCGTGTCGATGTCGACGAGGGCCAGCCGCGCGCCCTCGAGCGCGAGGCGACGCGCGTAGGCGCTGCCGATCCCGGAAGCCGCCCCGGTGACGATGACGACACGGTTCTCGAGCCTGCCCACGGCATGGGTATTCTGAACTCTGCGAAGATCCCGGCGGCGCGCCGGGTTACGTGTTTGGCATTAACGGGGCAAAGGGAGACTCACATGAAAGTTGCGATCATCGGTTCGGGGAATGTCGGCAAGGCGCTGGCGTCATCGGGCGTGAAGGCGGGCCACACGGTGACGATCACGGCGACGAGCCATGAGAAGGCCGCGGAAGCAGCCAAGACGACCGGCGCACGCGCCGGAAGCTCCAACGTCGAGGCGGTGAAGGACGCGGACCTGGTGATCATCGCCGTGCCCTACGACAAGCTCGGCGAGGTGTTCCGTGGGCTCGGGGACTCAGTTGACGGCAAGGTCGTCGTCGACGCCACCAACCACGTCAACACCCAGAACCCGGGCGAGGTCCTCAACGGACCGTCCAATGCCGAAGAGATCCAGAAGCGACACCCCAAGGTCCGCGTGGTCAAAGCTCTGAACTACGCCTTCGCGAGCCGCATGGCGGACCCGTCGGTGGGCGGCACTCGCCTCGATGGCTTCGTGGCGGGCGACGACCAGGCGGCGAAGGACCGGGCGCTCGAGTTCGTCGGCTCGATCGGCTTCCGTCCCATCGACGCCGGACCGCTGGTGATGGCGCGCGCGCTCGAGGGAATGGCGCTCCTCAACATCATGCTGCAGATCCAGCACAAGTGGCCGTGGCAGAACGGTTGGAAGCTTGCCGGGCCACCGGCCGACTGAGATGAGCGGGACAGAGCTCACGACGCCAACGGGGGTCGCGCCTCGCGAGCGAAGCGACAGGCCCATCGACGCAGGGGTCGACATCGGCCACGTCCACCTCAAGACGGCGGACATCGACCGGGTTCATCACTTCTACGTCGACATCCTCGGGTTCGATGTCGTTTTCAGGCGCCCGGATGCGCTGTTTCTGTCCGCGGGCGGCTATCACCACCACCTCGGCTTCAACACCTGGGAATCGAAGGGCGGCAACTCCCCGCCTCCCGGCACGACCGGGCTGTACCACGTGGCCATCCGCTACCCGACTCGGGCCGCGCTGGGCGATGCGCTGCGACGCCTGGTCGCGGCCGACTGGCCGCTCGACGGGGTGAACGACCACGGCACCCACGAGGCGCTTTACCTGAGCGACCCGGACGGAAACGGGTTGGAGCTGGCCTGGGACCGGCCCGAGTCCCAGTGGCCGAAGGACGCCGACGGCCACCTGACGTTCAGCGGGAGGCGGCTGGACCTCGAGGGCCTGATCCGAGAAGGCGTCGACGCTCAGGCGAGCATGCGGCGCGCGCCGGAGAACTCGGAGGCGTAAGGGTCGGCGGCCATCGACACGACCTGCACCCCGCGTCCCAGGTCCGGCGAGTCCAGGAGCATCCCCGAACCTATGTAGATGGCGACGTGGTGCACCACCCCGTCAGTGGCGAGGAACACCAGGTCTCCCGGCTGCAGGCTCTGCCTCGCCACCGCCGTGCCGACCAGGGCCTGGTCCTGGGCGTCGCGAGGCAGGACTACCCCGTGCACTCTGAACACGTTGTAGACCAAGCCCGAGCAGTCGAAGCCGAAGGCGGACGTGCCGGCCCACAGGTACCTCACTCCGAGGAACAGGCGGGCGCTCGCGACCACCGCCGCGCCGGCCGGCCCGCGCGCGGGCGTCCCCGAGGGCGTGATCGCGACCGCGCTCATGGGCACGTCGAGCACCTCCCCACCGGGCAGGCCCACCCGGACGATCGAGGCGACCTGGTCGACCACCGGCAGCCTGGTGCCGAAGGCCACCTCCACCACCGGAAGGCCGCCGCGAAGGAGCCACACCGTGGGGTCGGTCACCGTCGCGACCGAGCCTGAAGCAGGCGGCTCGACGGCGCTCAGCTGAGTCAGCGGGATCCACCCGGGATAGCCGCGGGAGTCCAGGGGCGTGGCCTGGTCAGGCACGACTACGTGGGCCCAGGCTCCGCTGACGGCGGTCACGTCCACCCTGTCGCCCAGGAGGACCTGGGAATCGGCCCGGCCGATCAAGCCGGCCTGATCGGCTGGGCTGAGCGCGGCGAGCCACTCCCTGATCCGCGCCGGGGCGGCCAGGGCCGGCGCGTCAACGGGCCGGGGCGAGGAGGGACTGCGCCACTCCGTGGCCACGGACACCGCAACCCAGGCCGGCGCTCCGGCGCGCACCGGGACGGCAGTCGGGCTCGGGACCGGGAGTGCGGATGGGCTCTTGGTCGCAGCCGGCGACGGCGTTTGCGCAGCGGACGGGCTCGCCCCCGGAGAGCGCGCCCCCTCCCCCTGCGACGCGGGCCCACAGCCGCCCAGGACGAACAGTGTCAGGGCGGCGGCGAGGAGCGTGCGCCTCATGACTCGACGCTAGGCGCAGGGCCCCGAGGAGCGGCGGGCCGAACGGCCGCCCGATTCGGGGTCCCAGTCCCCCCTTTATCTCGTCGCCGGGACGTGCGACGGCAGGCGCAGGACGATCGGGATGCCCGCCAGCGCCACCAGGACCAGGGCGCCCAGCGCCAGGTATGCATTCCCGATCACGACCTGGACGAGCAGCACCAGGAGCAGGCCGCCAAGGTTGCCCGCCATCATCAGGAAACCGACGGCTCCTCCCTGGCGCTCAGGCCCTGCATGGATGTCCGCCCAGTCCAGCACCACCGGCAGGGCGGCGAGCAGGACGAAGCCGGCGCCGAACATCCACACCCCCATCCAGATCACGTTGTGGACCGCGCCGACCGCCACGAAAGCCATCGCCGAGACGATCATGGCGAGGATCAACAGGGAGCGCCGGCGATCGCGCCGGGCGGCCGCGGTCGGCAGCACGGCAGCTCCCAGCACCCCGGCAAAGGTGAGCACCGCGATGAGGTTGCCGGCCGCATCGCCGTCGCCAAAGTGCACGAGGATGGGCTGCAGCCAGGTGGCGAGGGCGTTGTAGGTGCCCATGCCGATGAAGACAAGCGCGGCGAGAGTCCACATGAAGCGGTCGCCCGCCAGCCAGCGCAGGCTGACGGCCGCCGAGGGATCGTCGGGGAACGCCGGCCGCGTGCGAAAGGCCAACAGCACGAGCAGCGCGGCGACGACGGCCGGAACCGCCTGCACCCAGATCAGTAGGGAGAGTCCTCCCGCGTCGAACAATGGACCGGCCATGAGCACAGCGCCGAGAATGCCCACGAACAGCGCCGCGGTGCCGATCGAGATCGCGGTCGCGCGCTCGGCCGGGGCGAAGTATCGGGCCGCGACCTTGGTGACGCTGTTGAGCACAAGGGGTTGTCCGGCTGAGATCACGAGCTGCCCGGCCATCTGCCAGCCGAACGAGTCCGGCGAGACCAGTCTCACGAGCGCGCCGGCCGCCGTGAGCAGGGCCCCGGCCCCCAGCGCCTGCGTGAACCTCATGTCGAGCCAGCGCCCGGTCGGCAGCGCTAGGACGATGTAGACGAACGGAAAGACGGCCGCCAGGTCGCCGACCAGGCCCACGTCCACCTTCATGGCAGCCGCGCTGCGGGTGTCCACCGCCGCAAACGTGAGCCACAGGAGCTGTGTGCAGGCAGCCAGCAGGGCATAAGCCCCGAGGACCATCCAGCGGCTCGCGCCGAGCCGAGGCATGACTGCGGCGCTGGCCGTCATGGGTTGTCTCCTCTCGCGTTGAGGCGCGCGTAGCTGCCGTGAAGGCTGCCGTAGAACCGCTTGAACTCCGAGTACATCGGCTCGTATGTCTGGTTGGCGCGACGGTCCGGCTCGAACGCATGCGTGACGCGGACCAGGCCTCCGATATCGTCCAGCGAGATCCTGCCGAGCGAGATCGCGGCGAACAAGCCCGCTCCTCGAAGGCTGGCGAACATGGGGTCGGCGACCCTTTCGATGCGCCGGTCGAGGATGTCCGCGTGGATCTGGCACCAGAGGTCCGATTGAGCCCCGCCTCCCAGGATCCTCAGGCTCGGGATCGGCCGGCGGACGAAGTGCTCGACGGCGTCGAGCAGCCAGCGGGCGTTGAACGCCACGCCTTCCAACACGGCCCGGACCAGGTGCGGCCGTTCCGTGTGCAGCGAGATGTTGAGAAAGGCACCCCGCAGGGTGCGGTCCTCGACCGGCGTGCGCTCGCCGTTCAGCCATGGCGTGAAGATGAGTCCCCCCGATCCAGGCGGCGCTGCGGCGGCCAGGTCGACCAGGCTCTCGTAGTCGGAGGGCCCCACGGAATCGCGAAGCCATTGCAGGCAGAGGCCGGCCGTCTCGTGGTTGTTGGCGACCAGGTAACGGTCCGGCCGCAGCCCTGGCACAGACGCCATCTGGTGGACCACGTCGGTCCGCTTGAAAGGCACCTCGCACGCGATCCATGCCGTCGTGCTGATCGTCACGTGCGCCTGGTACGGAGCGACCGCGCCCGAGCCTAGGAAGGAGGTGTGCAGGTCGGGCACGCCGCCGACCACCGGGACGGGTGGTATTCCGAGGTCGTCGGCGACATCTTGCCTGACCAGGCCAAGCACGCTTCCGGTCGGCAGGAGCTTGGGCAGCCGGCTCGGGTCGCGCCCGGATCGCTTGACCAGCTCGTCCACGTACTCCACTTTCGCGCCGGGCCGGTTGTCGGTGAGCCAGGAAAGGATCATCGAGGCGGGCGTCGCCGCCGCCCGGCCGGTGAAGCGAAGGCCCAGGTAGTCGAGGGGTTCGAGCAGCGTCGTCGCCTTGGCGTAGACGTCGGGCTCGCTCTGGCGCAGATAGAGTTCGTGACCCAGCGGGTCGGCGCCGTTCGGTGACGGCGCTCCGCCGGTGACCTGGATCCAGCGCAGCATGTTGACCGGCGAGTAGCCGAACAACGCGACGGGGCCTCCGACGGCCCGCGCGGAAAGCTGGCCGCCGCGCGTGTCCGCCCACAGGCGGCAGTCCCCCACCGCCCGGCCTTGGGCGTCCACCGGCACGGTGGACCCCCACTGGCCCGTGATGCCGACCCCGATCAGCTCGCGCGGGTCGGCCACCCCCGAGGCCACCACCTCGCGCACACCGGACCGGATGCAGTCCCACCATTCGGCCGGGTCCTGCACGGCGCCGCCGCCCGCGAAATAGCGCGTGTGGACTGGCGCGACCCGAGAGGCGAGGACCCCGCCACTCAGCGAGATCGCACCGGTCTTCGGGCCGCCTGTGCCAAGGTCCACCGCAAGGACCCACGGCTCAGGCACGCCCTTTGTCCCTCACTCGGTTGGAGCCACCTCGTACATCGCGTCCAGTGCCGCGGTGAAGAGGACCTCGAGGATCTCGTTTCCCGACGGCGTCCCACCGAGCCCGTAGAGCGCACCGCTCTTGGGCTCGTCGCGCGCAGGGTGCTTGGCGTATTCCACCGCGTCCCGGAGGTCTGCGACGAAAGCCTCCGCGACCCCGGGCGCGGTGTTCGGCCGGGTCACGCAGAAGTGCAGCGCGGGCGGGAGCTGCAGGCCGTTCAACCGCCACCCCTTCGCGATGAGGTGGTCGTTGACGTGATAGATGTTCAGAGCCGGCGAGCGGAACGCGACCAGGAAGGTGGGGTCGCCGATGACCTCGAGCTCCGGGATCGAATCGACGCCGGCGCGGATCGTCGCGGCCGTCTTGAAGATCCGGTCTGCCACCTCCACGTAACCCTGCTCGCCCAGGCTCACCATCGCCGCCCACGTCGCGGCCACGATGCCGCCAGAGCGACTTCCGGACAACCCCGGCGACATGTAGATCCCGCCCGGCCAGTCGGTGAAGTTGAAGTACTGGTACTTGCGCAAGCTGCTGTTTCGGTACAGCAGCACCGACGTGCCTTTCAGCGCGTACCCGTACTTGTGTGTGTCCGCCGATATCGAGGTAACGCCCGGCACGCGGAAGTCGAAACGGGGGATGTCGTACCCAAGCCGCTCGCCCCACGGCAGGATAAATCCGCCGAGGCAGCCGTCGACATGCATGCCGACGTCGTGCTCGAGGGCGATGGCGGCCAGCTCCTCGATCGGGTCGATCAAGCCGTGCGCGTAGTTGGGGGCGGACCCGACGAGCGCAACGGTGTTCTTCGTGACATGACGTCGTATCCAGTCGACGTCAGCCTTGAAGTCTTCCCGCAGCGGGGCCTTGAGCAGCTTGATCCCGAGCATGTGCGCCGCCTTCTCGAGGGCCACGTGAGCGGTGACCGGGATGATGACCTCGGGCTCTGTGATGCCCTTCTCCGCGCGGCCCCGATCACGGTATACGAGCATCGGGTTGATCAGGCTCTCCGTGCCCCCGAACGTCACCACGCCGCACGCGTGCTCGCCGGGATGGTGCTGCGGCACCGAGTCGCCGTGCAGCATCGAGGCCGTCATCGCGACGATCTCGGCCTCCAGCTTGGTTGCGCTCGGGTACATGTCGCGCTGAAGCACGTTGGAGTGGGCGAAGAGCCGGAACACATCGGTCAGGAAGGCGTAGTGATCGTGGCCGCCGTGGTAAATCGACCCGGACACGCGACCCTGGTCGGCGATGCGGTCTTCCTCGGAAGCCATCGTGGCCAGCTCGTCGAGGATGCCCTGGCGGTCCCTGCCGACCGGCTCGAGGCGCTCGTAGACCTTGAACCGGGCGCGATAGGGGTAGAAGTCGATCAGAGATCCGTCGTTGTCGTCCGCGGCCATCCCGCGGCCAGCTTAAGCCGTCCAGTCGCGCCACACTGGGTCGGATCGTCCCTGTCAGTGAGGGACGATCGCCCTTTCGCGCTTCGGCTCAGGCGACCTTCTCGAAGCCCTCGGCCCAGCGCTCGTCGATCCGCCGCGCCTTGTAGATCATCAGCGCCGCGACCCATGCCAGGATGAAAGCCGCGACGATGAAGTAACCGGCGCGGCCGATCAGGTCGAAGCCGGCGATGGCCGCGAACACGCCACCCTTCAGACCGAGCGCCTGGATCAACACCTGCGTCAGCTCGATGACGCCGACGAAAAGGGCGACGAACACGGAAAGGCTGGTCATGGTGAGGTTGTAGAAGACCTTGCGGATGGGGCTCGCGAAAGCCCAGGAGTAGGCCTTCGCCATGAACGCTCCGTCGGCGGTGTCCATCAGCGACATCCCGGCCGCGAAAATCAGGGGCAGCGAAAGCACGGCCATGAACGGGAGCCCCTTGGCCGCGGCGCCGGCGGAAATGGCCAGGATGGCGACCTCCGAAGCGGTGTCGAACCCGAGGCCGAAGAGAAACCCGATCGGGTACATCTGCCAGCTGTGCCTGATCACCCGGAAAAGGCGCCCGAAGATCCGGGTCATGAAGCCCCCCGCCGTCAGCTCGTGCTCGAGCGAATCACGGTCGTACCCGCCGGCCCGCATCCGCCGGTATACGCGTATGACGTCCAGCAGGATGACCAGGTTCATGACCCCGATCAGGACCAGGAAGCCGCCCGAAACGGCGCCGCTCAACAGCGCTCCGATGGCGCGCAGCCGCCCTCCGTCGCTGACGACCCCGTCGACGATCCACTTGACGGTCAGACCGAGCGCCGCTGCGATGAGGAAGACCACGGTCGAATGCCCGAGCGAGAAGAAGAAACCAACGCCCACGGGTTTTTTCCCGTCCTGGAGGAGCTTGCGAGTCGTGTTGTCGATGGCGGAGATGTGGTCTGCGTCGAAGGCGTGCCGCAGGCCGAAGGTGTAAGCCAGTCCGCCAAGGGCCAGGATGGTGGGCTGGTGGGCCGCCAGGATCAGGAGCAGGCCCCAACCCGCGACGTGCAGGAAAGCGACACCTGAGAAGAAGCCGAGCAGGCGCTTGCGCTCGCCCCGATCGAATGACTCGCTCAGAACGGCCCGCATCGACGCCATCAGTCGAGCCTAAGGCTTATCGCTACACAGTCGCAAGTTTGTATTCGAATCGGCCCGCCCAACCTGCGACTCCTTCTCACTAAAACCGTGCTGTAGGCTTCGGTCGATGGACCTCGACCGTCTGCCGGTCCAGGCTCGCGCCGTGGTGAACGCGCTCGCGCAGGCCGTCCGCAGCCGCGAGCCGGCGATCCGCGCGCGCGTCGAGCGGCTTCGCGCGGCCCACCCGCTTCTCACCAATCATCAACTTGCGCTGGAGCTCGTCCGTTCCACTCGGCGCCGGGTCGCGATGACCGGCGCAGTGAGCGGCGCCGCCTCCATCGCCCCGGGCATCGGCACCGTGCTCGCGGTCGGCACGATCACCAGCCAGTCGCTGTACGCGCTCGAGCAGGAGGTGGAGCTCGTGCTCGGCATCGCCATGGTCTTCGAGCACGAGCTGGGCGGCTCGGACGAAAGGGTGCTCGAGGCGCTGGTCGTGGTCGGGATCACGAGCGGGGCGGTCAAGGTGCGCGAGAACGTGCTGGTCTCCGGCGGCGAGCGCATCGCGGTGGAGGCGTTCCGGCACCTGCCGAATCTCATCCTCGTGCGTGGTGGAGGCCGCGTGATGACACGGATCCTCGGCCGGTGGGCGACTAGCGGCGCAGCGAAGGTGGCGGCACGGATCGTGCCCCTCGGAGTCGGGGTGGCGGTCGGGGCAGGGTTTGACTGGGTCGCGGTCACAGCCCTCGGTCGGGCCGCGATGAAGTACTACGGTCCGGGCGGCCCCGGGGCCAAGCCCCCGCTACTTGCTGCCAAAGATCCCGAGCACGTCAAACTCGGCCGCTGACGCGATCTGGTCGAAGCCGCACTGCTTCGGCCGCTTGTCGTTCCGCCAGCGCAGGAAGCCGGTGGCGTGCCTGAACCGCTCGCCGCCCTCGAGCTTGTCGTAGCTCACCTCGCCAACGAGCTCCGGCCGCACGGCCACCCATTCCGTGTCCTTGCCGCGCGACCAGCGGCTCATGCCGCCGGGCATGCGCCCCGGGTTGGCGCGCCACTCCTCCTGGGGGATGTCGGTCTGCAGAGGCTTCAACCGCGCCATCAGCTCTTTTCGCTCCGCGGCGTTGAACGACGACGTGTGCCCCACGTAATGCATGGTGCCTTTCGAGTCGTACAGGCCGAGCAGCAGGGAGCCGAGACTTGTCCCATCCCCCGTCTTGCGCCAGCCGATGACCACGCAATCGCACGTCCGGTGATGCTTGATCTTCACCCACAGCCGCTTGCCGGGGACATAGGCCCCGCTCCATGACTTGGCCATCACGCCATCGAGCCCCGCTCCCTCGAATCGCTCGAACCATTCCTGCGCCCTGTCCGGATCGCGCGTGTACGGGGTGAGAAAGATCGGCTGCTTGACTCCTTTGAGCAGCTTCTCGAGCCGCTTGCGCCGTTCTCCCAGCGGCTCCTTGCGAAGGTCTGCGTCGCCTTCGGCCAAGAGGTCGAAAGCCACAAACCACGCGGGCGTGGCTTCGGCCAGCATCTTCACCCGCGATTCGGCCGGGTGGACTCGTTGCTGCAGAGCTCCGAAGTCGAGCCCTTTGTCCCCAACCACCACCAGCTCGCCGTCCAGCACAAGCCGTGCCTGCGACAGCTTGCGAAAAGCGGGCAGCACCTCGGGGAAGTAGCGGGTCATCGGGCGCCCACCCCGGCTCATCAGCGCTACCTCCTCCCCATCTCGGAAGACCAGCGTCCTGAAGCCGTCCCACTTGGGCTCGTACTCCCAGCCATCGGCCTTGGGGATCCCGTCCGCCGCCGCCGACAGCATCGGCTCCATGTCGAGCGGCAGGGGCAGTTTCAACCTATTTGTCCCCAGCTGTCTATATCTTGTGGACGGCAGGGCACAGTGCTACCATATCGACGGCCGGTGAACCGGCCCCTGAATTTCGACTCCACGCCCCCACCCCAGCCTTGGGAAGCTCGCGCAAGCGGGCTTCCCGCTTTTTAGGGCGCAAATCGCTTGAGCAGGTCGGCGATTGTGATGTTGCCGTAGTCCTTTCCGAGCACCTGGTTGGCGGTGGCCCAGACGGCCCGAGCCGACGCCGGGCCGCGACTCACGAGGTCGTTGAGCCTCAACGCCCCATAAACCTGGATGTCGGGCACGCTGCGCAGCCGGTCCGCCAGCCATTTCGCCCACTGGTTGACGTTGCCTTCGATCGGGGACGCGTCGTGGACCGCCCCCGAGGCGGCCACCTTGGCCGCCACCGCGGCCGCCTTGGTCTCGGCCGCAGCCTGCTTCGCCGCAGCCTTGGCCTCGTCCGCCACCTTCGCCGCCTCCGTCTCCACCTTCGCGGCCGCCTCGTCGGCAGCCGGCTTGCTCGCGGCAGCAGCCTCGGCGCCGCGGCTCTTCAAGGCCGCCAGGCCTTCGCCCGCGATCTGGCTGATCCGTTCTGCGGCGGACCCGCTCTCGCCGTTCCCGACGCCCTCTCCGTCACCGCTGCGCAGCCTCTCGCCAAACCCACGCCCGAGCGCGCCTCCGATGAGGTTGGGCACGTCGAGGCCGGTAAGCCCCTTGATCGCGGTCGTCGATTCGATCATCGCCCGGGTCGCGTTGCGAACCAGGTCCGAGGCGCCGTCAGCGCTCATCACGGTCAGCGAGTCGATGTGGCCCATCGGCTCGGCCGCGGCGCGCACGATCTCGGGGAGAGCCGCCAGCACCGTCTGGATGATGGCGGCTTCGTTGAACTGCTTGTAGGCGTCGGCGCGCATCGCCAGGGCCTTGGCCTCGGCCTCGCCCTTGGTGAGGACGATCTGCGCCTCCGCCCCACCTTCGAGCCGGGTCGTCTCGGCGTCCGCCTCGGCGGATGCGATCCGCGCGCGCTTGTCGCCTTCGGCCCGTGCGATGACGGCCTGCGCCTCGGCCGCGGCCGGCTTGACCGTGGACGAGAGGAGCTCCTTTTCCTTGCGGTCCGCTTCGAGCTGAGCCAGCTCGGTCTGCTTGCGGACGACCTCCTGCTGCGCCTCGGCCTGGGCCAGCGGGCCGGCCTGGTCGGCGCGCGCCTGCGCGGCGGCGACCTGCGTCTTGGTCTCCGCCTCGCGAAGAGAGACGTCTCGGGCCGCGTTGATCTTGACCTGCTGCGATTCAGCCTCCCTGACCGCGGCCTCCTGGTCGGTCGTCGCCTTGACCATGCGCGCGTCGCGCGTGATGGTCGAGACGCTCTGCTGTCCGAGCAGCTCGATGTAGTTCGACTCGTCGGAGAAGCTCTGGATGGTGAAGGCGTCGATCTGCAGTCCGCTGGTGGCGAGGTCGCCCTTGGCCGCATCCTGTACCTGCTGCAGCAGCTTCTGCCGGTCGCGGATGAGCTCCTCGATCGTGAGGGTTCCGACGATCGAACGTAGCGATCCCTCGAGCACGTTTTTGACGATCGAGTCCACCTGCTCCGGCTTGGCGTCGAGGAAGCGCTCGGCCGCGTTGCGGAGCGATTCGACGTCACGCCCGATCTTGAACGTGGCCACCCCCTGGACCTGGACCTTGATGCCCTGGCTCGTCACGGCGTCGCTCAGCTGCACGTTGATCTGGCGCGCCGTCAGCTTCAGCTTGCCCACGCGGTCGAGCAGGGGGCGGATGAAGGTCCCACCTCCGACCACCACCTTGACGCCCTTGTCGCCCGGATGCGAGGCCACCTGACCACGCTCGTCGCGAACCTTGGCGCCGCGCGAACCGGCGACGATCAGCGCCTCGTTGGCGCCCGCCACGTGGTAGCGGCTGGCCACGAATGCGATCAACAGGATGAGGATGATCACGCCGGTGACGGCGAGGAAGGGTGTTGACGTCAAGAATTCAGGCATCGAACCGTGCTCCTTCAGTGCTGGCTTCCGAATTGGCCGTGACGACGAGGTTGCCGCCGGCGACCGAAACGACCTTGACCACGCGACCGGCCGGAATCTCGGAATCGGCTGTCGCGGTCATGTTGTGCGACGAACCGGCGAAGCTGATGAGAACGGTGCCGAACCGGTTGGCGGGGATCCCCACGGACACCCTCCCGGTCGAGCCCACCATGTCCTGCAGGTCGAACGTGCTGCTCGACTCGGCCTGCCGCAGTACTTTGAAGGCTCCGAACACGACTCCAGAGCCGACCAGGCCGGCGCCGACGCCGATCAGGGTGGCCACCCCGACCCCTGCTCCGACGCCGTGCAGCCCGAACAGGCCGCCGATCCCGAACATGGCGACGAAGCCGAGCAGCATGGGGGTCGGCGACACGCCCGCGACGTCGAAGCCGAGATGAATCGCCCCCAGCAGGCCACCGAAGATGTCGTCGACGATCAGGGTCATGAGAAGGAGGCCGCCCCCGAGCAGGAGGCAGACGCCGAACACCAGGTCAGCCGCGCCCATGCCCTACCACCCGAATCGAATGTTAGGCCGCCGTGCTACCGCAGGCACCCCAGGAGCGCTTCGACGAGGCCAGACGTGCGTGGGTCGAGGCCGTAGGCGGGCCTCATCTGGTTCATGACGTAGCCGAACGATATTCCCAGGTTGCGGTCGGCGAAGCCGACCGAACCGCCGCTCCCGTAATGGCCGAAGGAGGCCTCCCCGGCCATCGGTCGGAATGGGAACGGAAGCTGGAAGCCGGTCCCGTAGTGCGTTTCATACGGCATGACCAGGTCCTCGCCGCGAGCTTGCGTGACCGTCGCGCGTTCGAGGGTGCCGGTGTCGAGCAGGCGAACCCCGTCCACCTCCCCGATGCATGCGGCGTAGATGCTCGACAGGGCCCGTGCGCTCCCGATGCCGTTGCCGGCAGGGACCTCGGCGCCCCGGAACGGGTACTCGTTGAAGGCCGCCGGCGGGATGGCCGGGTTGGCGAACGATTTGTGGGCCAGCGTCGTAGGGTCGAGCAGGCGCAGGGTCAAGGGATCCAGGGGCGCGCCGGGCGCCGGCGGCGGGACCGGGATCACCGGCGCGACGCGCTGATTCTGTGACTCGGGCAGGCCGATCCAGAACTCGACACGAAGGGGACGCGCGATCCGCTCGGCGACGAACTCGCCCACCGTGCCTCCCGACACCCGCCTGATGACCTCGCCCGCCAACCAGCCATATGTGAACGTGTGGTATCCGTGCGCCGTCCCCGGCTTCCAGAAGGGACGCTGCGCGGCCAAGGCCTCGACTACAGGAGTCCATGCCAGCACGGCGTCGAGGCCCAGGGGACGGTCGATCGCAGCAAGCCCTGACTGGTGGCTGAAGAGCCAGCGGACCGGGATCTCCGCTTTGCCTTCGGCGCCGAACTCCGGCCAGTACTCGACCACCGGTGCGTCGAAGTCCAGCTTGCCTTCCTGGGCCAGGATGTGGGCAGCGATGGCCGTGACGCCCTTGGTGGTCGACCAGACCATCTGCAACGTGTCGGCGCCGTATGGCTCCGCGCCGCCCGGGGTCGTGACGCCACCCCAAATGTCCACCACCTTGCGGCCATGCAGGTGAACACAGCACGCCGCCCCCACCTCACCGTGCTGCTGGAAGTTGGCCTCGAAGGCCTCCCTGACCGGCTCGAACCCTGATTCGACCCGGCCCTGCGCCGCGGTCTCGATCACGACCTAAACGTACTACGGAATGCGCGCTGAGTCGGCCGGGAGTCGCGCCGGCAGGCGATCCTCAGCGAGGCGCCATCTGTAGGATCGACCTCGCGAAGATGCCGCCCTACCACCCTTGAGCGAAAAGCGCGAGTTTGAGGCGTTCGATCGAGACGTCGACGCGCACGGCGGCTACGTCTACGTCACCAACGACCGCCTGAGCAGCCGGCTTGCGACCGACCGGCAGGTCGAGCTCATCCTGCACCTGGCTCATCTCCAGGACCGTAAGGCGATCGATGTCGGCTGCGGCGACGGGTCCTTCTCCGTGCAGTACTGGGATTCGGGCCATCCCTCCCGATTGGTTGGGATCGACCCGGTTGAGAAGGCTATCGCGGTGGCCAACGCTCGAAAGGGCGCTCGGCCGATAGAGTTTGCCACCGTCAACGCGGTGCGGCTTCCATACCCCGACCGATCCTTTGACGTGGCGATCCTCCAGGGAGTCCTGCATCACACCAACCGACCGGCGGACACCATCAAGGAGGTCCTACGGGTGGCGCCGGAGATTGTGGTGGTCGAACCGAACGGCTACAGCCCCATCCTCAAGGTTCTCGAGAAGGCATCGAGCTACCACCGGGCGCACCACGAGCAGTCCTACACGAGCCGAACCCTTGATCGGTGGGTGCGGGATGCCGGCGGCGAGGTGCTCGACAGACGCTTTGCGATCCTGGTTCCTTATTTCTGTCCCGATTGGCTGGCGCGGGTCCTCAAACGCGTGGAGCCACTCGTCGAGGCGCTGCCGCTGGCCAACCGGCTGGCGTGCGCGGTCTATGTGTTCCGCGCGAGATTGGTGAAGCCGGAGGCATCGCCTTTCAACCCGCGGTGAATCACTGCCGCATGCAGTCGAACGAAGCCGGTGGGCGTTAGCGGCGCACACACGACGACTGGCGGTCTTACCGAGCGCCCGACGATTGCACCGGGCTGAACCTGGAAAGCCGAACCGACCAGTGACAGGAGCTACCGGCCGACGCCGTAAATCGATACAGGCCTGCCGGTAGCTGACCTGTCTGTCCGTACCAGCCAGTTGGCCCCACAATCGGACCCCCACCGAAGCCCAGTGCGTAAGGCACCAGGTACACGGCTCGGACACCGGATTGACCAGCAAATGTCACAGGTACTGAGCAACCGCCAGTATCCTGTCGAGCCTCGATGTTGTACCAGCCGGCGGTGAGCGTAATCCACGGAGTGTTGTCGTTTCCACTCAACGCCTGCTGGTACGGAAGGTGATCGATGGGCCGGGATAACCAGTAGAGCGCACCGACCAACAGACCAAGGGCCAGGACGAGCCCAATGCCGCCGAGGAACAGCTGTCGCCTTCTAGGCACACAGGACATCTCAGTGCCTCCATGTTCCGTCAGACGACCAGGCCGTGCGGGCCTCGATCGCATTGCGACGTACAGGTGGGAGAAATCGCAGGACAAGTGGCCCCCTGTGTTTCACTCTTCGTTAGAGCGCGCGGCGACAAGCGCCTCAGCGCGCCCCGACGTCTCAGCAGTCGAACACCGACCAGCAGATGTCGTTCCGCAACCGCTGGTCGTCGAGTACGAGCTCGCGAATCGCCTCCGGGAGCTGGTCGCGCTGCCACCGGCACTCGAGTCGCCCTGCGCTCTCACCGTCTCCTTCCGGCGCGGCAGCACGTGCGGCCTTGATCGCATAGGAGGCCGCACCGAGCTCGTGCGCGGCGACGTGTGCGACGACCGCCGCCTGGCCGGCAGCGTACGCGGCCTGGCGTGCTGCCCCACTCAGGTCTCTGGCCGCGGCCATTGCATGGCCGCCCGCTGTGCGGGCCTGGGACATCGTGATCTCGCCACGGACCCAGGCGCGGACCTGCTCAATCGCCCGACGCGGCCGCGAGTCCTCAGGCCGAGCCGTCTCGAACCGGTCGAGGACGTGCTCCGCGCACGATGCCGCCCACAGGGCGAGGAGGTGGTGATCCGAATCGGTGAGAATCCCACCACGGCGGATCGTCACGAAACGAGGGTCGCGGTCTTTCGGGAGGATCACACCCAGCAGCCCTTCTGCACGCGTCTGTCCAACGCCTTACACGATAGGCAATGCCAGACGGTCGAAACGAGATCGAAATCGGCCGTTTTCAGGGTCTCAAAATGCGTTGGTCGGGCGGGCGAGATTCGAACTCGCGGTCTCCTGGTCCCAAACCGGAGGCTAAGGCCTACCGTATTCGGCTCGATCTTAGCGCGACATCGAAATTTTCACGCAAGTCTCCTAACTCGTTTGACGACGCGCACGGCCAGCCGGGAAGGGAGGTTATCTCGGGCCGGTCGTCATGCGCCGAGACCGACAACCACTGCCAGCGCGCGATCGACCTCACGAAGCTCACCAAACGCGAGCAGCCCGTGGGATTCGCCAAGCCTGCTTGGATCGACTGCCCCGAGCTGCTCGACCAAGACCCGAGTCAGCAGACCGTCGATTTCTACCTCGGGTCTGAATGAGGCTGGATGGGCGCGCGTAGAGGTAGGCGCGATGATCACCGTGGACAAGCTGAGCAGTTCATCGGCCTGAAGGACCACACCGTAACGGTGCCCGGCCTGCTCGTGTCCTCTGGTTCCTCGGGGCGCTCGCAGTCGAAAGACCTCACCTCGCTGCACGAAGAGTTTCCATCAAACGGGCCACGCGAGCTTTCTCCGTACGATCCTCGCGGTCAACGCTTAGGCGCTTCGCCTCAGCGACAAGGTCACCGCGCTGCCCGCGCCGCGCAAGCTCGACGATAGCTTCTCGGACGGCCTCGGATTGGCTTCGACCCGACCCGGTGAGTGTCCGGAGAGCTTCCTGAGCCTGCTCATCTAGCCTGATCGAAATCGCCTTCTCCATTGAGTGGACTGTATCACAATTGTATGACACTGCCTCTCTTGTTTGAGGAGGTTGTGGAAACTATTACCGGCTTCGAATCGGCTGCTTTTCCTTACCAAGTGGTCTTCAGTCCCTGGCGAATTCGACCTGATCTTAGCTCGGCAGGCCGATTTACTCCAACGCTTACACGGACGTTTCGGATACGTATGGTTCGTTTTGCTGTAGCGCCACCTGGAATGCCTGGCAGGAGATGAGTTGGGACAGCAGGGGTTGGTTCAACTTCAACGGCTGGATCTCTTCATAATCGGATGAGGTTTGACGCATGGATCTGATGACCATCGGGCTGTTCGTAAACACCGCGATCGCTGTGGCGGTGATCGTCGCCATAGTTCTCGGCTTTCGCTGGGTTGCTCGGCACCGCTGATCACTTGTCCTTAAAGCCCTGGCCGGGCAACCGGTCAGGGCTCTCTAGGCAAGGTCATCCCAGTCGGTTCGTCGGGCCGTCGCCATCCACCGAACACTTCCCAGAACAGCTCGACCTCCTCCCACCACCATCTTGAGACGGGACCCAGAAACGGAACGAAGTCAGCGGGGTTGCTGTCCGCGGGATGAAGGGTTCGTGTTCTGAAGATCCTCCAGAAAGCCAATTGTTGCCAATTCGCAGACGTATTGGTCGCCCCTCAGATGAAGGTCGTCAATCACACCGAAGACCGCCGGAAACTCGTCGCGGTCGCCCGCTGCGTTCCGCCAAATGCCTGACGAACCCGCTCGCCAACAAGTAGAGGGGCGGTTCAGGCTCGGAGTCGTAATCCTCGTGAAACTCCCGGCGCTCGGAGGAGGCTTCAAACGAGGGACAAGCACGAACAAGTAGCCTCTCGACGTCCTGCCGAGAGATAGTTCCTTCCTCCCGCGTCGGTCCCATGCCACCGAGCTTAGCGAAGAGCACCTGCGGCCCCGGCAAATGCGATCACGCCCTCGAACGGGAGATCAAGCGCGTTGCAGACGGCCCGGAGCGTGCCGAACGTAGGGCGGCGCCGGTCCGCGAACAGGTCACAGAGCGTTCCCTCATCGACGCGAGCATGGCGCGCGAGGTCGCGACGTGTCCAACCTCGAAGGATCCGGGCTCGGTCGATCGTGGCCACATCGACGGACCAGTCCAACGCACGGTGGTGAGTCACCGATGACTCACCCGCTTGGCGCGGACCAGCTCACGGAAATCTCGCCCGGTGGCGTCCATGTACTCTGCGACGCGGCGCCGAGAAAGGAGCATCGTCACGTCGAGGTCATTGACGCCAGTCACGGCCGCTAGGGAGCTCGCGTAGCCCGCCAGGCCGCGGACCAGGACAGACTCGTCGTGCCTTCTGATTCGCTGGCGCACTAACGAGTTCTGCGGCGCTCCGAGTGTGGCACGCGAGAGATGCACCCATGCAACAGCCACCGGCCACCTCGTGCGTCTCTTACCCGGCCTCGGCGATCGCAGCGACAGCCAGTGCGTCGCGTACGTCCACAGGTCCTGGCGCTTCTCCACAGCGTCATCTGGATCCCGTAGGGAGCATTGCGCCAGCACCTCGCGGCGCAGTTGAAACTCCAAGCGCCAAACCGGCCTCAGCGGGTCGAGGCGGTCACCCCAAAACGTGCGCATCCAGTCCTTGCCTGAGTGCGCGATCTCCGCTCCTTTGTCGTAGAGCCTGGCCGCCATTGCGTCGCGACCGAATGTGAAGCCCGTGAAGTGCCGGCCGTCGTGGTGAATGGCTACATGGGATGTGTTGCGGCGACTCCTGGTGACGAACCTCTCGTAGTCGCGCGGCCGCGGCACCCAACCCTGAAAGTCGGCATAGATGTCCACCCGCGAGCAGAGCGCTTCGGGAACCTCTGACTGCAACGCCAACCGCACGAAGGACTTGAGTTCAGCGAGTGCGTGATTCGGACCAACCTCGTGAATGAAAGAGCTCGCGACCCGCGCATAAACCGCGGGCAGACTTCTGCCTTGCCCGACGAAGACGTCGAAATCGCCACATCTTAACCAGTAGCGATAGCTGCCCCAGCCGTTGGCTTGTACCAATGCCACACGTTCGATCGCGAGACTCACCATTTGTGGGTGGCCTGCCTCTTGCGCCCTGGCCTTCAAGACCTCGAGCTCATCGAGGCGGGACACCTCGACCTCACCTCTGAACGAGACGTAAAGGGAGTCGACGCCCGAGGAGAGCACCGTGAGGGCTGTCGCTACAGCTTCACCGTTGGCTTTTGGCGGTCCTCTGTTAGGGGACCCGGACCGCTAGCATCCGACGAGGGGCGCACGGATCCGCGCCTGCCTCGGTGCGGGATCCGTCGCGCCGAACAACCCGCCGGCACCCTTCTGCAATCCAGCAAGCCATTCGCGCTTCGCGTTACGCGCATGAATGCGCGCACGCGCTGCAGGCAGCCGGCAGCGTAGCGCACCGCCTGCGTCCGGGTCGCGGCGTTCCCGCCCGCCGGCGCCGCTGCCCGCGTGCCGCCTCCGATCCCAGTGTCAGTCTCCGTGGTTGATGCCATACCGGTCGATGGAACCAGCGACTGCAGGGACGTCTCAACTACGTCTTGGGACGACTTGGGACGTCTTGAGGCGTCCCACTCGTCCCTTCGGTTCAGTTGTGGCAGCTCCGCTCTCTGTTCCATCCAGGCCAAGCAAACCAGCAGGGCCGGGACGTTTCAACGGCGTTTTGGGACGTTTTCAAACGTCCCAAACGTCCTGGAGGCGCCTTTAGACACTGATATTCGGTCGCGCCAACTCTTGAGCAGCGCGTCCAACAGATCGCTGAACGCCCCTACGCTATCGATGTCCGGAGCGCTCACTTCAGGCTCGTGTGGTGGCGTCCCCGGCCACCATTCCACATCCGCCCAGCCGCCGTCGAACAGCACGACGGTGCCTACAGCGATCCCTTTAGTCACACGGAACCCAACCGAGTCGGGTTCCGACGCTTCCTCGCGCGCAACGAGCTTCCACGGCCAACCCTGTGCGCGATCTCTCCAGGTCAGCTGGCTGACGTCAAATTCTGCTTGCATCCACGCGTCGCGCCGAGCCTCAATCTCAGCGGCTGCGGCGTCGAGGTTTACATGCGGCACTGTGTCAGGCTAATTGCGGACGCTGCCGTCGTGCCCAGGTCGGCCGGCGATATGGCCGCCCTCATGACCAATCGGTTGCCGGGTTGTTTGCGATCAGATCTAGCCAGTCCGCTCGCGGGCCCAGGTCGCGCTCCGTAGCCAGCCGCACGTAGCGCTGCAGCATCCCGTAATCCGAATGACCCATGGCGGCCCTCAGGTGCTCGAAGTTCCAGCCCAGCTTTGCCGCAACCGTCGCGAACGTGTGCCTGAACGCGTGGGCGTGAACTCGGAATCCTGCGCGCACCGTGAGCCGGTCCATCATCGACTTGATCCCTGGCCCCTGGTACGCCGAGCCGTGCCCGTTGATGAGCAGCTGTGACAGGTCCGTCTCGGGTCGGTGGTGCGCCTCGTATCGCTTGATCGCCGCCGCCAGCTTGGGCGTGATCGGCACCCGGCGCGACTTCCGGCCCTTGGCGCCGGCGTCCCAGCGCACCCGCAGCTCGACCCGCCCCCTCCCCAGAGAGTCCGTCATCACATCGGAAAGACCGTCAGGACCTAAGACCGCCAGTCCGCAGATCTCGGCGCGCCTCAGCCCGGAGCCGACCAGGATCCGGACCACCAGGTCCTCGGTCGGCACCGCAGGGTTGCAGGCGGCGAGCACTTTACGGACCTGGGCGATGTGATAGACCGTCGGCTCCTTGTCGGGCACCCGTGGCGCCTTGAGCTCCAGGATGCGACCGTCGACGTGGTAGCCCTCGCGCCTGGCCCAGCGCAGGAAGCAAAGAATCGCCCGGTGCGACTCCAGGATCGTCTTCGGCTGCAGGCGCTGGCCATGCCGCCCTGGCCTCGTTGCCAGCTGGGCGCGGTAGACGCGCAGTCGAGACACATCCAAGGCCTCGAATCTCTCCAGCCCGTCGGCCTCCGCCCACCGCAGGAAGGGCCGGACCATGCCGTCGTAGTACTCCAGCGTCCTCGGCGACACCAGCATCCCCTGCCGGTCCAGGCGGAAGTGCTCGTAGGCGGCGAGGATCGGCGGCTGCCGCCGCGTTGGGCTCGGAACGCCGCCGGGAAGGACGCCGACTGTCTGGTTCACCCTGTGCATATTTCCCCACCATGAGACTGGTAGGCAATGCCCCAAGTCTCTTAACTCGGCAGGTTCCAGGGGTTTTCCACAGGCGTTCCAACCCCGCGCCCAACACCTTCCCAAACGGTCGAAACAAGATCGAAATCGGCCGTTTTCTGGGTCTCAAAACGTGTTGGTCGGGCGGGCGAGATTCGAACTCGCGGTCTCCTGGTCCCAAACCAGGCGCTTTACCGAGCTAAGCTACCGCCCGCCTTCTGGAACTCCGCCGCACGCGTCAATCGCCCGATGGCGATGATCTGAGGCGCGCTAATTGTATTCGGCGACCGGCCGGCTTCCGGCGCTGTCCCAAGGGCGAAGGCGTGGCTAGCCGCCGGTCTGATGCTGGTCGTGCTCCGATGGCGAATGAGAGGGCGGCGGACCGCCGCCAACGTACTGGTCGTTGACCTGCACGGTCTCCTCGCCGGGAGCCTGGTCGCTGGTCGCCGGTCGCGTGGTGGTAGCCAGCGCTCCTGGTTGATGGCGCCGGCGGCTGGCCTTGATGCGCCGGGTCACTGCCTTCTGCTTTGCTCCTGCATCTCTCATCTCCTCAATAACGCGCGGGCGGTTGCGAATCGCATTTGTGGCGGACGGCGCCTCGGCACCCGATCAAGCCGGGCGATCGGCCACGACCATCAGAGCTTCAGCAGGCGGCGCCGACCCGGGGGAATGTCCGTTCACGGCTGCCTGCAGGTCACCCTTGGGGCGGTTGGGCCCGACCCAGGAGGCGATGACTTCTCCGAGCTTTGCCATCTTCACCGGCTTGCTGAGGTACGCGTCCATTCCGGCTGCGATGCACCTCTCGAGGTCCCCTTTCATCGCGCTTGCGGTCATGGCGATGATCGGAGTGTGCCGGACGATGCCCTCCCGGAGCCTGATCGCGGCAGTCGCTTCGAACCCGTCCATCACGGGCAGCACGCAGTCCATCAGGATCGCGGCGTAATCGCGCTCCGCGGACGCTTTCACCGCCTCGATGCCGTTGGTCGCGAGGTCAGTGCGATACCCGAGTTTTCGGAGCATGGTGCTCGAGACTTTCCGGTTCACCGAATCGTCGTCGACGACCAGCAGGAGCGGCTCTTTACCAGGGATCGTGTCCAGGGCCGGGGCAGGTTGCACCACGGGCTGCGGAAGAGGATTGGTGGGAGCGCGCCCGGTGACAATCGTCAGGCATTCGCGCAGCGCTGAGATCTTCACCGGTTTGGTCAGGAACGCGTCGACGACTTCGTCCCGCCTCGCGGTGCGTCGCGCCGCCGGGGTCAGCAGCACTGTAACGAGGCCGGCCAGGGCCGGCTTGCGGCGGATCATGCGTGCGAGCGCAAAGCCATCGAGTTCCAGCATCTGGGAGTCGAGGAGGACGACGTCGTAGGGCTTGCCTTTGGCCGCAGCATCGGTCAGAAGCTCAAGGGCGTCCATTCCGAGAGCGCCCCCATCAACCTCCACCTGCCATCTGCGCATCGCCTCCTCGAGGACATGGACGTTTGTCGGGCTGTCGTCGACGACGAGGACACGCAAACCTTTCAGGTCGCCCACCGGCGCCGCCGGCTCGGCGTGACCAACCCCGTATTCCTCGAATACGCAGGTGAAGTAGAACTCACTGCCTTTGCCGGGCTCGCTGCGCACTCCGATCTCGCCACCCATGAGCCCGATCAGCTGACGTGAGATGGCCAGGCCGAGCCCGGTGCCCCCAAACTTTCGCGCGGTGGAAGAGTCCGCCTGGGCGAATTTCTCGAACAGCCGCTCCTGCGTCGCCTCAGAGATCCCGACGCCGGTGTCGGAAACCTCGAACTCGATGCGCCTTCGCATCCCGACACCGGCCACGGGTTGGACGCTGACGATGATCTCACCGCGGTCGGTGAACTTGACCGCGTTGCTGATCAGATTGAGCAACACCTGGCGGAGTCGGGCGGGGTCGCCGCGAAGCCATTCCGGGATATTGGGGCTGATCGCCACGATGAGCTCGACACCCTTGTTCTGGGCGCGCGGAGCCATGAGCTCGGCGACCTCCTCGACGACCGACCGGATCTTGAAGTCGATCGCCTCGAGCTCGAGCCTCCCGGCCTCGACCTTGGAGATGTCGAGGATGTCGTTGATGATGGTCATGAGCGCGTCGCCCGACCGGCTGACCGCCTCGGCGTAGCTCGCCTGCTCCTGGTCCAGCGCGGTGGCCCTGAGCAGCTCGACCATCCCGAGCAAACCGGTCAGCGGAGTCCTGATCTCGTGGCTCATGGCGGCGAGGAACTCGGATTTGACGCGTGTCGCGTCGAGTGCCTGGCTCCGAGCCGCCTTCAGCTCCTCCTCAGCTGCACGGCGGGCGGTCAAGTCGCTGACCATCGCAAGCGAACCGGCCGGCTTGCCGGCGGCGTCAAGCATTGGCGTCGCGCCGACCAGCGCCCACAGGATCGACCCGTCCTTGCGAATGAACGCGGTCTCATAAGTGTCCGTCCGGCCCCACAGGCGGTCCTGCATGCGCGCGCTCTGAAGCTCGCGAAGCTCAGGAGGGGCCAGCTCCAGGGCGCGCCTACCGATGAGCTCGGAGGCCTGGTAGCCGAGCATCTCCAGCATCCGGTCGTTCATGAACAGGTTGCGTCCGAGGTCGTCGGTGGTCCACACGCCATCGTTGGCGGTCTCGACGATCATCTTGAAAACCTCTGCCTCGTGCCTTCCGACGCCGGCACGCTCGGCGCGCCGGACGAACATCGAGGCGACCAGCACGCCGGTCATCCCTACTCCCATGGCTCCGAAGGTGCCGAGGCTCAGGGCGAAATTGGGACCGAACGCTCCCGCCTGTCGGGCCTCGAAGACGGTGACGCCAAGCAGGAACGGGATTGCGACGGCGATAAGCCCGAACCGGCGCACGAACGTGGCCCCGGCGTCGGGCCCGGCAACTGCCTTGAAGATCACGTGCTCCGGTCGCGACGCGATCAAGGCGACGCTCAGCAGGATGAGGACGAAGCCAGTGCTGACCGCCATCTGGCTGGCGCCCGCGACCCCGGACAGCTGGCCGACCCCAAACATGTCGCCGATGAGAGCCAGCAGCGCGAAGGTGGCCACCGTCCACGCGATCCATTCGGAAGGTCGTGGACCCGGCCAGGGCCAGTCGAGGGCGACGAGAGCCAGGCACAGCGCGGTGATAAACATGACAGTGCCGATAGCCATCCGACCAGGCTCGAGCGGTCCGCGGGATAGGTCACGAGCCACCAGCTGGTCGATCCCCAGCGAATGGCCCGCGATGTATTCGAAAGCGCTCCCGACTGCGATCGCAAAGGTCAGCGCCACGAAACCGACCGAGATCAACTTCGGCCAGTTCCAGCCGGGGTGAGATCGGCGCGCCGCATAAGCGGCTGCGGACAGCGCGAGCAGGGCGATGGCCGTGTTGACCTTCATCACCGGGCCGATCGGAAACATCCGGGCCAGGAGCGGGCCGGGCGTCAGCCAGGCCACCAGGACTATGGCTGCGATGACCGCGCTGATCAGCGCGGGGAGGTCAGGCCACCCAGGACGGACCGAGACCGGTGGAAGCGGAGCGACCGCCAAGGGCGATCCACCGCGCTCGTCGGAGCCGGAAATCCGCCCGGTGAGAGGAGTCGCCAATTAATAGACATGTTCCACCTGCAGGCAAAACAAAGCCTGTAACTGAAAAGGTCATGAGCTGGGTTCGGAGATGCCTGCCAGGGCGCCTGATTTCAGGAGTGCCCGCAGCGCTGCGGCCCGGTGGCTGTACTGGCGTTTCTCCTCGGTCGGCATCTCGCCGAACGTCTTCCCGGTTCCAGGCACCAGGAACACCGGGTCGTAGCCGAAGCCGTGATGCCCTCGGGCCTCCGGCAGCAGCTCACCCCTGCACTCGCCTTCGAAGTAGCGCGTCTCACCGCCGGGAACTGCCAGCGCGATGACGCAGACGAAGCGGGCGTTCCACGGCCTCGGCCGGCCGTCCAACCTCCGCCAGAGCTCAGCGGTCCGCTCGGGTTGCGTCGGTGCGAGGCGCGCCGATCGGACGCCCGGAAAGCCGCCGAGCGCTTCCAGCTCGATCCCCGAGTCGTCCCCCAGCGACGGCAGGCTAGACCGCGCAGCGGCCTCGTCGGCCTTCAGGCGCGCGTTGTCGGCGTAGGTCTCCCCCACCTCGTCGACCTCGCTGTCGAAGGCGACCAGCTCGAGGCCGGTGCCCGACAGGAGATCCCGATACTCGTGAACCTTGCCCGCATTGCCCGTGGCGATGACGAGCCGCGGGCGATCAGCCAAGCGAGGCGATGGCTCTCTTCTGGGCGACGATCAGCTCTTTGATCCCCTTGCCCGCGAGCGCCAGCATCGAGTCGAGCTCCTCCCGCGTGTACGGCGCACCTTCGGCTGTGGCTTGCAGCTCGACCAGGCGCCCATCCTCGGTCATGACGCAGTTGAGGTCGGTCCCGGCCTGGAAGTCCTCGGTGTAATCGAGGTCCAGCATGGGCGTTCCCTGCACGATCCCGCAGCTGACCGCGGCGAGGTACTGGCGCACCGGGACCTGCTCGACCATGCGCGCGTCCTTCATCCGCTTGATGGCCATGTACAGCGCGGTGAACGCCCCAGTGATCGACGCGGTGCGCGTCCCGCCGTCGGCTTGCAGGACGTCGCAGTCGAGCGTGATGGTCCGCTCGCCGATCTTGCCCATGTCGACCGCCGCGCGCAGCGAGCGGCCGATCAGCCTCTGGATCTCGTGCGTGCGGCCACCGATCCTACCCTGGATAGCCTCCCGGGTGCCACGGTCGTGGGTCGAGCGAGGCAGCATCGAGTACTCGGCGGTGATCCAACCCTGGCCGCTTCCGCGGCGGTGGGGCGGAACCCGATCCTCGACGCTGGCGGTGATCCACACGCGCGTGCGACCCATCTCGATGAGACAAGATCCCTCCGCGTGCACGTTCACGCCGAGCTCGAACTTGACGGGGCGGAGCTGGTCGGGTTGGCGTCCGTCGGGACGAGAGGTTTGTGTCATCGTCTGAGAATTCTGAGCAACAGGGACGCTCCTTCGTAGAACACGTAAAGGGGGACGAACATGATCAGGGGAGTCACCGGGTCGGTGCCCGGTGTCAGCAACATCGCCACGATACCGAGTCCCAGGAACCACATCGGCCGGTTCTTCCGGAGCCAGCGCGAATTGATGATCCGCAGCATTCCCAGCACGAACAGGACGACCGGAAGCTCGAACACGAGGCCGAAGCCGATCACCATCAACAGCACGAAGCTGACGAAAGCGTTCACGTCGGCTAAGTAAGTGACGCCCGCCGGGGCGAACGAGTTGAGCACCCTGACGTAGAGCGGCAAGGCGAACACCGCGACGCTCACCCCGATTGCGAAGAAGAAGATCGTCGCGGCGATCAGTGGCAGGATGAACCTGCGCTCGTGCTTGTGCAGGCCGGGGCTCACGAACCACCACACCTGCTGGATCACAACCGGTGAAGCGAGGACGACGCCGATGTAGATGGCTACCTTCAACTCGAGCAGCACGCCGCCCGCCGGCTGAAGGTAGATCGCGTGACCGATCCCCGCGCGCTCGACCAGGAACGTGATGACGCGCCCGGATATGAAGAAGGCCACGAAAGTCGCCACCCCCCAGGCGACCAGCGAGACGATGAGGGCGCGACGCAGAGCCTCGAGGTGCTCGATCACGGACATGCGGTCGTTGACGGCCGGGACGGCGGCCCGTGGACCGCGCTGGAGGACCCTGTTCAGAAGGGCCACGAATCCAGCCTCAGTTCTTCGAAGAATCAGCCTCGGACGTCGAGCCCTTGGCGGCGCTCTCCGGAGCGGAGGTGGCCGATGCGGCCGTCGGCTCGGGCTTGGACTGGGTTGCGTTGGTGACCTCGGTGGTCAGCTCATTGGTGGCCTTGCGGAACTCGCGCATCGCCTTGCCCACCGCACCCCCCAGCTCGGGCAGACGCCCGGGCCCAAAGATGATCAACACGATCACCAGCAGGACGATGAAGTAGACCGGGTGGATGCCGAACATCTCAGGCGATTATAGGCTCCGAGGCGTCAGGCAAAAGGCAGAAAAGGGTCAAGAGACCTTGATCGAGATCGAAGTGATGGTGTCCGTCGCCGTGAGCAACTGGGCCTTGTCAAGGCCCGAGGTCACCGTGCCAAAGCGGTTGTAGACGGCAGTCGGACCGGGGGCGGGCCAGTCGGCCTTCTGGATGAAGAACTGGCTGCCGTTCACAGCACTACCAGGGGGACGCGCCATCCCCACGGCTCCCAGGCCCCAGTCGGGCGCGGTGCTCGGCTCGTCTGGAAGGTTGTAGCCCGGCCCGCCGCGACCGTCGTTTTGAGGATCGCCCGACTGCACGACCCAGTCCTCGCTCTTCCAGAAGGTCAGGCCGTCGTAATAGCCGTGGATCGCAAGGACGATGAAGTTGTTGACCGTGACGGGAGCGATCTCCGGGTAGAGATGAACGACGATCGGCCCCTGCGTCGTGTTGATCGTGGCGTCGAAGCTCTGGCTCGCGTTGATGCACATGGGCTGCGGACCGATGAACTCGTGCGGCGCGACCTGGACCGACGTCTGGCATCCGGCAAGGGCTTGTGGAGCCGGCGTCTGCAGCGCCTTGTCGACCAGGAGGCCACTCCCGAGCACTGCGACGACCACGATCGCCATGACCAGCAACGGGACCCAGGAACGGCGCCTCCCCCACGAGAGCTCTTGCTCCGAGGCTTCGCTCGGTGCCGGCCGCCTCACGCGTGCCTTGCTCATTTGCGGGCCGCCGCTTCGGCTATGGCCTGGACCAGGCCGTGCGTGGTGTACTCGCGCGCCACGATCGCGACGCTCAATCCCAGCTTGCGCGCCGTGTCGGCGGTAACAGGCCCCATGCAGGCCACTTCCGCGTCACCCAGGATCGCCGGAAGGCGGTCGTCGGGGAACGCCTTCACGAAGTTGTAAACGGTCGACGAGCTGGTGAAGGTGATCACGTCCACGCCTTCGGCGTTGAACAGTCGCAGCAGAGCAGGACCCGCTTCGGGCGGGCACATCGAGCGGTACACGGGAAGAATCTCGACTTCTGCACCACGATTGGCCAGCAGGGATGGTAAAGCGTCGCGCGCGACCTCCGCACGCGGCACCAGCACGCGCACACCCTTCATCTCCCAGCCCTCGAGGGCTTTGGCCAGGCCCTCCGCCGTGTACTCGGACGTGACCAGCTCGGGTCGCAGGCCGTGCCTCTCCAGGGATTCGGCCGTCTCCTGGCCGATGGCGCAGAGCTTCGAGGTATGGAGGGCGCGAGCGTCGGCACCGGTGCCCAGCAGCATCTGGAAGAAGATGTCGACCGCGTTGGCCGAAGCAAAGATGACGAGCGCGGTGCGCTCCAGGCTCGTGATCGCATTGTGGACGCGCTCGTCGGTCGGCATCGGCCGGATCTCCAGAGTCGGCACCTCGATCACCGCCGCGCCGAGGTCGACCAGCTCACGCCGGAACGGATCAACCTGGTGGCGCGCCCGTGTGATGAGGACGCGACGCCCATGTAGAGGACGCCTCGACATGGTGTCGAGCCGCTCGGCCATCTCGACGCCAGGACCCAGCACGAGCAGCGCGTCACCGCGAAGACCGTAAGTGCTGGCCTTGCGCAGAAGCTCGCCGAGGGGCGCGCTCACCCGATGCTGCCCCGGCAACCCGGGGTTGAGCAGAAGCGCCGCCGGTGTTTCGGCCGAGCGGCCATCCGCGAGCAGGGCGCTGATGCCCGACTCCCACCAGCCCGATGCGAGTCGCAGCACCGTGGTCTCGGCCCCCTTGACGAGGCCGAGACCGATCGACGCGGACAGGCCCTCGATGGTCAGCGGGATGCCGCTCATCATCGGAGCCGCAAACTCCACAATGAGCCCGGGCAGCGCCTCGAAATCCACGCCGGCCCGCTCCAGCTTTTCTGCGAGCGCGCTGCCGTTCGAGAACGCGTATGGGTTGCCGGGAAAGAGCACCGTCACGCTGCGGCCGGCGCGCGCGAGGCGGATGACCTCGTCATGCGATTCGAGCGGCGCGATGTCGGCTGTGACTGGTGCGAGGTGTAGCAATCCGGCGCCACAACCATCGCAGTGGCGGATGACGTCTGCGTACCTGATCGCTTCGGCTGCCTGCAAGGTCGCCAGTCCAGGATGTCCAGGACCTACGCCGACGAGCCTGACCCTGCTCATGCCACCATCCCCACCCGGGACACGTCGACAGATTAGAGCTTTCGGGAAACCACGTAGTCGGCCACGCCCGCCAGCGCGATGGTCGCATCACCCGGCACGAGCGCTTTCAACTGTTCACGCGCTGCGGCCGCATGCTCGCGCGCTCTCTTCAACGCTTTGGCTGGACCGCTGCTGCGCGAGACGGCGTCGACGACCCGCCTCGCGTCTTTCGCATCGAGCTTTTGATCGATGTCGAGCATCGCACTCAGTTCCTTGGCCACCGATTCGTCTTGCATCGCGAGCATCAATGGCAGAGTCGCGAATCCTTCTTCGACGTCCTGACCGGTCGGCTTGCCGAGCTCTCCCTCGGTGCCCACGTAGTCGAGCACGTCGTCGGCGATCTGGAACGCGAGGCCGAGCTGGCGGCCGTATGCGCGCAGCGCCATACGCTCGCGATCGCTCAAGCCGCCGAGTAGCGCGCCGATTTCGCAACACGCCGAAAGCAGCGCGGCGGTCTTGGCCTCGATCCTCCTCATGTACTCGTCGATGCCGGTCCTGTACTGGTAGCGGATTGCCTGTTGCCTGACCTCTCCCGCGCAGATCTCCATCACCGAGCGCGCCAGGATGCCGACCACCTCGGCAGACCGAGTGCGCGCCGCCACCTCGTAGGCCTTGGCGAAGTAGAAGTCACCGATGACGATTGCCGATTCGTCGCCACGCAAAGCAGCGACCGTCGGCCGCCCGCGCCTGACGGCCGAGCGGTCGATCACGTCGTCGTGCACCAGCGTGGCAGCGTGAGTGAGCTCGACAGCGGTCGCGGCAGGCATCAAATCCGCGAGGTCGTAATGCCCGCAGCGAGCCGCGAGCAGGACGAGCGCGGGCCGGATGCGCTTGCCTCCGGCCTCGAAGAGATCGGCCATCGGCGTGGAGACGTCCGGCGGATCGCCGTTGATCTCGGCGCGCAGGCTTGACTCGACCGTCGCGAGATCGGCGGTCACCGGGCCGAAGAGCGCTTGCAGCTCTTCCGCCACTTCCGTCAACCAGACTTGACCGAGAGGCGATAACCAAGCCCCGGCACGGCTTCGAGGCTGACGCCGATGTTCGGGTGCTCCGAGAGCTTGCGCCTCAGCCTCTGCACATGCGGGTCCACCGAATGGTCGTCGAGGTCGTGAGGGTAGCCCCATACCTTGTCTCGCAGCTGCGCGCGGGTCAGCACGCGCTCGGGGTTGGCCGCCAGGACGGCGAGGAGGTTGAACTCCGTCATGGTCAAAATGACCTCCTCGTCGGAGATCTTGACCCGCCGTGCCGCGTTGTCGATCTGCAGCGCTCCGATGGTGACAACGCCTTCCCGGCCGCCGCCCGACGCGGCGAGGGCGGAACGCCTGAGATGAGCGTTGATGCGAGCGGCCAGGACGCGAGAGTCGAACGGCTTGGTGATGTAGTCGTCTGCCCCGACCTCGAGGCCCACCACCTCGTCCGTCGCGGTCGAGCGGCCGGTCAGCATCACCATCGCGCAGGTCAAGCCCTGCCGGCGCAGCTCACGGATCACCTCGGTGCCGCTGATGTCGGGCAGCACCCAATCCACGAGCACCAGGTCGGGCTCACCGCTCGTCGCGAGCTCGAGAGCCTGGCTTCCCGTGGCCGCCTCGAGCACGTCGTGGCCCTGGAGCCTGCATACCTCCGCGACCAGCACCCTGATCGGCGCGTCATCCTCGACCACGAGGATGCGGCGCTTGCGACGCGTGGGCGGGTTCGTCAGTTCGGAATCGGAGGAGCGAAACCCACCCGTCGCGACTCGCGAGATGGGCGCTTCGGCCTCCGCATCAGGAGCACGCGCTTGTCCCCCCCGTCGATCACCTCGGCCAGGTCCCAGCCGTCGGCTCCCGCCTCCTGCAGGAGCTTGACCAGGGTGACGCCGTCAGCAACCTGGGCCAGCGTGAGGACCTGGGTCGAGAACTCCAGCTCGCGCGCCGGCATGCCGACCGACGGCAGAGGGCCCATCGTCCGCGCGCCGTCGCCCGGCGGTTCAGGTCGCGCCGGCTCGTCAGGTTCTTCGTCGGGATCTTCTTCGAAACGCAAAGTCATCTCTCGACGATTGTAGGCGGACGGCACTGGCAATACCCCCGGCGGGGGTCGAACCCGCGCTGGACCGGGTTTAAGCCGGCTGCCTCTGCCATTGGGCTACGGGGGCAGCATCAATTCTGCCCCGCGCGACTAGGCCGAGTAGTCGAAGAAGCCGCGGCCGGTCTTTCGCCCGAGATGACCCGCCTCGACGAGCTTGCGGAGCACCTCGGGCGCGTCCGAGCCCTCGCCCTCGCGGTGGCGGTCCTTCATCGCCCCGTAGAAGATGTCGAGGCCGCTGAAGTCCAGGAGGTGGAACGGCCCCATCGGCCAGTTCAGCCCTTTCTGGACCGCGATATCGATGTCCTCCGCGCTCGCGTATCCGCCCTCGAGAAGCCTCATGGCCTCTTCCGAGGCGGCGAACAGGATCCGGTTGACGATGAAGCCCCAGATCTCCTTCTGCAGGAGTACAGGGGTGCGGTCGATGCTGCGCACGAACTCCATCGCCGTCTCGATGGTCTCGACCGACGTCTTCGGCCCGCGCACCACCTCGCAGAGCTGCATCACAGTGACGGGGTGGAAGAAGTGGGTGTTGCAGCAGCGCTCGGGGCGGCCGGTGAAATCCGCGAGCCGGCTGATGGCGATGGTGCTCGAGTTGCTCGTGACGATGGCGTCCTTCTTCGCATGCTTGCCCAGGGCTTCAAACACGCCCTTCTTGGCCTCGAAGTCCTCGATCACGGCTTCGATGACCAGATCCGCCGCCGGCGCCGCCGACGCCAGGTCGTGCGAGTCCGCGACGCGGCCGAGCGCCTGGTCCGCGGCCTCCCGGGTGAGCCTGCCCTTCTCGACTGAGCGGTCGAGCAGGCGGCGGTTCTGCGCGCGCGCCTTCTCGAGCTGGGCGGCGACCGCGTCGACCAGGGTGACCTCGTAGCGGCCGCTCAGCGCGGTCTGGAGAGCGATCTGCGAGCCCATCGTCCCTGCGCCTACCACCACCACGCGCTTCAATTCATGCATGAGAGTGAGCATGAAGCAATTCGAGGCCGCGGCGCAGGCGGCGATCGACTCGATCCCCGACGAGTTCCGGCCCTACCTCGCGAACACCATCTTCATCATCGAGGAGGCCTCGGCGGAAGGGCTGATGGGCCTGTACGAGGGCGCGACCGCGCTGGTCGACCTCGGCATGCCGGAGCGCATCACCCTCTACAAGCGCGCCCACGAGCAGGCGGTGGACTCCCTGGACGAGCTCGTGGTGGAGGTCCAGCGCACCATCCTCCACGAGGTGGGCCACCACTTCGGTATGGAGGAGGAGGACCTGCCCTTCTAGCGCAGCGTCCAGAAAGCGCGGTCCCACAGGACCAGGGGATCACCCGACCCGGCGGCCACCGATTCGACGTGACCCACGAAGAGGTCGTGGTCGCCGGCCTCGTGCACCTGGTCGAGCCTGCATTCGAGCCAGGCGG
>DATKSS010000083.1:0-4552 GCA_035531515.1 Candidatus Dormiibacterota bacterium | reverse complement strand
ATAGACAAATCTGTAGCTTTAGCGCACACAGACGACACCATGAGCTGCTCTGATCTTCCCCAGTGGTACTTGCGTCGACGGATTCCCGTAGTCGATTTGCGCTCAAGCACTTGGACCAAGGCTCGGTCGGAGGTCCTGCCGCCTGGCTACGCCCCCGGCCAATGCATGAGTCGCTTGGTTAAGGCACGACGACTCCGCCGAGTAGGACGGGGAGTCTTCATCGTCGTCGATCCAGTGCGCGAGACTCCCGCGATTGCAATAGCCAGCGCGCTCTTCGCGGACTTACCTCATTACGTCACGACCGACGCGGCCCTTGCCTTCCACGGCCTGATCGATCAGCCAATTTCGCGGATTGCCGTTGTGCTCTCCACGCGACGGCGTCCAATCAAGATCGGTTCGGCCGTCGTGCGGCCGGTGGTCCAACCTCCTGACCGAATCGCTGCGGCTGATGCGTTCGACACCACTACGGATGGATTCACGGTGCGGCTGGCCACGCGCGAGCAGGCGGTCCTGGACGCCCTGGCTGAGCCGGCCTGGATGGAACATGCCGACTTGCTCCAGGAGGTGCTGACTGCTTTGACTTCCGAGGAGCTCGACCGCACCGCAGCCGCCGCGATGGCTCGGTCCACTGCAGCGGCGCAGCGTCTCGGATACCTACTCGAAGGGGCAGGGCGGGCAGCGCCGGCCGCGCTGGAACAGCTTCGCTCGTTGCGCGCCGTGAAATTGCGGCCGGGCCAGACGACTACGGGCCCTTACTCCACCCGGTGGCGGGTCTATGGCTGAGCCCAGGGACCGGAGGCGAATCGCGGAGGACTACCAGCGAGCTCGCGACGAGGGGGACTCAAACGCCATGCACCGGTTTCAGAACGAGGAAGCGTGCTTTGTTTTGCTTGCAGTCCTCGAACGTCTGGCCGCCGACAAGGATAGTTTTCTCGACAGCGTGGCCCTCAAGGGTGGGATTCTCATGGCGGGCGAACTGGGCTCGCCAAGATCTTCGGCGGACATCGATGCCACGACGGGGCACATGCGTCGGCTCGAGCCCGATCAGGTGATCGCTGATCTTCGGCGAGCAGGGCGAGCATTCAATCTGCGCCCGGATGGCGATCCGGTGCGCACGGGCGGCGGCCTGATTGTCAACTTTCGCTTCGATTCGCTCACCGACGCAGGGACGGCGAAACTTGAGGTGAGCGTCCGAGAGGACTTGGTGTTCGCGGTCCGCGATGCGTTCATCGATGTATCCGGGCTGGGGCTCACGCCTTTCGAGGTTCACGCGGTCGCCCAGGTGGAGCTGGTCGCTGAGAAGCTTCGCACCCTGGTCCAAAGGTCTCAACCCAGGGATCTCTTCGACGTCTGGGTGTACCTCACCGAGTCGGGGTGGCATCTCGAGCCGGACGATTTACGAAAGGCTGTCGAAGCGAAGCTCGCGATCACCCGCCACAAGCGGTGGCAGGCCGGTCTCTGGCGCATCAACCTGCAGGCAATCGAGACCACTTGGGAGCAGACGCTGCTCTCGTGGATCGATCCCGGGCGATTGCCGGCCATCGCCACGGTGGTCGAGGACGTCGGCCGACGGCTCCGCGAACTACGTCTGGACTGACTGCGTTGAAGTCCCGTGAACTCACTCTCCTGCTCCGTTGAGCGTCATCCGAGGCCGAGTAAAGGGGGCCTAGCCCAGCACCGATGGCTTGGTGGGAACCCGGGGAGCGTCTGCCTCGGCCGCGATCAAAGCGACGCTGGCTTGAGGTCCTGAAGACTCAGATCGCCGGCGTAAACGTCGGCACCGACCAAGCCTTCGCCTTCGGGCACGCGGCGAGCATCCTCGAGCGGATCGCCGAGATCCTCATGTAGCCATGCGGCTGGCAGTTCTGCCTGGGCGCGAGCCACCTCGGCCAGAGCCACAGCCGGCGATTCTAGGGCGCGCCGAACGGCGTCGGCTTCAACAAGACGCCGCAGGTATTTGGACGGCGTCGACTCTTCCCGAAGCGCCTCCAGGAGATCGTGGACCTCGGCGGGCATCGAGACACTGATGGTCACCGCCGACCTTGCCATGGGGTGAGCTTGCCTAATCGGTCGCGAACCGTCAATGGCTCCGCCTCTTGCGATGTGGAGCGGCGCCGGGTGATCGGCGGGCGGTCAGCGGGCGGTTGGCGGGTGGCGACCTCATAGCGTCGACCTTCAGATCAAACCAAGGAGGCGCCGCGATGAGCTCATTTTCTGACGAGATCGACCAGGCATTCGAGGAGGCCTTGTCGACCCATGGACCGAGGCAGCTCGATCAATTAGCTGAAGGCCATCCGGTCCTCGCGGGGATGTCTGCCGCCGATCTGATCGACGTTGCCGTGAATGACCGGGTAGCCCCATTCGTCCGCGATCAGGTCTGGGTGGCTGTGATCGACGGTTATCGCCAAGGTCCGACCGCGTTCTGGGGGCCGCTGGTTCTCAAGGCGATCGTTCCTACGCTCCTGCCTAAGGCCGCGCGACTCCCCCAAGAGCCGGAATTCGAAGCGGACATCAATCACCAACTCATCGCCGGCGTCCTGCATGCAGCCGCCACCGGGAAACTCCCGAGCCCTGCGCGCTGGACCCCGAATCGACTCGCGACGCGAGCCGTGACCAGGACGAGGCGGTGGATGGCCAAGGAAGCACGCGCGCGGGACGTCTACCTCGACGAGCTGCCCGAGGCGGAGGCAGGGCCCGATCCGGAACCGGACGAGTTCGCCTCGATGTTGGTCCTGCTCAGGGGTTGGGGACTCGACGAGGCGGGATCAATCCTGCTCCTCCGCAACCGAGTCTTCGGCGAACCGCTGGCCGAGATTGCCGAGCAGCTCGGCATGGCCGAGGCCGTCCTGCGGATGCGGCGGGTCCGTGCCGAGGAACGGATCCGGCGACAGCTGGCCGCCTGAGTTCAGCGGGCGGTCAACGGGCGCTCAGCGGGCGCTCAACAGGCGCTAAGGCCGTTCGTTTTCGGCTCCTCATTGGGGATTTGGTTTACGTGAAGCATCGACAACCCAGCCGCAAGCTGACCCTGCCCCTGAGCGCCACCGCCCTCGCCGTGCTCCTGCTGATATTGCTTGCGGCTCCCGCCTACGCGGCGAGCGCGGACCTGAACCCGGTCATCGACAGCGTCCGCAACTGGATCGCGGGTCTCTTGGCCGCGCTCGCCACCCTCTTCCTCACCGTCGGCGGACTCCGCTACCTGACCGCCAACGGCAATCCCCGCGCCTACGAGCAGGCCAAGGAGTCGATCAAGTCGGCCCTGGTTGGGTACGCGCTGGCAGCGCTCGCGCCGCTCCTGGTTGAAGTCTTCCGCCAGGTACTGAAGGTCTGACATGGACATCACAAGCCAGGTAATCCAAGCCATCAACGGCTGGTTGCAGAGCCTCGGCCAGAGTGTCCTCGGGCCAGCACTGCAGGCAGCTGGCCAGCTCATCTTTCAGACGCCCGCCTTCGACGCCCTGGCGCCGGTGAAGCAGAGCTGGGCGATCGCCCGCGACGTCGCCGACGCCCTCTTTGTACTCGCGCTGCTACTCGGCGGCGTGCTGGTGATGGCATCGGGAACCTTCGAGACCGAGTACTCAGCCAAGCGATTGCTGCCGCGGCTGGTGCTCGCGGCGGTCCTCTGCAACGCCAGCCTCGCTCTCTGCGGCGCGCTCATCAAGCTCGACAACGCGCTGGTGATAGGGCTACTTGGTCCCGACCCGAGCTCGAGCCTGTGGGCCCAGGCGACCGCCGGCCTCGGACGTCCGGACATCGGCGGTCAGGTGGTTTCCAGCCTGCTCAGCCTGGCGGCGGCGATCCTCGCCGTGCTGCTGGTGGTGGTCTACATCGTTCGGGACCTCATCCTGCTCCTCGGCACCGTCCTGGCGCCGCTGGCACTGGCTGCTTACTCATTGCCCCAGACCGAGGAGCTGGCCTCGCTCTGGTGGCGGATCTATGCCGCCGGCTTGCTGGTGCAGGTCGCCCAAGCAGTGCTGATCGCAGTCGGTGCCCAGCTGGTGGCGCATACCGATTGGCTGGGGGCGTCATCGGCTCTGGTCAGCGGGCTTGTACTGGTGACCCTTCTCTACCTGCTGCTGAAGATGCCCTTCCTCGCCTACCGCTGGGCCTTCCGCCAGCCGGTCCGCCAGAACCGGATCGTGCAGGTCATCGCCCTGGCCGCAAAAGCGGTGGCCGCCTGAGATGGAGCCGGTCAAGGTGCCGCAGCACCTGGAAATCGAGGACGTACTGGTCTTTGGGCTGGGCGCGGCTGACCTGCTCTGGTTGGCCGGCGGCCTCCTCGTGGGCTGGTGGATCGTGCTGAACCTGCCGGCGCCATTGCCGCTGCAGCTGGCGGCTGCCGCTCCGGCAGCGATCAGCGGGGCCGTGTTCGGACCCGCCCGCCTTTCCGGCCGACCACTACGGACCTGGATGACTGAACTCCTGGCCTTCGCGCTGCGCCCGCGGCGGCGCGTCTACCGGGCCGAGTTGTGAGCGGCGTTGGTTCGACCCGCGATCTACTGCCGGTCGCCGCGGTCGAAGACTCGGCATTGCGCCTCACGGACGGTGGACTGAG
>DATKSS010000082.1:0-3392 GCA_035531515.1 Candidatus Dormiibacterota bacterium | reverse complement strand
CTGGCGCGCGCTGAGGGCGATGCCCTCGTCCTCGAGTGTCTCGGCCAACTGCGCCGCCGTCCAGGTCCGGTCCTGAGCGAGCAGGCGGGTGAGGGCCTGGGTGACCTGGGCGCGGCGACCCAGGTCGGGCGTCGGGCCGGGCTGCCGGCGGTGCAGGCAGGTCAGGTCCGCGGGCGTGAAGCGGTGGACGAGCCGGCGCACGGTTGCCTGGCAGCAGTGGAAGTGGGCGGCGATCTGCGGGACCGACCAGCCGGCGGCTGAGAGCAGGACCATCTCGACGCGATCGCGCTCGGCGGGGGACAGGCTGGGATCGCGACGCAGCGCTGCGACGGCGTCGCGTTGAGTGGCGGTCAGGGTGATGTGGAGCATGCCCGAAGTCTACCATAACTAGGGCCACCTGCTTAGGAGATTCGCTCTCGTGGCGGGCCAATATTCCAGGCGCCGAGCCCACGATGTTCGTTGACCCTGAGCATCCGAAGCCGGCCTACGCAGCGGTCCGCGATGTGTTTCGCCAGCAGTACCTCGCCACGGTGCCTGGGTGAGCCCGGCGGCCAAGATGGCAACCCGGCGGATCGGGCACAAGTACTCCTGGCTGGAGTCGCCCACCGTCAACGGGTCACTGAAAGCACCGCCGACGCTCCTCGATGACAACCTTAACCCAAAGCTCGCGTATTTCCCCGTCCGTGACCTGCTTCGCTCACGGCTGAAGGTAACACCGAAGCCGCCGCTGCGAAATCCCCGTCCTTATGTGAACGCCCGATATCGGGTCGCCCCGGACACTCCAAGCGACTGGCAGTTGTCGGCGATCGCGTGCCTGCCGTCATCGGCGAGCATCTGGGCCATCGCGATCTTTGCGGGGGGTGTCGAGCTTCTTGGACCGCCCACCCTGTCGTCCGCGGGCGCGTGCCGCGGCGAACCCTGCTCGGGTCCGCTCCTGCTCGAACTCGGCCAGCGCCCCTAACGATAGATATGGAAGACGGTGTTTCGGCCCGAGGTGGTCGTGTCGATGTCACGCGTGACACTGTAGCACGTGCACCAGCGTTCAATCTCCTCTGCTGTACCGGGATCTGGGTCCTGTAACTGGAGTGTAACTCCCGACTAATCCTGGCGTAGCTGGGAAGTAATCGACGGTCGCGAAGCTGGGGCGAACGGATTCGCTCCAGCACGAGAGGCCGCCGATGCACTTTCCTCGAGCCCAGGTCGAGAGCCCACGCCGAGAACGTTGCCGGTCCGTCGGGCAGGCGAGCCACGTCTGCCGGACGCCGGCGCCCACGCCAAGTCGGCCCGCGTCGTCATTCTGTTGTGTCCATGCGGCGGTGCGGCCATGAGCCGGGCGCTGGCGCTGCTTGCGCTGGCCGCAGCCCTCTCCCTCTGGGTCGCGACGGCTGTGCCCGCACTCGCGCAGAACCCAGCGACCGCGCCCACGCCGATCGCGGAACCCTCAGCGACGCCGACGAGCACCCTCTCCCCGGATCCATCCGGTAATGTCTTCGGCGTCCTGCCCGACCCGCGGCAGTGGGCCGCCGACGTTTTCAACCAGGTGCTGGTCAACCTGCTGAGCAGCGTGGCCGACGCGCTCCATCAGCTGGTCGGGGGCGTGCTGTCCAGCTCGCTCAACTTCATCACCCAGACGCCGCCGGCCGGCACCTACGCCAGCCCGACCGTCCAGACTCTCTGGGGTGTCGTGCGGGACATCGCCAACGGCGCGCTGGTCCTGGTGACCGTCTGGGGCGGCTTCAACGTCCTCGTCCGCGAGCAGCTCGGCTCGCCCTACCACGAGGCCATGGAGCTCGTCCCGCGCCTGGTGGTCGGCGCACTCCTGGTCAACACCAGCCTCTCCTGGAGCCGGCTCGCCGTCGACGCCAACAACGCCTTCTGCCAGGCGATCGGTCAGACCGGCCTGCCCGCCTGGGAGCATGCCGACGCCGGCACCCGGGCCCTCGTCAACCTGCTCTCCGTCGTCATCTACCTAGTGACCAGCCTTTTGCTCCTGCTCCAGATGCTGATGCGCCTCGCGCTGGTGGACGTGCTGCTCGTCGCCTCGCCGCTGGCGCTCCTCTGCTGGGTGCTACCCCAGACCCAGGGCTGGGCCCGGCAGTGGTCGAGCGTCTTCTTCGGCGCGGTCTTCACCCAGTTCGTCCAGGTGCTCGCCCTCAAGCTCGGCGGCTCACTGCTGACCGAGCTCACCCCGATGGCGCCGGACGCCGCGCTCCTCGCCGTCTTCCTCGGCGTGGCCGTGCTGGTCCTGACGCTCCGCATCCCCGGTCTGCTGCGGCAGCACGCCGGCGACGGGTTCGGCTTCGCCCGCTACCTCGTCTTCCGGCAAGCCGCCCGTGCCGTCGAGGGCAACGGCGCGGCGAAGGGAGGCGCCTGATGGCGCAGGCGATCCTCGCGCTCGTCCTCGCCGGCCTCGGCCGCGACGCACTCAAGGTTGCCGCCGGGATCGGCCTGGCCGTCTTCCTGGCGCTCGCCTTCACCGTCTCCAGCCTCGCCACGCTGGTCGGCGTCGGCGCGCCGGGTCAACCCGCCGCCAGCGCTGCGGCCAGCGAGATCCCGCCGGACCAGCTCGTCGAGATGCAGCAGGTGGCTGCGGCGAGTTGCGGCCTGCCCTGGACGGTGCTGGCCGGCATCGCCAAGGTCGAGAGCGACTTCGGTCGCAACATGACCACCTCCTCGGCGGGCGCTATCGGCTACGGTCAGTTCCTGCCGTCGACCTGGGTGGCCTACGGCCAGGGCAACCCCTACGACTACCACGACGCCCTCCCCGCGATGGCCCGCTACCTCTGCGCCAACGGCGCTCCCGGTGATCTCCACGCGGCGATCTGGGCCTACAACCACGCCGACTGGTACGTCGCCGAGGTGCTGACGCTCGCCGCCCGCTACGGATCGGCTCTCCCGGCGGCGCCCACGAGCCGGGTCGTCGCCCTGGCCCAAGCCGAGCTCGGCATGCCGTACGTCTGGGGTGGCGCTAGCCCGGCAACCAGCTTCGACTGCTCGGGGCTGGTCCAGTGGGTCTACGGGCAGGTCGACGTCACCCTGCCCCGGACGGCCCAGGAGCAGTTCGACGCAACTGTCCGCCTCCGCCCGGACCAGCTCCAGCCCGGCGACCTCGTCTTCTTCGCCCACACCTACCCCTCGGCCGACCCCATCACCCACGTCGGCATCTACGTCGGCAACGGGACGATGATCAACGCCCCCGAGGAGGGTGAGGTCGTCCAGGAGATGCCGGTCTTCACCGGCTACTGGGGCGCGCACTACGCGGGCGCCGGGCGGGTGCAGTCGTGACGACGGTGTCGGCGCTGCCGCGCGGCCCGCCCGATCCGGGAGCCGCGTGCGCTCACGACCGCCACGTGGAGGTGGCGGCAACCCGGAGGACCCGCATGCCAGTAGGA
>DATKSS010000081.1:0-2374 GCA_035531515.1 Candidatus Dormiibacterota bacterium | reverse complement strand
GCAGGTGCTGTTCAGTCGGATCGTCACGTTCTGCTGGGTCGAGGTGGCGAAGATCAGCCACGACCGGACCGAGCTCTACACTCGCGCGATCCAGCCAGCGCTGTGGCTCGTGATCTTCGGCGAGACCTTCTCCACCATCCGGGCCATCCCGAGCGGGGGCAAG
The DNA here is from genome assembly GCA_035531515.1 of Candidatus Dormiibacterota bacterium. Classification (GTDB taxonomy): domain Bacteria; phylum Chloroflexota; class Dormibacteria; order Dormibacterales; family Dormibacteraceae; genus DATKSS01. Next base: position 2,211 of record DATKSS010000081.1, on the reverse strand, counting down.
CCATATCTCGACTTCATGGCGCCGGGCGTGATCGCCCAGTCGGCGCTCTTCGTCGCGATCTTCTATGGGATCCAGATCATCTGGGAGCGCGACGCCGGCATCCTGACCAAGCTGCTCGCAACACCAACGCCGGCCTCATCGCTCATCGCCGGCAAGGCCTTCGGCGCGAGCGTGCGCAGCCTGATCCAGGCGGCGGTGGTGGTCGTCCTGGCGGCCTTGCTCGGTGTGCGCTTCCCGTGGAACCCGCTCGTGTACCTGGCCGCGGCCGTCATCATCGTCCTGGGGGCTGCCTTCTTCTCCATGCTCTCACTGACGATCGCCGGCATCGTCCTCAACCGCGACCGCCTGATGGGCATCGGCCAGGCCATCACGATGCCGCTGTTCTTCGCCTCCAACGCGCTCTACCCGATCAGCGTGATGCCAGGTTGGCTGCAAGCGCTGAGCACGATCAACCCTCTGCGTTACGAGATCGATGCACTGCGAGGCCTGCTCATCGGAACGCCCAGCAACCTGGGGCTCGATTTCGCCGTGCTACTGGCGGCATGCATCCTCGGCATCACGACCTCCTCTCGCCTGCTGCGACGCCTCACCCAGTAACCCGGCGCCCGCTCGACTCGTAAGGTGAATGGATGCCGCTCGATCTCCCGCCGGAAGTCGAGGACTTCCTACGCCAGCCCAACGCCGCGGTGATAGCCGCCGTCCGGCCCGACGGCTTTCCTATGACCGTGGCGACCTGGTACGACTGGGAGGGCGGCCGGGTGCTCGTCAACATGCACGCCAACCGCAGTCGCCTGGCATGGATGCGACTCAACCCGAAGGTCTCTCTCACCTTCTTCGACCAGGACTGGTATCGCCACGTGAGCCTGTACGGCCTCGTCGAGTCGATCGCCGACGACCTGGACCTCTCCGGCATCGACCGCCTTGCCCGCCGCTATACCGGGAAACCATTCGGCTCGCGGACCCAGAAGCGCGTGAGCGCATGGATCGCACCCGTCGGATGGCATGGGTGGGACCCGGAAGGTAAGCTGGCCAGCCGGCCTCGCCGCGCCTAGAGCTCCTTCCCGAGCGCGGCGCCCGCTCCTTGTCATTATCGGCGCCGCCCAGGTCGTGTGATCCTTTTGAGCGTGGACTGGGCATGGCGGCTGATCCACCTCGTGGCGGCCGCCTACTGGTTGGGCGGCTTGATCGTCCTCGCCATGGTGGCGGTGGTGGCGCGCCGAAACCTCGATCCCGAAGCATTCAGGAAGGTGATGGCCGCTTCGGGACGCGCTTTCCTCGCCGGATCGGTCATCGCATGGCTCGCAATCGCCGTCTCAGGAGTGGCCATGGCGACCAGCCACCTGCACAGCCTCGGAGAGCTGCGCACGACGTCGTGGGGCAACACGCTCGAGGCCAAGACCGGCCTCGCGGTGGTCGCGGTGACCCTGGCGGCTGCGCATTCCGTGGCAGGAGGAAGCAACCGCTCCCCTGGCTGGGTCAGGGCGTCCCGCTTCCTGTCTCCGATGATCCTGATCGTGACGGTGGGGATCTTCTACCTTGCCGTGAGGCTGTCCGAGCAGTGACCACCGCCGCTCAGGCGCTCCAGGCGATCGCCGCAGACCGGGTTCACGGGGCCGGCTACCTCGCCCGCAAAGCCCTCGGCCTGCTCGCGCTGGCCGGCCAGGAAGAGCGGGCAGACCTGGGGCGAGCCCTGGCCGGCTTGCGCCCCGAGATGCCGGCGATCGCAGCAGCGATTTCGGAAGCGATGGAGTCCGGCGACATGCGCGCCGTGATCCGACGGGCGGACGCTGAAAGGCGCCGCGTGGCACGGTCGGCCATCCGCGCCCTGGCCAGACGCCGGGTCGCGACCATCTCGAACAGCTCCCTGGTGGCGCGGGCCCTGGTCTACGCGAGCCCCGCCTCTGTGCAGGTGGTCGTCTACGGGCCCGCAGACGAGGGCCACCTCCTCGTTTCCGACCTGCTCGCCGCCGGTCTCCGGGCCTCCCCAGCGACCCTTGCCGAGTTCGAGGCCGAGATCGCGGTCGTGGGGTGCGACGCTGTGTTCGACGACGGCACCTTCGTCAACCGGCGCGGGACAAGGGCCCTGGTCGACCGCCTCCCCACCCTCGTCCTGGTCGACCGGTGGAAGCGCGTCGGTGGCCCGGCGCCTGCGAGCTGGCCTCGACCCGAGCTGTTCGAGCTGATCCCGGGCGACCGGGTGCACGCACCGGC
>DATKSS010000080.1:0-7467 GCA_035531515.1 Candidatus Dormiibacterota bacterium | reverse complement strand
ATGGGGGCGAAGAAGCACCCCTTCTACCGCCTCGTGGTGGCGGATTCGCGCTCGCCGCGCGACGGCCGCTTTATCGAGCACCTCGGGTACTACGACCCGATGACCGACCCGGTGCAGGTCAAGATCGATGCGGACAAGGTGATGCTCTGGCTAAAGCAGGGTGCACAACCCAGCGAAGCTGCGCGAAGCCTGTTGAAGCGGGAGGGAATACTTGAGCGACACGCAGAGAAGCCGACCCCCTCGGCGTGATTTCCGCCGGGGAGGCATGGACCGCGGATTTAGGCGCGACGGGCCGGTCTCGAACGGACCCGGCATCGACTATCGCGCCATGGTTGAGTTCGTCGCCAAATCGCTGGCCGAGAAACCGGACGAGGTTTCGGTCGAGGCTTTCGAGCGCGGCGCCGGCACCGTGGCGATCAAGGTCAAGCTGGCCGACGCAGACGTGGGCCGGTTCATCGGCAAGGCGGGCCGCAACATAGAAGCCATCCGCACGCTGGTGCGGGTCGCCTCGTTGCGTGACCACAAGCGGGTCTTCGTCGACCTCGCCAACGCGTCGCTGCCCCACCAGGGGCCGCGGGGCCGCGGGCCGGTCGGGCCGACGGCTGAGTGATCAAGATCGGACAGGTCATGGGTGCATACGGGCTCGATGGAGCTGTCAAGGTCTTGCCCTTGACAGACTTCAGCGATCGATTCGATCCCGGTGCGGCGCTCGTGCTGGAAGGCGCCGAGCGCATGGTGGAGTGGAGCCGGCCCGGGCAGCCCGGGTTGGTGGTCAAGCTCAAAGGCATCGAGAACCGTTCCGTCGCGGAGCTGTTCCGCGGCCTCTACCTCGAGGTGTCCGAAGCGGACATCAGGCCGCTGGAGGACGGGCGCTTCTACCATCACCAGGTGGTGGGGCTCGCGGTGGAGACCCACTCCGGCACGCCCCTCGGCATCGTCGCCGAGGTGCTCGAGCGCCCGGCCAACGACGTTTGGGTGAGCCATGACGGTGCGATCGAGCACCTGATCCCCGCCACCAGGGACGCGGTGCTCGAGGTGGACCTCGAAACGCGACGTGTGGTGGTGGCCGACTGGCTCTTCAGCGTCGAGGAAGCAAAGGACTGACATGCGATTCGACGTCGTGACGATCTTCCCTGCGATGTTCGGGCCCGTGTTCGCCCAGGGTGTCGTCGGCCGGGCCATCGAGCGTGGCTTGGTCGAGCTGCAGGCGCACGACTTGCGCGAGCACACTCACGACCGGCACCGGCAGGTCGACGACATGCCTTTCGGCGGCGGTCCGGGCATGGTCATGAAGCCCGAGCCAGTGATCGAGGCGGTGGAATCGATACGGTCGCTGAACCGCGGGCCGGTGATCTTGATGGAGCCGTGGGGCGAGCCCCTGGACCAGGAGCTTGCGGCCGGCCTCGCTCAGCAGCCGGGCCTGGTCATCGTGTGCGGCCGTTACGAGGGGATCGACGACCGGGTTCGCAGCGCGCTGGACGCGCGTGAGATCTCGATCGGCGAATACGTCCTCAGCGGCGGCGAGCTGCCGGCCATGGTTCTCATCGACGCCGTCGCGCGGCTCCTGCCGGGCGTGGTGGGCGACCCGGGATCGCTGGCGCAGGACACATTTTCCCCGGAGCCCGCCGGGTGGCCGCAGTTCACCCGACCTGCGGAGTACCGCGGCATGGCAGTTCCCGACGTGCTCCTGTCCGGAGACCATGCACGCATCCGCCAGTGGCGCCGGCAACAGGCGGCACAAAGACATGTTTCACACACCAAGCAGTTGAAAAACACATGAACGTGATCCAGCAGCTCGAAAAAGAGCAGCAGAAAGACAAGGTCCCGGCGTTGAGGGCGGGCGACACGGTGAAGGTACACGCGAAAGTGGTCGAAGGCACGCGAGAGAGAATCCAGGTGTTCGAGGGCACGGTGATCCGGGTCACCGGCGGAGGCCTCCGGCAGAACTTCACCGTGCGGCGCGTGACCCATGGCGTGGGCGTGGAGCGCACCTTCATGATCCATTCCCCGCGCATCGACAAGATCGACGTGCTTCGCCATGGCGATGTCCGCCAGGGACGGCTCTACTACCTGCGCGCCAAGGTCGGGCGCGATGCCCGTATCCGCGAGCGTCGCCGCCTGGTCCAGGAGCAACCTGCGGATGCGGCGAAGCCGGAGGAGACCAGCGGCGACGAGGCTTAGCGCCAGGCATCCCTGTTAAGAGGCTTGGCGGGGGGCGCGGGCCCTCATTAGTCTCAATCTGATGCGACCGAAGCTCTGGCGCTACGAGCGCATGGCCATGGCCATGGGCTACCACGTGGTGGCGGGAGTCGACGAGGTGGGTATGGGCCCGCTCGCGGGCCCGGTGGTGGCCGGCGCCGTCGTGCTGCCCGTCGGCGTGAAGATCCCGGGACTGGACGACTCGAAGCTGCTCAGGGCGGACCAGCGCGAGCGCGTCGACGCGGTCATCCGCCGCAAGGCTGTGGCCCTATCGGTGTGCGCGGTCGACCATGAGCAGGTGGGCCGCCTCGGCCTCTTCAAGGCCCGGCACCTGGCGGCGGCGGGCGCGGTCGCCGGGCTGAAAGTCCAGGCGGAGTACCTGCTGGTCGACGCGTTCGACGTGCCGGAGGCGCCGCTGCCGCAGATGGCGGTGGTGAGAGGAGACCGAATCTGCGCGTCGATCATGGCGGCCAGCATCGTGGCCAAGGTAGCCCGGGACATGGCGATGGTGGAGTACGACCGGTTGTATCCGGGCTACGGCTTCGCCGACCATAAGGGCTATGCCACCCCGTCTCACCGGGCGGCGATCCGGCGCCTCGGCCCCAGCCCGATTCACCGGACGACATGGGCGCCGTTTCGCGTCTCCGAGCTCCTCGGCTCGAGCTAGGGCGCGCGGGCGAGAAGGCCGCCGCCGACCTGCTCCGATCACGGGGTTACGAGCTCGTGGGTGCCGGGTTTCGCGCGCGCCGCGGCGAGCTCGACCTGGTCTGCCGGCGCGGCGGGACGCTGGTGGTGGTGGAGGTCAAGACCCGCACCAGCGGCGCTTTTGGGACTCCACTCGAGGCGGTCGGGCCTCGCAAGCGCCGCGCCATGAGATCGGCGGCGGCCGAGTACCGGGCGCTTGCCGGCTGGCGCGGTCCGTTACGTTTTGCCGTTGTCGGGGTGACGGTCGAACCCGCCGGAGGATTCCGCGCTGAGCTCTTCGAGGATCCGTTCGATTAGTCTCCTGCCGTGAATCTCCTGGGCATGGTCACCGTCGTCGTCGATGAGTACGATCCGGCCATCGATTTCTTCGTGAACGTCCTCGGCTTCGAACTGGTGGAGGACTCGCCCTCGCTGACCAACGATGGTCGAGCCAAGAGGTGGGTCGTGGTGCGCCCGCGCGGCTCACAGACCGCGATCCTGATCGCTCGCGCGGACGGCGAGGCGCAAGCCGCGGTGGTGGGCAAGCAGGCGGCCGGCCGGGTCGGTTTCTTCCTTCATGTGGACGATTTCGCGACCGTTTACCAGCGCCTCACCGCCGCCGGCGTCGAGTTCGTGACCCGGCCGCGAACCGAGCCTTACGGACAGGTCGCGGTCTTCGTCGACATCGCGGGCAACAGGTGGGACCTGATCGGTCCGCGCTCCGGCTGAGAGCAGCGGGGATTCGGTCGCTCTAGGTGGCGGCGATCGCATCCTCGAAGCGCACCAGGCTCGCGTTGGCGGCCCACAGGAGCGCGCCCACCAAGGTGGCGGCGCCGGCGGCGAGGACCAGCGCGGCCGCCCCAAGCAAAGCGCCGATGGCAGGCGTGGAGGGGAGCGAGCCGAGGTGGGCCGTCCCCGCGAGCGCGCCCGCGGCGAACACGAGCAGCGCGAAGGCGCCGATGCTGAGCGCGCCAAAGCCCAGCGCCCCACCGACGCCCGCCAGCGTGCCGACCATGCCGACCGCGCGCCTGTCGTCGGATGATTCGAACCGCGGGTCGATCGCACCAGCCGAGACGCCGACCGCTACGAATCCGAGGCCGAGCCAAATCCCCAGCGCAATCAGCTCGACGATTTCCGAAACCGGGTTGCGCTCGACCAGCGCGACGATCAGGCCGAAGACGACAGTCATCACGAGCACGGCGGGCAGGGTGAGTGCGACCTTGGCCCGGATCACCTGCCACATCGGGAGGGGAGCCATGCGCAGCAGCTGAAAACCGCGGCGCTCGCTGGGAACCGACGGAGTGCCCAGCGTCGTGGACATGAACATCGATATGAACGCGATCAGGAACACCTCGGACCAGAACCCGCTCAGCTCTTTGGAGGGCCGGCTGAACGCGAACGCGTAGCCGATCGGGAAGAGCAGGGCTGGGAGCAGGCGGCTCAGCCGCCGGATGTCCCGCCGGTATGCGAGCCAGTCCTTGCGCGCGATGGCTCGCAAGGGCGAGCCCGCACCCGCCCGCGCTACGGCTGCCGGCCTCTGCTTGGGGCGCCGCCACGTCATCGCCGCCCCGCCGAACACCCCTAGTCCCGCCAGCAGCGTCCTTCCGTACAGAAGGGCCGCGGCGGTCGCCACCAACCCGGCCAGCGCGAGGGTGAGGACAGTCCAACCGGCACCCGCGCCCGCGCTGCCGTCGATGACGCCGCTCAGCGCATGGGCGGGCCATGTCGGAGGCAGCCACCCGACCTGCTGGATGAACGAAGCGGCGTTGGTGAAGTCGACCCGGGTGCGCGATTCGAACGACTGCCGCAGGTTGACGTTCCAGGCGATGTAGAAGCCGGCCCCCGTCAGCCCCGCGATGCCGGCAGCAAAATCACGGGCCAGGCGCGCCGGGATCCAGCGGAGCACGATCGACATCAGGAGCGCCTGGAAAGCGGTGACGACCAACACCTGCGTGATGACCAGCGGCACCGCCAGGACGTAGAAGACAGGCGAGGCGCCTGATCCGACGCCTACTCCGAGCGCGCCCGCCAGCAGCAGCGAGCTGATCAAGAGGTTGGCGATCATCGCGAGCACCATGCGGGCGATGAAGATGTCAACCGGACGAACCGGCGCTAAGACCAGCTGGAGCAGATCTCGGCCTACGAACAGGCTGGCGATCACCGTGGGGAACCCGAGGACGAACATGAGGACCGCCAGGGCCGTGAAACCGGCGGCCAAGATCGGATCTCGGGCCTGCGGCAGGTAGCGGGCCGCGGCGACTCCGAGCGAGAACGATCCCCCGCCAATGAAGATGGCAGCGAATCCCAGCAGCACCACCAGGAGCGCGAGCCTCACCGGTCCGCGCTTGAGCAGCCGATGGCGCAGCGCCAGGATCTCGGCGCCGATGATGACCCGCGAGCCCGCGAGCATCACGACCGCTCGGGGGCCAAAAGGCGTTCGATCATGTCCTTCGACTCCGGTCCCGCCGTGAGCTTCAGGAAGAGGTCCTCGAGAGTGGCCTGCTCGCTGCCGGTCTGCGTCCGCAGCTCGCCCATGGTCCCGGTCGCCACGATGTGGCCGCGGTCGATGATCGCGACACGGCGGCAGAGGGCCTGCGCGATCTCCAGGATGTGCGTCGAGAGCAGCACCGTCGTGCCGCGAGCCGCCAGCCCTTCGAGCAGGTCTTTGACGAGCCGCGCGGAACGCGGGTCCAGCCCGTTGGTCGGCTCGTCGAGAAGCAGGACCGATGGCTCGCGGATGAGCAGCGAGGCGAGGCCGATCTTCTGCCGCATGCCGTGGCTGTACGCGCCGATCAGCTCCCCGTCGCGGTCCGCCAGCTCGAACAGGCCCAGCAACCGCTCCATGCGCTGCTGGCGCTCGACTCCGCGGGGCATGCGGTACAGGTCTGCGATGTAGTCGAGGAACTCGCGCCCGGTGAGGTGCGGGTGAACGAACGGCTCCTCGTCCAGGTAGCCGAGGCGGGCCTTCGCTTGCATCGGGTCGGCGAAGACGTCATAACCGTCGATCAGGGAGTTCCCGGACGTCGGCGTCACAAGGCCGCACAGCATCCGCAAGGTGGTCGTCTTGCCGGCGCCGTTGGCGCCGAGGAAGCCGAAGATCTCGCCGCGTGCGACCTGGAAGCTGACGCCGTCGACCGCCCTGACCACGCCGTAGCGCTTGACGAGGTGCCTGGCCTCGACCGCGAAAGGACTCTGGGACGCGGGCAACGCCATCGAGATCAGGTTAGCGGCCTATGTCGCCGTTTCAGCGCCAGTGGCGGGCAAGCTCCGAGGCGTATGTGCGGCCCAGGGTGTCGGCGCTCGAGAGGAGCCAGTTCTCTAGCCGCCTGGTCCCACGAGGTCTTTCGTGCGAGATGAGGAGCTCCTGCATGAGGCCTTCGAGCTCCGGCCCGTTGAGCAGGACGTCGTCGACCATTCGCTCCACGAACCTGCCCGCCAGCAACGTCATCCGCGGCGACATGTACATGAACCTCGGCCGCCGCCCCACCGCGACTGCGATGCTCTCCACGAGCTCGGCGTACGCGATGGTGTCGGGCCCGGCGGCGTCGACCGTCATGTTGTCCGTCTGCTCCGCCGCCCAGGTTGCGATCTCGGCCACGTCCTCGCCGGCGACCGGTTGGACCCGGTAGTCGCCCAGTCCCGGGATGATGAAGACGGGCATGCGGCGCAGGAGCCACGCGATGTTGTTGAGCAGGATGTCGCCGGGACCGAAGACCAATGTCGGCCGCACGATGGCCCATCGGAGCCCGGAGTCGCGTACCACGGCCTCGGTGCGGGCCTTGCCCGCGTAGTAGTCGAGCTGAGAATCCTCGGACGGGTTGCTCACCGAGATGTGGACCACCTTCTTGACGCCCGCTTCGGCAGCCGCTCCGATCAGCGTCCTGGTGTTGGCGATCGCCTGGCCGAAGTGCATCTTCCCGTGCCGGAAGCGGACCCAGTAAGTGTTGTAGAGGACGTCGGCGCCCCGAAGGCTTTCAACCAGGGCGGCGCGGTCGGTGAACTGCAGGGGCGCGACGTCGACCTTGATGTCCTCGGCGCCTGGGCGCTGCGGATGGTTGGTCAGGGTGCGGACGCGCCTTTCCTGCGCGAGCAGGCGACGCGCGATGAAGCGGCCGGTGAAGCCAAAAGCCCCAGTGACGACATCGAAGCCGGGTTCCATCAAAACGGGAACCTCGTGAGGTCGTACGCGAGCGAGCCCGGCTTGACATGCCCGGTGAGGATCACGCGCGGCCGGTGCCGGATGGCCTCGGCGGGATGCACCTCAGGCCGGAGTCCGTTGAAGATCGGAAAACGCAGGGTGCCGTCGGCTGACCACTCCGAGTACCTCACGCTCACCACGAGCTCCGGCCTAACCCAGTGCACGGGCTTGGTCATGATCGGGGGCGGCTCGAGTGGCGACTCGCTGGTCGACAGTGCCGTGATCGCGTTCCGAATGGCGTCCATGGCGGCGTCGTCGTAGCCGCCGCCCACCGTGCCGCACGGGAGCAGTCGCCCGTCCTCGTGATATCCGACAACGAGCGCATCGAAGGGACGGTCGCCGATCCATCCGATGACGACGAAGTCGTCAGATTTGACAGCCTTGAC
>DATKSS010000079.1:0-2489 GCA_035531515.1 Candidatus Dormiibacterota bacterium | reverse complement strand
AGCGGTTGGTGCCGGCCAGCCTTGATCGAGCCAGAGAGCTTGTCGATGAAGTCGACTGAAACGTTGACGCGAGGCTGGATCGGGCAGGGCTGGATCAGGTCGACAGGAACGATGGCGAGCCCAGCAGGAAGGCGATTCTGTTCGGTCACGCGGCGTCGCCTCCTGGGTAGCGATTGGGCGACGGGCTTCGATTTACCAGGACCAGGTCGATCGGCTTTGAAAGCGTCCTTGCGTAGGTCAGCTCATGCGCGGTGCCGGCGCTCTCGCCGTCCCAGAAGGCGAGAACCCGGTCCGCCGAGTGGATCATCTCCTCGTCGCGCGCGAAGTACGCGTCCTCGGCTGTGGGGTAACGATCGGTCATTGCCGTCCACACCTCCAGGCGAAGGCCAAGACGCATGGTGGCGTCCCGAATTGCCGCAGACGCGCCGTGTGCTCGACTGGTCAGGATTACGGCCCACCGCGGCAGCGCCTTGATCTTCGAGTCGATGACCCCGCGATCACCGATCGTGCGGCTGCCACCAGCGAAAACCCTCAGATGTCGGGCCCGTTGTGGGTTAACGACGTCGACACGAGCGAACTCAGTCGTGAAGGCGAAGCCACCGTGCTCGCCCGGTGTCCACTCTCGGTTCCAGATTGTTGTCACCGGGTGGGGGTCAGAGTTTGGCCCCCGCGTTCCTTTGATCACTCGAAGGCAAGGCCGGCGGTTTCGATCGTTCATGCGCTCTCACCTCCGCCGGGCCGGCGCTTCCACCATCCAGGTTTCGCGATCGAGTCCATGGCCGAGAGCCGTCCGCGTGGAAAACCAGGCATGTCGGCGAAGGCAACTCGATGCGGTGGTCCCGAGATCTCCAGCCAAACCGCCCCTAGCTGGCCGATGGCCGAGACGGTCTCAACGGCTGTCGTCCAGAAGCGGCAGAGGTTGACATTCGGAGGCAGGACCGGACTGATCAGATCGTGGAGTTCGCCTTCGCGTACGCGGGTGGGAGCGACGAACAATACGTGATGAAGGTCGGCATGGCGGCGGCCGCGGAAGTAGTTGACAAATCCGATCGCCTTCTGTCGGATGCGCCTGGCGTGCTCCGTGCCTCGGTCCCACTCCAGGTCGAAGGTGATCTCGCGGTCGGCCAGCAAGTACCGCCCCCAGCCGTCGGACGTCGGGCTGCCCTCGCGCTCGTGAGCCACGCGGCACGAGGTCTCACCGAGCCATTGGTAGAGGCCTTGATCAGCGAGGTCGCGCGCCCCCGCCGCGACCTGCACGAAGAAGCCGTTGGCTTCGAGGTCGTGGCGCAGATGGAAGACCTGTTCTCGAGCACGGCGAGCGCGCTCGGTGATGGGCCTCGGGTCGAGGTCGCGGATGCCGGCAGCGTGTCTCGCTCCGGATGATGTGAGCGCGTACGTGCAGGGTGTCGGCCACACACCCAGCGGTTGGGCCAGCGGCCAGCGGTGGATCAGTCCACGCCAGAGCAGCTTCTCCAGCGTGCGCCGAGCCTTCCTCTCGCTCTGGCCGAACAGCCCGGCGATGTGCTCACGGTCGAGACGTCGGTATTGGTCGAGGGCCATGAGGATGGCCGATTCGCGCACCGTGAGCGGTTGAGGGCACGTGCGTGTTCGAGGAGACAGTCCGCGCACGCTGCCAGCGTTCTGAACTCGAAATTCGTGGATCGCCATCAGGCTGCTCGGCCCCCTTTCCGGCCCCTCTGCCGGCTCGTCTTCTCGGCATTGGCTGCGTTCGGTCGCTCGACGGGAGGACCCGCGTATGTCGCCAGGCGCGCGAGGATTTCCCGCTCGACCTCCTCGCGTGGCCGGCCGTACCGCCTGAGCGACGCTTCGACCAAGCCTTGCGCGTTGTCGTCGCCGAGGCCAGACGGCTCGGGGCGGGTCACGCCCGTGAACGGCCGCTCCGTGCGGCCGCCCCGGAACTGGCGGACGGCGACCTGGTGCGGTTGCAGGTTGCGCAGCTGCAGATCACCCAGCCAGGGTTCGAACTCGCGCGCCAGGTAGCGGGCGTCGTCCTGTCCGCATTGAAAGATGACACGCGTGCGTGCATTGGCGGTGAGCGCTTCGCGAGTCGGCGTCGTCAGCTGTCCCAGGTGCTGGTTCGCCAGCACAAGCCCGAGGTGATAGCTGCGGGCCTCGACCAGCACCTCGTCCAGGCTCTGCGGCAGATGCAGGTAGTTCTGGAACTCGTCGAGGTAGAGGCAGAAGTCCGGCCGCTCCGCCTCGGGGCGTCCGGCGCGCGACATCGCCGCCTGCCACAGACGCGCCACCAGGAACGCGCCCAGCAGCCGGCTCGTCTCCTCGCCGAGCAGGCCCTTGGCCAGCGAGACCAGCAGGATCCCGCCCTGGTCCATGCAGCGTGCCAGGTCGATGGTCGAGCGCGGCTGGCCCATGATGTTGCGGACCGTCCGGCGAAGCAGGACCGATCGCAGCTTGTTGAGGACCGGCCCCACCATCTGCATGCGGGCGCCCTCGGGCGTCCTCTCGTACTC
>DATKSS010000078.1:0-5006 GCA_035531515.1 Candidatus Dormiibacterota bacterium | reverse complement strand
ACCACCAAATCTCCACGAACCACCTCGCGGCCGGCTATTCGTTTGCGCTCACCATCGCGAATCACCAGCGCCCGCGGGCTCGTCAGGTCGCGCAAAGCCTCGAGGACGTGCTCTGTGCGGGTCTCTTGCACCACCGTGATCGAGACCGACAGCGTCGCGAAGGCCAGCAGAATGAGCGCTTCGGTACGGTCTCCGAGAGCCAGATAGATCACGCCGCCGCCGAGCAGCAACGCCATCATGGGTTCGCGCAAGACCTCGAAAACGATGCGAAAAGGCGTGCGCCGACCCGGGCGGGGCAGCTCGTTATACCCCTCTGCCTTCAGCCTGGCCTGAGCATCCGACTCGGCCAGGCCGCCGATCGCGGCGACCGGTGATTCATCGGTCAGCAGTTCAAGGCTCCTTGAAGAGCCGGATGCCGGAGTGCATAGCGTAGCGAGCTCACCTATCCCCGCCGGCCGATCCGTTCGATTTGCTGTCGGACGCCTCTGAGACGGAGAGCCGCCGCAATTGAAACCGGGGCCTCACGGCCCTTCGCTGTGCGTCGCCAGGCACGACAGCCTGCGATTTTCGAAGCAGGGGCCTCACGGTCCTGTCGTTTGCGTCAGCACTCACCCGCCAGTGACTGCTTCCGAGCAAGTTCAGATTTCTCTCACACAGCCACTGCAACACAGCTCGATTGGTGACTCCCGCGGGAAATTGTGACCCGGCTGTGACCCGGCGGCTGCGGAACGCGCCCAAAATCGCCGGTTTTGAATACAAAACTGGTCGGGGGCCCGGGATTTGAACCCGGGGCCTCACGGTCCCGAAGTCTGAGAGGGTTCGTCCACCGGGACTGTTTTCGAGGATTTTGAGTTCAATTCGAGCGCTCGATAGGTGATTCGAGCCAGTTTCAGCCACCAGCATGGCCTGGATTACTACATGAACTACGACACGGAGCGCCTGCTCTTATATACGCGCCAACGCTATCGTCCGTGCAACCCAACGGCCGCCAGCACCGCCCGAATGTCGACCACGACCGGTCCGGCGCGCGTGACCCGCGCCCGCGCCACGCCGCCGCTGCTCAGCTGCCTCTCGCCATCGAAGGCGATGGTGCCGTCACCGACGTCGAGTGAGACCACCTCGTCGAGAGCGAGCGTCCTCCAACCGGAGATCGGAACCTCGACGACCAGGCCCGGGGCCAGCACGCACGTGACCAATGGACCCCGACCGAGCTCGACATAGAGTCCCAGCGGATCGACGTCGGAGACCCCGCAGAGCCGGCCGCCGATGGACGAGAGGCCGACCGCCCAGGGATCCGCGCGCGCCATGACCACCGCGCTGACCAGGCGCGGATCCCACACGGCGCGCGCGCCTGTGACGTGGTCCATGCACACCGCGGCGTCGATGAGCGCAAAGTCCTCGCCGCCGGCCATCACGACCTCGACGCGCTTGGTCTGCCGGCTGGCCGTGTCGCGGTCCACCGCACCGGTCGCGAAAAGGCCGGCCGCCAGGCCCGCGATGGTGCCGTCGATCATGGTTGGAAATACGTTGTTGGTGCCCGTCGAGATCGGCACCAGGGGCACCGTGCCGCAGCCCTGCGCCACCGCCCGGTTGGTGCCGTCGCCGCCGAGCGTGATGATCGCGGCCACGCCCGCCTCGGCCAGGAGGCCGCCGGCCAGGGTTGAATCCTCGGCCGTCCCCATCGGACGCATGGGTAGTGGATCACACCTGAGAACGGATTCGCTGGCGACCGCGGCGTGCGCCAGGCCTGCGATGTCGGGCATGTAGAAGACGGTCTCGACGCCGCCGGCGGCCAGGCCCCGCAGGACGCGACGCACGGTCGCCACTTTCTCATGCATCGGCATTCCGGACGCCTGCCCGACGAGTCGGCGGATGTCGGTGCCCGCGACCGGGTTGGCGATCAGGCCGACCGGCGGCATCGCTCGCTCCCCCCGGCGACTCCGGGCCGGGTCACCGCGGGACGGCGGCCCTGAAGCGACCCGGCGCGACCACCTCCGGCAGGGATGCCCCATCGAGCATCGCCGCGGCCAGGTGCTCCCCCGTCCAGCCGGCGAGGAGGATGCCGTTTCGATGGTGTCCGTCCGCCACCCACAGCGCGTCCAGCTCGGGCACGAGGCCGACCGCGGGCACGTGGTCAGGAAGGGTCGGTCGCAGGCCTGCCCACGCCTCCGCGAATCTCGCCTCCCTAAGCGCCGGCACCACGCCGAACGCGAAGTCGAGCAGGGTGGCGACCGAGCCCGCGCCGACCACGACGTCGTGACGGCCCTGGGCCTGAGTGGCTCCGACCAGGACGCTGCCGTCGGCCTTCGGCGCCAGGTAGCCACCGGGCGCGAAAATAATCGGTCCCGCCAGGCGCGCCGCCGGCACCAGCCTGAGCAGCTCTCCTTTATTAGGGGCGAGCGGCAGGTGCACCCCCGCCTGGTGCAGCAGCGAGGCGTCGCTGCCGCAGGCGACCAGCACGGCATCGGCGGCCAGCCGCTCGCCGGCGATCTCTACACCGACGGCCCTGCCGGATTTGGTCGAGATGGCGGTGACCTCGGCGCCCTCGAGCAGGCGGGCCCCAACTGCGACTGCGGCCCGGCTCAGGGCAAGGCTGTAGCGCCGCGCGTCGACCTGCACCTCGCCCGGGTAGTGCATCGCGCCGGCAAAGCCCGGGCCAAGATGGGGCGCGAGCCGCTTCAGTGAGGCCGCATCCAGGTACTCGACGCGTGGGTCGCAGTCGCGCTGCCAGGGCAGCCGCGCCTGCAGGTCCCGTTCCTGCTCGGGCCGTGAGGCGAGCATGAGGACCCCGCTGCGCACGAGATCGACCCGCATCTGCGCGAGTTGCTCCACGGACTCGATCCAGGGTTCGAACTCGTGCAGCGCCGCCATGCAGAGGTCGACGAACTCGCCGGGCGCGTCGCTCTCGGAGAGCGCGGCCAGCATCCCGGCCGCCGCCCCGGAGGCCCCGGACCCAGCGACGCCGCGCTCCACGACGATCACGTCGGCGCCGCGCCTCGCCAGGGCGAAGGCCGCCGAGCAGCCGATGACGCCCGCACCGACCACGATCACACGCATGGGCTGAGCCTCAGAGTACGGGGCGGAGCAGGGCTGCCGGCTCCTCGAGCAGGCCCACGACCTCGGTCAGGAAGGCGGCCGCCGGCGCGCCGTCGACCACGCGATGGTCGAAGGTGAGGCTGAGGACCATGAGCAGGCGCGGGACGATCTCTCCGCCGATGACCGCGGGCCGACTGCGCGCCCTGCCCATGCCGAGGATGGCGGTCTGCGGTGGGTGTAAGAGCGGTGTGAAGGCGTCGATGCGATAGGCCCCGAGGTTAGTCACGCTCAGCGCGCCGCCCTCGACCTCGGTGGGCTTGAGGCTCCCCGCTCGCGCCCGCTCGGCCAGCTCGGCGATCTCGCCGCCCAGGGTGGCGAGGTCCTTGCGATCGGCGTCCCTGACCACCGGCGCGATCAGCCCGTCCGCCAGCGCGACCGCCACCCCGATGTCGCAGCGGTCGGAGTAGGCGAGCCCGTTGTCCGTCCATCGAGCACCCACCGCCGGATGATTCCGGAGGGCAAGAGCCAGCGCACGCACCACGGCCTCCAGGTAGGAGGCGCGGCGCCCTGAGCCCGAGCCCAGGCGTTCGAGCTCCTCGGCGAGCGCCGTCAGGTCCGCCTCCGCCGTGAGCGTGAGCTGGGCGGTCGAGCCCAGCCAGGTGGTCAGACGCTCGGCGATCGCGCGGCGCATCGGCGTGAGCGGCTCGATCCGCGGCCCGCCGGTCGCGACCGCCTTCCTCTCACCGCCCGCCTTCCGTGCAGCCGCAGCCTGGACGTCGGCCTCCACGATGCGGCCGCCGGGTCCCGAACCGGTGAAGCCCGCGAGGTCGACACCCAGCTCGCGCGCCAGGCGCCGGGCCGACGGGGAGGCCGGCGCCGGACCAGCGGCCGGAAGCTTCTCCGCGGCCGCCGTGACGGCTTCTGGCACGGATCGGACGGATGGCGCCGCCGCCTCGCCCTCCTCGATCACGGCGATCGGAATCCCCTGCCTCGCCACGCCCCCGGGTTCGACCAGCAGCTGCACGACCCGGCCGCTGAAGGGTGAGTGCATCTCGCTGCTCACCTTGGCGACCTGGAGCTCGGCCAGGAGGTCGCCCTCGCTGACGGGCGCGCCCGGCTCGACGAACCAGGTGACCACGACGCCCTCCTCTGCCTCCTCGGCCAGGCGCGGCATCAGGACCTCACGATGCACGCTTCCTCCTCGGGTCCCATCACGGCTATGTGGGAAGGAGGGACGAGGGCGAGCCCCCGTCCCCCACCTCCCGACTCCTCTCTACTTCTTGGCGGCGAGCGACCGAGCGGCCGCCGCGATCGTGGCCCGGCTGGGCAGCACGAACTGCTCCATCGGGCGGCTGTAGGGGATCGGCACATCGGGCAGCGCAAGCCGCATCGGCGGCGCGTCGAGGTAGTCGAAAGCTCCCTCGACCACGCTGGTGATCACCTCTCCGGTCATCCCGAAGCTGCGGTAATCCTCGTCCACGACCAGCAGGCGGCGGGTCTTCCGCACCGACTCGATGATCGCCTCCCGGTCAAGCGGAATAATCGACCTGAGGTCGAGCACTTCGGCCTCGATGCCCTCCTTGGCCAGGTCGTCGGCGGCGTCGAGCGCGCGGTGGACCATGAGGGAGACCGTGACGATGGTGAGGTCGCGGCCCGGCCGCTTCACGTCCGCCTTCCCGATCGGCACCGTGTAGGGCTCCTCGGGCACCTCGCCGGTCGCTCGAGGGTTGGGCGTCATCCAGCCCAGCCCCATCACTCCCTTGTGAAACATGTAGAGGACGGGGTTGTCGTCGCGGATGGCGGCGATCATCAGGCCCTTGGCGTCATACGGCGTCGAAGGGACGACGATCTTCATGCCCGGCAGATGGGCGAACGTCCCGTAGAGCGTCTGCGAATGCTGGGCGCCGTCGCTGTAGCCGCCGCCGATGGCCATCGTGAGCACGACCGGCACGTTGAGGTTGCCCCCGGAC
>DATKSS010000077.1:0-2421 GCA_035531515.1 Candidatus Dormiibacterota bacterium | reverse complement strand
CCCCGCCATCTCGTTCTTGACGTCCGCCGAGAACGAAATAGCGTTCCCCTCCAGGAAGGTTATTTAACCCTCCCCCCTCAGTGCAGTCTAACGCGCCACCTCGGCCATCCAGTCGTTGCTAAGAGCAATCTTTTCCTGCCTGGCGGCCCGACTCGAAGAGCTGCGACTACCTTCCTCTGATGAGCAGCGACGCGGCTGGTTTAGGGATCGCGGCAGGCCTTGCTGAGCTGGGGCTGGGAGTCGTACAGGGCATCTTCGGCCGGTCGGCGTTCGACCGCGTCGATCCATGGGGTGCTGGACGCCGAACAGGCTGGTTCATCGCGGTGGGCGGCTCAGTATTGGCCATCGCGGCTGCAGCCCTCTCGCGACGATGAGGAACGGGCGGGGGATCCTCCAATGCACCGGAGCACCTGGAGAAGCTGGCCTTTCGACCGGGTTGGTGAGTCCACCTGGCGCTGCAGGCTCCGGCGCTGGACAATGTCCCTGTAGTGAGCGAGATGCGAATGATCGAAGCGGTCCGCGCGGCCATGGCCGAGGAGATGGAGCGTGACGACCGCGTGCTCGTCATGGGTGAGGACGTGGGACGGAAAGGCGGCGTGTTCGGCGCGACGGACGGTCTCTACGCACGATTCGGCGAGGCCCGCGTGCTAGACACCCCGCTCGCGGAGTCGGGCATAGTCGGGGTCGCGATCGGCGCAGCGCTGAACGGGCTAATCCCGATCGCTGAGATCCAGTTCGCGGATTTCATTCACCCGGCCTTCGACCAGATCGTGAGCGAGGCGGCGCGGACCCGGTACCGCTCCAACGGCGACTGGTCGGTGCCCATAGTGATCCGGGCCCCGTTCGGGGGTGGGGTTCACGGCGGGCTCTACCATTCGCAGTCGATCGAGGCCTTCTACGCCCACGTGCCGGGCTTGAAGGTCGTGGTGCCAAGCATGCCGGCCGACGCCCATGGTCTGCTCAAGTCGGCGATCCGCGATCCCGACCCGGTGATCTTCCTCGAGCACAAGAAGGTATACCGCCTCGTGGCCGAAGAAGTGCCCGACGGAGACCACCTGGTGCCGATCGGCCCGGCCGTCATCCGCCGCCCTGGGACCAACGTGAGCTGCTTTGCTTGGGGACTCATGACCCACTACTGCCTCGAGGCTGCCTACACGCTCGAGTCTGAAGGGGTCAGCGTGGAGGTGGTGGACCTGCGAACGCTGGCTCCGCTTGATCGCGAGACCATCCTCGAATCGGTGCGCCGCACCGGCAAAGCCATGGTCGTGTACGAGGACAACCTCACGGGCGGCTTCGGCGCCGAGGTGGCGGCGATCATCTCCGAGCACGCTTTCGACAGCCTGGACGGCCCCGTGGTGCGCGTCGCCGCTCCCGACATCCCAGCCATGCCTTTCAACGGGCCGCAGGAAGAGTTCTTCATGCCCAACCCGCACAAGATCGCGGAGGCGATCAGAAAGCTTGCCGCGTACTAAAAGAAATGAGTCGGGATCGGAGAATGGCCCTCCCCACCGCGCGGGGAAGCTGCCAGGCATCACCGAGGAGGAGTACGCCAGGCGTCGCGAGTGCGTGGCGGCGGGCCTGGAGGCGGCCGGCCTCGACGCGATGTGCGTCTTCTACCCCGCCCGGGTCGCCTACCTGACCGGATTTCACCACATCCCCACCGAGCGCCCGATCGCGCTCGTGCTGGACCGCCACGGCCGATCAGCGCTCGTCGTGCCAGCGGTCGAGAAGGAGCACGCGGAGGCTTCGACGTCCGTGGACAGGGTGAACGTCTACTTCGAGTACCCCGGCGCCGAGCACCCAATGGAACGCGTCTCGACGATCCTGGCCGAGATGAACGCACGGCCCCGGCGCACGGGCGCCGACCACGACGGGTACGTGCCGTACTGGGGCTACCGGGGGCCGCGGTTGAGCGACCTCACCGGACAAACGCCGATGGATGCCGAGCTGATCGTCGAGTCGCTGCGGCGGGTCAAGTCGGCCGGCGAGATCGCGTGCATCCAGCTCAGCTGCGACTGGGCCGTGCGGGCTCATCACCGAATGCAGGCCGCGATCCAGACGGGCAGGACTGAGATGGAGTGCTACACGCCTGCGCAGAACGAAACTCTTTTCGAGATGGTCCACGAGATGCCTGGGTGGCGACCGCGGGGCGCGGACAGCACCGGGTTGACAGCCATGTTCGTGGCGGGTCGGTCGACCGCCATGCCCCACGGATTCGTCCAGGGCCATGGCATCCAGCAGGGCGATGTAGTGGTCAGCGGGGCGGGCGCCAACATCGACGGCTACCTCAGCGAGCTCGAGCGCACGATGGTCGTCGGCGAGCCGACCGCCGAGCAGGTGCGCGTATTCGAGGCGATGCTGGCGCTACAGACTCGGGCCATCGAGGTCATGGCTCCGGGCGTACCCGCGGGTGAAGTCGAG
>DATKSS010000076.1:0-4519 GCA_035531515.1 Candidatus Dormiibacterota bacterium | reverse complement strand
CGCCCTCGACCTCGCCTACGCATGCGCGAGCGCATCCCTGCACCTGAGCCGGCTGGGCGAGGACGTGGTGCTCTGGGCGAGCGCGGAGTTCGGCTTCGTGAAGCTGGCGGACGAGATCGCGACCGGCTCGAGCCTCATGCCCCAGAAGAAGAACCCGGACATCGCAGAGCTGCTGAGAGGGCGCGTGGGCCGGGCTCTCGGTGCGCTGGTCGCGCTGGGGACCGTCCTCAAGGGCCTTCCGCTCGCTTACGACCGCGACCTGCAGGAGGACAAGCCGGCCCTTTTTGCGGCGGTCGACAACGCGCTCGACTCGATCCGGGCGGCCGAGCTCTTGGTCCGCCACCTCGAGTTCGACCGCGAGCGGCTCGCGGCCGCAGCCTCCGACCCCGGCCTGCTCGCCACGGACGCCGCCGAAGACCTGGTTCGCGCCGGGATCCCGTTCCGCCGCGCCCACGAGGCGATCGGGCGGCAGGTTCGCGACGGCGCGTTCAAAGCGCCCTCCAGGGCGCCCGCCTCACTTCGCAGGCGCGACCTCCCCGGGGCGCCTCACCCCCGACGAGTTTCGGCTCGGGCCTCGGAGATGCGCCGCGAGGCCGCCCGGCTCCTGCGCTGGAGCCAGGCGCACCCTCCGGTCCTTCCAACGTAGAGTTCGGGCCTGATGCTGCTCGCCGTCGACGTCGGCAACACGAACGTGACGCTCGCCCTGTTCGACGGGGAGAGCCTGGTCGCGGACTGGAGGGTCACCTCGCACCGCGAGCGGACGGCGGATGAGATGGGCCTGGAGCTCGTTCAGCTGTTCGAGCTACGCGGGCTGGACCTGGGCCTGGTCGACGGGGTGGTGATCTCGAGCGTCGTGCCCACCGTGAACCCGGCCCTGCTGGAGGCCTCGCGGCGGTACCTGAAGTGCGAGCCCGTAATGGTCGGTCCCGGCATCAAGACGAGCGTCCGCATCCGGTACGACAACCCCAAGGACGTCGGCGCCGACCGCATCGCCAACGCGCTGGCCGCGTTCACCAAGTACGGCGGCCCGATCGTGGTCATCGATTTCGGGACCGCGGTCACCTACGACGCCATCAACGCGGAGGGCGACTACCTGGGTGGGGCGATCGCGCCGGGGGTCGAGATCTCCCTGGACGCCCTCGTCTCCCACACGGCGATGCTGCGGCGTGTCGAGCCGGTCGCCCCCGACTCGGTGATCGGCCGCAACACGGTCACCTCGATCCAGTCAGGCCTGGTCTGGGGCTTCGTGGCGCAGGTCGAAGGGATGGTCAAGAGGATGGTCGCGGAACTTGGCGGGACGGCGCGAGTGATCGCCACCGGCGGCCAGGCAACCCTGGTGGCCGGGCTCACCAACGTGATCGAAACCACCGACCCGCTGTTGACTCTCGAAGGTTTAAGGCTTATCTACGCTCAAAACTCCAACGGCGGTGCTAGATAAGACGTGGTGACCCAGCCAGCATGAAGACCTCACAGCGCATCCACGTCTATGTCGCCCACAGCCTGGATCAGACAGGGCTGGCCGGGGCGCTGGCGGGCGCAGGCCTGGAGAGCGAGGCGCTCGGGGACCCGGCGCAGGTCGTCAAGCCGGCGCTGGTCCTGCTCGCCCCGGGCCAGGCCGCCCCCGAGGGGCTCGCCGACATCGCCATCGAAGTCCCCGGCGACGCGTCGCCCACGGCCCTGCGGGAGCTGGTCCGGATCGCGATGGAGAACATCGTTCTCAAGCAGCAGGTCACCCAGCTAGAGGAGCAGGCCCGGCGGCAGCACGGTCAGTTCGAGGAGCTCAACCGCATCGGAATCGCGCTGTCCGCCGAGCGCGATATCGACAAGCTGCAGAAGTTCATCCTCACGACGATGCAGCAGCTGACCAATGCCGACGGCGCCAGCCTGTGGCTCAAGCGGGACGTGGACGGGATGCCGAGACTGGCCCTGGCCTCGAGCCAGAACAGCTCAATCGAAAACGACACGTACCAGGACTTCACCGTGGCTGTCGACGACAAGACGGTGGTCGGGTACGCGGTCACCACGGAGGAAAGCCAGATTTACGAGGACGCCTACAATCCCCCGCCCGGCAAGCCGCAGGGCGGTAAGAACTTCGATGCTCAATACGGCTACCGGACGAAGTCGATGCTGACCGTGCCGATGCGCAACTACAACCACGACGTGGTCGGCGCAGTCCAACTGATCAACGCCAAGCGGCGCTTCGAGACAAAGCTCACCGTCGACAACGTCGCGACCGAGGTGGTGAGCTTCAGGCCGGAGGACCTGGAGATGCTCGAGTCCGTCGCCAGCCAGGCCGCCGTCGCAATCGACAACAAGAGCTTGTTGAAAGAGATCGAGGACCTGTTCGACAAATTCGTGACGGCAAGCGTCTACGCGATCGAGCAGAGAGACGAGAGCACCGCCGGACACTCGGGCCGCGTCGAGGCCCTCACCACGACCCTGGCCAGGGAGGTCACCAGGATCGGTGTCGGCACGTACCGCGACATCATTTTCAGCGCCGACCAGTTGAAGGAACTTCGTTACGCATGCTTGCTGCACGACTTCGGGAAGATCGGCGTGCGCGAGGACATCCTGGTCAAAGAAAAGAAGCTGTATCCGTACCAGCTGGACCTGATCAGATGGCGCTTCGACTCGGTCGAGCGCTGGGCTCAGTACAAGCGCCTGAGGGCAGAGTTGGAGGCGTGGCGGCGCGATGGCGTCGATGGCGGTACGGCCGCCGAGATCGAACGGCGCGTCGAGGCCGAGCTGGAGCAGTACCGCGGGTGGTTCGAGGCCATAGCCGTAGCCAACGAGCCGAGCGTCTTGCCCGAGGACAAGGCATCGATACTGTCGGCCGTGAAAGAGCACACGTTCCCTGACATGTCGGGCCAGGTGCAGCCCCTGATCGCCCCGAAGGAGTTCCATTTCCTGAGCGTCCAGAAGGGCACGCTGACACCCGAGGAACGAAAGGAAATCGAATCGCACGTCACCAAGAGCCACGACTTCCTGGCCAAGATCCCGTGGACGGCACCGATGAAAGGCATTCCGGACATCGCCTGGGGCCATCACGAAAAGCTCGACGGTTCGGGGTACCCGCGCGGCCTGCGTGGGGATCAGATTCCGATTCAGACCCGCATGATGACGATCTCGGACATCTACGACGCTCTGACCGCGCGGGACCGCACGTACAAGCCCGCCGTTCCGACCCAAAAGGCACTGGACATCCTGCATTCGGAAGCCGACCGGGGGGAGCTCGACCGAGACCTTCTCAAGATATTCATCGACAAGCGCGTTTTCGAAGTCACCGCGAAGGCATGAGGATCAAGTTCTGGGGCACCCGCGGCACCCGCCCCACGCCCGGCCGGCGAACCTTGCGGTACGGGGGCAACACGACCTGCATCGAGGTCAGGGACAAGAGCAACAACCTGCTCATCGTCGATTCGGGGTCGGGAATCGCCGAGCTCGGCGCCACCTTCAGCCCAAACGAGCCGCTGCAGGCGCACCTGCTCATCACGCACACGCACCTCGATCACATCCAGGGCTTCCCCTTCTTCCTGCCCGCGTTCGTCCCCGGCACGCATTTGACGATCGTCGGGCCGGCCGGCTCGGCCAAATCGCTGCAGGCCGCCTTCGCGGACCAGATGGACCCCGCGTATTTCCCGGTCCGTCTGAGCCACATGCCGGCCGAGATGGAATTCATCGAGCGCAACCCGGGGGAGACGTTCGAGGTCGGTGGGCTGCGCATCACGCCCCACCTGTTGATGCACCCGATCCCGACCTTCGGGTACCGGATCGATGAGGGCTCGTCCCGTTTCACGTTCGCCACCGACAACGAACTCGCCCTGTTCACCGCCGAGGCCAACGGGTCGCTGAAGGCGCTCGCCAACTGGTGCCGGGACTCAGACCTCCTCGTCCACGATGCGCAGTACAGCACCGAGGAGTACAAGACACACGCAGGCTTCGGGCACTCGACCTACGAGGATTCGTTGTCCCTGGCCGAGCAGGCGGGGGCGAAAGAGCTGGCCTTCTTCCATCACGACCCCCTGCATTCGGACACCGACATTGACGGGCTCATCGAGGAGGCCCTTGGAAATCACCGCCAGTCGGGCGGGGCGGAGGTCAATGCGTTTCCTGCAGCCGAGGAGCAGGAGATAGCTCTTTAACCGCTAGTCTTTCCGATCGTGAAAGAGAAGGAGAAAGACGGGGCGGAGGTCGACCTGCCGGCCGTGATGCGCGACCGCCGCGAAAAGCTCGATCGACTGCGCGCCTCCGACGTCGACCCCTTCTCGCGCGGATTCCGACCCACTCAGACGACCCTGTCGGCGCGCGAGCTGCTCGGCGAGAGCGAGCGCACCGGGCAGGTGGCGCTCGCCGGCCGCCTGATGGTGAAGCGCGTGCAGGGCGGCCTCGTCTTCGCGGACCTCCAGGACGGGCACGGCCGGATCCAGCTGATGGCGACACGCGAGATCCTCGGGGACGAGGAGTTCGCCCGCTTCGCCGATCTGGACGCCGGCGACATCGTCGGCGCCACCGGCCCGGT
>DATKSS010000075.1:0-3305 GCA_035531515.1 Candidatus Dormiibacterota bacterium | reverse complement strand
TGCCCTCGAGCCACTGGTCGAGGAAGGCACCAACGCTCATGGTCCGTGACGCAGCGGCTGTGCCGAGGCTGCGTGCGTGCATCTCCTCGGCCAACTTGCCCTGAACCTCGTCCTTGGTTTTGCCGTAGATGAAGGTGCGAGTGCCTCCGGGTCCTGATAGGGCTGCGGCCCACCGCCCGTTTGCGCGCTGATAGATCGTGCCTTCGTTATTGCCCCGCCGCCTGCTCGTCACCTCTTTTCCGGGCCACGCACGTGCTGGATCTCACGAAGGGATGTCTGGGAAGTTATCCAGGCCTTCAGCTCGTCGCGTGGGACCCGCACGCAGCGTCCGATTCGAACCACCGGGATCTGCTCGCTCGCAATCAGTTCATACACCTTGGTGCGCCCGATCCCTAGCAGCCGCTCGACCTCCCGGCTGTCCAAGAGGAGAGATTCAGCAGGCGCTGTCGGCTCGACCGGCTCATCGACCGCGTCTGAGCTACCGATTAACTCGGTGGGGAACCGGTCCCGACGCTGGTTCCCGACGGCCCTTCGAGCCGCCAAGGAGATTGACGACTCGGTCATGAATGCGGGCACGTCCTTGACGCCAATCGAGGTCTGGCGTTGCCCGGAGTTGCCACCGCGATTGATCTCTTTTACGGCCGCGAGGCCCGGCCCCTCAGCTACGGTCGTGTCATCGCAAAGCAGGATCTCCGACAGACGGTCAGAGTGGGCTCCGCGCCGCGAGGAAACCGGGTCGGGTTCCCTGGCGGTCTGCCGCGATTCCGAAGACGTCCTCGTGCGCGCGTCCTTATTAATGCCCAGCCTCCTCACCGGCCTGCCCTCGCAGCCGGTTGAGGCGCCGCACTCCAGCGCCGATGGCCCGGCCCGCGCGCCTTCCGGCCGAACCCACCCAGGGCGTGAGAAGGCCGCCCACTCGCCGAGTCGCGAGACCGATCGGGAGCATGTATGCGGCCGTGCCGCCCCAGCCCCTAGCCACAGTGCCGGCAGTGCCGTGCGCGAACTTGATGCCCTGGAAGAGGGCTACCGGTGAAATCGCGGTTATTAGCAGGATCGCGAAGCCGCTCGCCATCCAGTCCGCCTTGCCGTTGTGCGGCGCGACGCCGAGCACCGCGGGCAGCAGCAGCGAGAGGCCGACTACGAACGCAGTGGCGACGACGAATTTGGAAAGGAGGAGCCCGATCACGAACTCGGCAAGGTGCAGCGCGCCGCCGGCCAGACGCGGCCAGATCGCGAGCACGCAGACCAGGGGGACGAAGGCGGTGATCGTCAGCACCAGCGCCGCGCGCACGATCAGCTCGAGGTAGACGACCAGGGCGAGGAAGCTGACCAGGAGAGCCATGAGGATCAGCGCCACCACGTTGAGGTGGATCTGGGAGGGATCGACGCTTCCGGCCGAAACCATCGCATCGGGACTGGCGGCGGCGAGCTCCTTGTCCCAGGCGTGGCCGAGGAGCGCGGCGTGGACGGTGGCGTATTGGACGATGGCGAGCCCGGAGTAGGCGAAGAAGACGCAGCCGATCACTCGCGGCACCACCGAGAGGGCGAGACCGTGCTCGCCGCCGAAGATGCGTTCGATGATGCCGAACGCAACCACCGCGCCCAGGACCAGGAGCGAGATCGCGAGCACCCGGTTGTAGATCGGGACCAGGGCGGTGAAGTCGGGCTCGGTGGCATCGCCGAAGGAATGCATGAGGTTGGAGATCCCCCAGAGCGCGTCCTTGATTGCCCAGGTTGAGATCGCCTGGACGATCTGATTCACGTAGCCGGAGTAGGGATCGGTGGCGGCGGTCACGAGAAGAGCCGTCCGGCGTAGTTGGCGGCGGCGATGCCCAAGTAGAGCAGCGCCACGGCGGCGATCGAGACCCCCAGAGACGACTTGGAGCGCTCGGCGAGCTGGGGGTTGGAGCTGAAGGCGGCAAACACCCAGCCGATCAGCGAGACGGCGATGCCGATGCCGGAGACCAGCACCAAGAGACCGGCTGCGTTGTTGGCCAGGTGCTCGAGCCCAGCGAGCACGTTGGGCGGCAGGCCTCTGAGGTCGGGGCGGACGACGATGTCAGTGACGCGAAGGATCAATAGCAATCTCCCTTGCCGCGGAGGCGGCGAATGACGGTGGACAGGAATAAGGACGGGCGGGGCTGGGACCGGCCGGCTGGCACGCCTCCTTCGGCCAGCCGGCGAAAGTGGGGAACCTGGTCCCAGCGCCTGAGCTGCAAGCGGGCGGGTGGCGCCGATGCGTAGACCAGCACCGCCTGGCCAAGACGGCGCAGGTCGTCGGGGCTGGAGAGCGGATGGCCAAGGCGCTGCTCCGAGGAGTTCGAGCTACGAACGTTGCCGTGCTGCACGCGATAGGTGCGCGTCTCGTCGCCGATGGCCCGGCTGAAATGCTCGAGCGTGATCAGGTCGCCCTGGCCGGGGAGGAGCAGGCGGGCGCGGCAGTTGTTCCAGACCGTGCGCGCCTCCTCGCGGCCGTAGCCGGCCTCGATCTGGGCCAGGTCGTGGAAACAGAGCAGCAGCTGGATGCCCTGGCCAGGCCCGCTCGAGGCGTAGCCGGCGAGGCGGGGGATGCGGGCGAAGTTGGCCGCTTCATCGAGCGCCAGGAGCAATCGCGGCGCCAGCACGCCGCCCTGTGTCCGCGCCCGCAGCGTCGCCCTGCGCAGCAGGCTGCCAATGAGAGCCGAGAACAGCGGCCGGCAACGCTCCGCCTCCTCGGCGGGCGCCACCAAGTAGAGAGTCCCGCCTTGTGCGAGCAGGGCGTCGAGGTCCAGCTCACGCTCGCTTGCAGTCGTTGCGGTGCAGACACGCTCATCGACCCACAGCCCGAGGCAGGTGCGGGCGGTCGAGGCGATCGAGCCCGCCTCCCGGTCCGGGGTCAGGGCGTGTGCCATCAGGAGGTCGGCGGCGCGGGCGTCGTCGATCACCTTGGAGAGTTCGGCGAAGTCCGACTGCGCGGTGCGGTTGAGGGCGATCAGCACGGTGCTCATGTCACCGCCGCGCTCCTTGGCGAAGACCGCCAGCGCGGTGATGAGGTTGGAGGCGGCGAGGTACCAGTGCGCCGCACTGCCGCCCTTGCCGTAAGCGGTGAAATGGTCGGCGAGCTCGGCGGCGGAGCCGCAGTCACTAATCGACGAGACCGGATTCCAGGTGGCGGCTTGCAATCCGAATTCGGCGGTCCATGAGGTGTCGCGATCCAGCGGGGCGAAGACCCAGACCGGCCCAAGCCGGGCGCGGTGCCGTGCACTGAGGCGGACAAGCTCCTCCTTGGTCGAGGTGGCGATGGCGGCGCCCGCCCAGGTGAGCAG
>DATKSS010000074.1:0-32759 GCA_035531515.1 Candidatus Dormiibacterota bacterium | reverse complement strand
CCAGCTTTCGGCGATCTCGGGTCTGACGGGCGTAACGGGCACGATCGGCTTCGACCACGCTGGGGACACCGGCAACCGCGTGCTGTCAGTGACCGAGCCCGCAGGGGACGACCCGGCCGTCCCCTGGAAGCTCGCCGGAGTCGTTGATTACAGCGCTGCACTCGCTTATTGACAGCGTGTTAGACTCATGTCCGATCGTCACTTGACTTGCGGGCCGCCGCGGGTCAATAGTTTCCATCGGAGTAGCGGTTCGGCCACCCTATGTGGCCGCACTCGACGCCGGCGCACTCTCGCCCCGACCGTGTTGGCCGCCAACAGTTGGGAAGAGGGCGGCGAGTGATGGGAGTCCAGCGGCCTGAAGGCGACGGGGCTCCCAGGAATCACAAGGGGGAACCATATGGTTCGAGCTAGGGGACTCGGAGTCCTCATCGTGGCGACGCTGTTCGCCTTCGCCTGCGGAAGCTCAGGCGGCGGTGGCAGCACTTCGAAGGGCGAGATCGACATCGCGAGCGACCTCCCCACGTCAGGCGCCGACGCCTCGAGCGGACTGCCCACCCAGTACGGAGCTCAGTTCGCCGTCACCCAGAAGGGCACCGTCGATGGCTTCACGCTCAAGTTCGTGCCGTTCGACGACTCGGTCAACGGGGTACACAACCCCACCAAGGGCGCTCAGAACGTCCAGCAGATGATCTCCAACACGAAGATCCTCGGCATGGTGGGCCCGTTCAACTCCGGCGTGGCCGCGGCTGAGATCCCCGTCGCCAACCAGGCGCCGCTGGCGATGATCAGCCCGTCCAACACCAACGAGTGTCTGACGCTGGTGTTCCCATACTGCCAGTCGTACGCCGGCTACACTGCGGCCGCACTCCGGCCGACCGGCAAGAACAACTACTTCCGTATCGCCGCCAACGACACGCACCAGGGCCCAGCGATGGCGGACTTCGCCTACGACACCCTGGGCGTCAAGGTCATCGCCGTCTGGGACGACCAGGAGCCGTTCGGCCTGGGCGTCGCCAACAACTTCGCGACCGAGTTCCAGAAGAAGGGCGGAACCGTCGTCGCCCGCCAGGGCTTCGACACCTCCAGCAAGCCTGACTTCCACTCTTGGCTGAACCGGGCCAAGGCTGCCGGTGCGACGGCGATCTACGCCGGCGCGACCTCGGCCACCTACGGATGCATCCCTCGGGCAGAGAGCCAGGGCATCTTCGACCCCAGCACCTACTACCTGGGCCCTGACGGCATCGGCGACGCGCAGTGCATCTCCGACGCTGGAGCGACTATGGGCAACGACCACATGTACGCGAGCCAGGGCGTCGCGGACGCCAACTCGAACCCGAGCGCGGCTTCGACCATCGCCGCCTACAAGGCAGCGCACCCGAACCCGAGCGACACCGCCGCCTACACCTATGCCGCCTACGACTGCGCCGCGATCCTGATCGACTCGATCGACCGGGCGATCAAGGCCAACAACGGCAACATGCCGACCCGCCAGGCAGTCATCGACCAGATAGCGCAGACGAATAACTTCCCGGGCCTCACCGGCACCTACACCCTCAACTCGACGGGTGACCCGACCACGCCGGCCCTGCAGATCCAGCAGTACAAGAGCGGAGCCTGGACGACAATCAAGAACCTCTCCGTAACGTCCTAGCAACCAGTCAGTTCAAAGGGAGGGGCCGCACAGCCCCTCCCTTTTCTTTTTGCCAAGAGTTGCGATTTGTGAACAATTAGCCGGATGGCCGCGATGGTGCAGCGACTCCGGGGGTCGGTTTTAACCTCTCCCACCAGCTCCGCCGTCAACCTAGTCGGCCTGCTCGTGGTGGCGATCGCGGTGGTCGCGGCCCTGCAGAGGATCTACCAATCGGGGCCCACGTACTTCTTCCAGACCCTGGGCTTCGGCATGGCGCAAGGAGCCATCTTCGCCCTCGTCGCCCTCGGTTACACGATGGTCTACGGCATCATCGAGCTGATCAACTTCGCGCACGGCGACGTATTCACCCTGGGCGCGTTCTTCTCGCTGGCGGTCATGCCTCTCTTCGGGTTGACCGCGGGCAAGGCGCCGAGCACCGCGCTGATCCTGCCGTTGATCGGCCTGTTCGTGGTGACCATGCTGTTCTGCGCGCTGGTCAACGTCGCGATCGAGCGAGTCGCGTACCGTCCGCTGCGTCATGCGCCGCGCCTGGCCCCCCTGATCACGGCCATCGGCATGTCGGCCTTTCTCGAAGGCGTCATGTTCATCTGGCGCGGGCCCTACAACCTCGCGTATCCCGACTTCCTCCCGGAGCAGCAGATCTCGCTTGGCGGAGGCGTGACCATCGCCGCGAAGGCCGTGATGGTGATCGTGATTGCGATCGTGCTGATGATCGGTTTGACCCTTTTCGTGGGTCGTTCCAAGCTCGGCAAGGCGATGCGCGCCACCGCGCAGGACCGTGACGCGGCCCAGCTCATGGGGATCGACATCAACCGAACGATCTCGGCCACGTTCTTCATCGGCGCCGCGCTGGCGGGCGCCGGCGGCATCATCTACGGCCTGTACTACAACTCGGTGGCGGCGTTCGACGGCTTCCAGTACGGCCTGATCGCGTTCACGGCCGCCGTGTTTGGAGGTATCGGCAACATCCCGGGAGCGGCGCTCGGCGGCTTCGCGATCGGGATCATCGCCGCGATCTCGGACGGCTACTTCTCGGTGTCGTGGACGCAGATCATGATCTTCGGGATCCTCATCTTCGTCCTGGTGTTCCGGCCCACCGGTTTGCTTGGGATGCGAGTGCCCGAGAAATGAGCCGCGTGCGCGATTTCGTCCGCTCGAACTCGCGCAATCCGAATGCGGTCGCCTACACCATCATGGGCCTGGCGGCGCTTTTCTACCCCGCCGTCGTCCAGTTCGCCACGGGCGGCAACGGAGACTATCTCGTCGGCCTCGCCGCCGACGGCGGGATTTACATGCTGATGGCGATCGGCCTCAACGTCGTGGTCGGCTTTGCAGGCCTGCTCGACCTCGGGTACGCCGCATTCTTCGCCATCGGCTCCTACACCTACGCCATCGTCGCGTCGAACCACCTCGGCGTCACCCCAATCGGCCACTCGCTGCACATACCTTTCTGGATCGCGCTTTTCATCGGCATGATCGTCGCCGCGACCGCCGGCGCGCTGCTCGGGGCCCCGACCCTGCGGCTGCGTGGGGACTATCTCGCTATCGTGACGCTGGGATTCGGCGAGATCGTACCTCGCGTCTTTCGCAACGCCGGCGTGTGGACCGGCGGAGTGCCGGGCATCAGCGCCCTGGACGTGCCGACCCTGCCGGGTTGGTTCCAGGGCCCCTGGATCGGGCAGGACTTCGCCTATGTACCGGACTTCCGGTTCACCTCCGCGAACCTGACGGCCTATTACGTGCTGATGGTGATCCTCATCGCCTTCGTCGTCGTCCTGGTCCACAACCTGTACAACTCTCGACTGGGCCGCGCCTGGATGGCGGTCCGCGAGGACGAGACGGCAGCGGCGGCGAGTGGCGTCAACACCGTATCCGTCAAGCTGCTCGCCTTCTCGATCGGCGCTGCGACGAGCGGTTTCGCCGGCGCCTTCTACGGCGCCAAGCTTTCTTATGTCAGCTCCGACAACTTTGGCTTTGATGTATCGGTGACGGTTCTGGCGATGGTGGTGCTCGGCGGGATGGGCAACATCCCCGGTGCGATGATCGGCGCCGCCGTCCTCTATTTCGTCCTGTTCTGGCTGCTCCCCAACGCCCCTACGCAGGTCGAGAGTCTCGCCAGCTCGCTGGGCATGAACTGGCTGACCCAGTCCACGCCGAACGGCTGGCCGGGCATCGCAGAGGAGGTGTCCCGGTCGAAATACCTGATCTTCGGGTTGATCCTGGTCGGCATCATGCTGCTGCGTCCGCAAGGCCTGCTGCCCAGCCAGATCCGCAAGCAGGAGCTCAAGCACACGGCCGACCTGGCCCCGGCGGTCAAGTGAGCGAATACATCCTCCAGGTCTCAGGCCTAACCAAGCGCTTCGGCGGCCTGGTCGCGGTCGACAACGTGAGCTTCGAGGTCAAGACGGGCGAGGTGTTCGCGTTGATCGGACCGAACGGCGCGGGAAAGACCACGCTGTTCAACTGCGTCACGGGTATGTACAAGCCGACGCTGGGCACGGTCACCTTCAACGACCGCGACCTGACAGGCTCTCCCCCACACCGCACCGCCAAAGCCGGCATCGC
This sequence comes from Candidatus Dormiibacterota bacterium, assembly GCA_035531515.1. Taxonomy (GTDB): domain Bacteria; phylum Chloroflexota; class Dormibacteria; order Dormibacterales; family Dormibacteraceae; genus DATKSS01. Next base: position 28,543 of record DATKSS010000074.1, on the reverse strand, counting down.
GCGCACGTTCCAGAACATCCGCCTGTTCGAGTACATGTCTGCGCTCGACAACGTCCGTCTCGGTCATCACTGCCGCATGCATTCCAAGCTCTGGGACTCGCTGCTCAAGACTCCGTTCGAGCGCCGCGAGGAGCAGGCCATCATCGAGCATTCCATGGAGCTCCTCGAGATGGTCGGCCTTGCCCACCAGGCTGACAGCTATGCACGGAACCTCGCCTACGGCCAACAGCGGCGCCTGGAGATCGCGCGTGCGCTGGCGACGGACCCCAAGCTGCTGCTCCTCGACGAGCCCGCGGCCGGCTTCACCCCACAGGAGAAGGTCGAGCTGATGGCTCTCGTCCAGCAGATCTTGAAGCGCGGGACGACCGTCTTCCTGATCGAGCACGACATGAGGGTGGTCATGCAGGCATCGCAGCGGATCGTCGTGCTGGACCACGGCGAGAAGATCGCCGAAGGCTCGCCGTCCGAGGTCCGGCGCAACCAGCGGGTGATCGAAGCCTATCTCGGCAAGTCCGCATGACCGTAGCGACGATCTAGATGGCGCTGCTCGAAGTCTCGGGAATCGACGTCTTCTACGGCCGCGTCCAGGCGGTACGAGGAGCAACGCTTGAGGTCGACAAGGGCGAGATCGTCGCACTGATCGGATCCAACGGAGCAGGCAAGACCACGACGCTTCGCACGATCTCGGGGCTGATCCACCCCATGCGTGGCACGATCAAGTTCGACGGCAAGGACATCACCCATACGGAACCGCAGAAGATCGTCGACCTCGGCATCTGCCACTCGCCTGAAGGGCGGCGGCTGTTCACTCGCATGACGGTGCACGACAACCTGAGGATGGGGGCCTACACGCGCCGGAACCAGGTCGAGATCAAGCAGGACATGGAGCGGGTCTTCGAGCTGTTCCCCCGTCTCAAAGAGCGGATCCACCAGATCGCGGGCACTCTATCCGGCGGTGAGCAGCAGATGTGCGCGATGGGCCGCGCACTGATGGCCAAGCCGAAGGTGCTGATGCTCGACGAACCCTCGCTCGGCCTCTCGCCGCTCCTGGTCGAGACGATCTTCAACATCGTGCGCGAGATCAACTCGCAGGGCACGCCCGTACTTCTCGTGGAGCAGAACGCCACCAAAGCCCTCGAGGTGGCGCATCGCGGCTACGTGCTCGAGACCGGGGTCATCGTCCAGACCGGCACCGGCAAGGACCTGCTTGCTTCCGAAGACGTCCAGAAAGCCTACCTGGGCATGTAGCGATAGCCTGCTGGCGTCGCCAGGGGGCCGGGTTCATCCCGGCCGCGAATCCGGCCCGAGAGGCGACCATTGGAGAGTGGGCGTCCGATGGGCCGTTGAGCGGCCCCCTCTGGGGCCCCCGCGGGACAGCCGCGGGAGAAACCCTGAAGTTTCCGCTCATATCGTCACCGGGCGGGTTGGTAGCTCGAGACGAAGAGGTAGATCAACACGACCGCGAAGGCGCCGTACTCGAGGACAACGTTGCGCGAGAAGCTGTCCTCCAACGTGTGGCGCACGAGCCCGCGGTTGATGTACCACGCGAACAGGAGCATCACGGCGAAAGTGCCCTCGTTGACGACCAGGTACAGGGACAGTGCGGTGATGGCCCAGGCCAGGAAGGTGACGACCTGCGCGACGAACAGGGCGAAGATGAAGGCTCGACGCGGCGCCACAGCGGTTCCGTTGATGCGGAAGCTCCGGAACGACGCGAGAAGCGTGATGGCGAAGATCCAGAGCAGGCGGAGGATCGGATTGAAGGGAAGCGTCACCACGACCAGGTACGCGCCTGCGAGGACGAGCACCAGGATGGCCTCCTGCAGCACCACGTGGCCGCGCTTCTCCGCGTCGCGCAGACGCAGGTAGTCGAGCCTGGCCGCGATTATGAAACCGGTGCCGAAGGCTGCCGTCAAGACCAGGTACTTCCACAGCTCGGGTACCAGGAGCGAAAGACCGGCAACGGTCACGGCACCAAGAGAGACGGGGATGTAGTGCTCGATCCGTGGAAATTCTTCTGTGCCTCTCAGGTAGCCGAGCAGCGCGGGTGCCGCGATCACGACCAGGCCCAGCGCCAGGGCCCAGACCTGGCCCTGGCCGAGCAGCTCGGACTTAAAGCCAAGCGCGAGCGCGACCAGCACCACCGCGGCGAAGATCAGGAAGCTTCGATCGCGCTCCGACTGGGCCGCCGTCGAGGGCTGGGCGACCTTTTCGACCAGCGCCGGGGGAACTTTCATGTGATCCGTGGAAGTCTATAGAGCCGGCTCGTCACGTTCCAGCGCGCCCATAGCGGTCTTCGAGCCTGACGACGTCGTCGATCTCGGGCGTCGACACCTCGAAGATGTCGGTGTCCTCGACTGCGGTCAGCCGGTGGCGAGTGCCCGGGGTGAGGTGCAGCGTGTCGCCGGCGCTCATACGGTGCGTGGCCAGCTGCCCGTCCGGTCCGCCGAGCTCGATATCGATGACCCCCTTGACGATGTACTGATACTCATCCTTGCGCTCGTGGTACTGGAGCGACAGCGCCTCGCCCTTGTTGACGTGCAGGACCTTGCCCAGGTAGCGATCGGTGATCGCCCAGCGGAGCTCGTACCACCAGGGCTTCTCGACTTTTGACTTCTCTGCGCTCCCGAGCTCAGGTCGGTACATGCATCCTGATTCCGACGATGTCCTCGAGCGCGCCGAGGCGGGCCTCGACGGCTTCGCCGTCCGCCGCCTCCGAGTAGACGCGGATCAGTGGCTCGGTCCCGCTTGCTCGCAGCAGCACCCAGCTCCCGTCCTCGAGATAGAACTTGAAACCGTCGTCCGCCCGCACTCGCTGCACTTTCACGCCGGCGACCTCCTGGGGCTCGTTGCGCTCCAGCGTTTCGAGGATGCGCTTGCGATCGGCGTCGTAAGTCTCCCTTGGGAGGTGGATGTCGTGGCGCGCATATGCGTGGGGCCCGACGCGCTGCTCCAGGTCGGCGAGGAGCTGCGAGATCGGCTTGCCCGACTTGACCATCATGTCCGCGAACAGCAATCCGACCAGGATGCCGTCGCGCTCGGGGATGTGGCCGCGCACCGCAAACCCGCCCGATTCCTCTCCGCCGAGCACCGCCTCGGTCTCGATCATCTTCGGCGCGATGTTCTTGAAGCCGACCGGAACCTCGTACACCCGGCACCCGTACTCGGCGCCCAGCTTGTCGACCATCGCGGTCATGTTCACGGTCTTGACCACTGGGCCGCGCATGCCCCTGACCTCGAAGAGGTAGAGCATCAACAAAGCGAACACCTGCAGCTGGTTGATGAAGCGGCCGGTCTCGTCGATGATGCCGACGCGGTCGGCGTCGCCGTCGGTGCATATGCAGAGGTCCTGGCCGCCCACCTTCATGAACGCGAGCGTGGAATCGATGTTGGGCCGGATCGGCTCGGGGTTGATCCCCCCGAAGAGGGGATTGCGCTGGTTGTGCAGCTCGGTCACCGTCGAGCGGCCGCCGCCGATCATCTCGGCGATGTATGCATACCCCGATCCATACATGCACTCGTGGACTATGCGCAGCCCTGCTCCCTTGATCGCGTCGACGTCGACCATGCGGGCGATCTGCGCGTAATACGCCTGCCGCGGGTCGTACGCCGAGACCAGGCCGTGAGTCACCCTCGGGTTGGGCGCCGAGACTTCCGGCAGCGCCTCGATATTGCGTTCCAGCTCGGCGATCACATCGGACGGCACTGCGCTGCCGGTCTCGGTCTTGTACTTGAACCCGTTGAACTGATAAGGGTTGTGACTCGCGGTGATGACGGCGGCGCCGGTCGCCTTGCGGTCGATCACAGTCCACGATGCAACCTGGGTCGGAGACGGCCGGTCGAACACGAGCGTCCTGATGCCGTTGGCGGCAAAGACCTCGGCCACAGCCCGGGCAAAATCCTCAGAGGCGAATCGGCAGTCGTAGCCCACGATGGCCAGGGGCTCGTTGGAGCGCGTCCGCATGTACTGCGCGGTGGCCTGGGCCACTCGTCGCACGTTGCCATACGTGAAATCGTCGGCGATGATGCCGCGCCAACCATCCGTCCCGAACTTGATCTGTTCTGCTTGCGTCATCGCTTCAAGGTTACCTGTCGGGGTCCCCGCGAAATCGAAGCTTTCGTGGGGTGACTATAGGTAGCGAGTCTTGTGGGCCCGCTTGAGGGCATCGACGACCTTGCGCACGTCCTGAGCGCGAGAGCGGGGACAGACGAGGAGCGCGTCTTCCGTGTCGACGATGATCATGTCCTCGAGGCCGATCGCGGCCACCAGCCTGCGCCCGCCGAAGACCAGGCTGCCGGTGGTGTCGACGAGCACCGACTCGCCCTCCACCGAGTTGCCGTGCGCGTCGGCGCGGACGCGATCGCCCAGCTCAGCCCAGTTGCCGATGTCGGCCCAATCGAACTCGGCCGGAACCAGTAGGAGGCGGTCGGTCTTCTCCATGAGGCTGCGGTCGATGACCTCGACCGGAAGGCGCCTGTACAGCGCCGTCGCCTCATCCTCGCGACCAGCCTGGCGCGCCTTTACGACCTTTCTTAGACCGGCCAGGTGACGTGGCGCATGATGCGCGAGCTCTTCCAGGAACACGTCGACACGCCAGGCGAACCAGGCGAGGTTCCAGTAATAGCCGCCGGCCTTCAGGAATCTTGTGGCCGTCCGCAGATCGGGCTTCTCGGTGAAGCTCTCGACGCGACGCGTGCCTGCAGGACCTCGGCGCGGCGCATGAATGTACCCGAGGCCGATCGAGGGAAAGGTCGGCTTGAGCCCGAACGCGACCAGGCTCTTGGTCGTCGCGGCCGCGCGAACGGCGACTCGGACCGCGCGGGTCACGGCCGCGCGACCGCGCACTATGTGGTCGGACGCCATGGCGACCATCACGGTTTCAGGTCCCAGCCCGGCGATCGTGAGCGCGGCCAAGCCGTAGGCATTGGTCGTGCCCCTCGCCACGGGCTCGATGATCATGTGCTGCGCGTCGATCTCGGGCAGCACCGACTGGATGATCTCCCGCTGGCCGAGCTCGGTGACCACGAACACCTCGTCGGCAAGGCCCCGCACCCGGTCATAGGTGTCGCGCAGCAGCGGGCGCCCGCCGCCGCCCAGGGGGAGGGCGTGCTTCGGAGTCGCTCGGCGCGAGCGCGGCCACAGGCGCGTGCCGGAGCCGCCGGCCGGGATCACCGCGACCGTTCGTGTCATTTCAGCTCTTCGGCCAGCTCTAGGGCGCGCGCGGTCGACTCCCAGGGGGCGTCGATGTCAGTGCGGCCGAAATGCCCGTAAACGGCGGTCTGGCGGAAGAGCGGACGCCGCAGGTTCAGCTCTTTGATGATGCCGAGAGGGCTGAGGTCGAACAGCTTGGTCACGGCGGCGGAGATCGCCGCGTCCGGCGCCTTGCCAGTTCCGAACGTGTCGATGCGAACTGCCACGGGCTTGACCACGCCGATCGCATAAGAGATCTGCACCTCGCACCTGGCCGCGAGCCCCGCCGCCACGATGTTCTTCGCCACGTAGCGAGCGCCGTAGGCTCCGGCGCGATCGACCTTGGTGGGGTCCTTGCCGGAGAAGCAGCCGCCTCCGTGGCGGGCGTAGCCCCCGTAAGTGTCGACCATGATCTTGCGGCCCGTGAGCCCGGCGTCCGCCACGGGGCCGCCGACGACAAAACGACCGGTCGGGTTGATGAACGCCCGGACTCCGCCGTCACGCAGCTCCGCGGGGATGACTGCCTCGATGACGTGCTCCATGATGTCGGATCGGAGCTGCTCGATGTCGACCTCGTCGTGGTGCTGCGTCGAAATGACCACGTTGTCCACCCCGGCCGGCTTGCCGCCATCGCCGTAGCGCACCGTCACCTGCACCTTGCCGTCAGGCCGCAGGTAGCTGAGCGTCTTGTTGCGCCGTACATCGGCGAGGCGCCTGGCCAGCCGGTGGGCGAGAGTGATCGGGAGCGGCATGAGCTCCGGCGTTTCGTCGCAGGCGAAGCCGAACATCATTCCCGAGTCTCCGGCGCCGCCGACGTCGACCCCCTGGGCGATGTCAGGCGATTGTTCGTCGATGCTGGTCACGACACCACACGTCTCCGCGTCGAATCCGTACTTGGCGCGCGTGTAGCCGACCTCGCGAACCGTCTGCCGGATGATCCGCGGGATGTCGACATAGCAATCGGTCGTGATCTCGCCGACCACGATCACCAGGCCCGTCGTGACGATCGCTTCACAGGCGACGCGGGCCAGCGGGTCCTTGGCCAGGATCGAATCCAGGATGGCGTCTGAGATCTGGTCGGCGAGCTTGTCCGGGTGTCCTTCGGTGACCGACTCGGACGTGAAAACTGATGACGACATGGGTCCTCCTTCGAATCCCGCGCCGGCAAGGACACGCCCTCGATCGGGCGCAACCCCAAGCGCCAGGCTGATACGGATCCCTGGTGGGACGGCCGAATCCTAGCGTAGAACCAGGCGGTGGATCCCGGAGTGCCGGAAGAGCTTCGACCCCCGCTCGCGCAGCAGGGCCGCCGCCGCCGACCGCGACGATTCGATGACCGCCTCGACGTGATCGCGCTTCATCTCCCATGTCGCTGTCGGCGCCGTGATGGGACACAGGACGACGATCCGCGCGCGGTCCTTCAAGCGTTCGTAGTCGCTCAACATCTGGTGGTGGAGCGACAGCTGCAGGGTGCGGGCGATGAGCTCTGGCAAGCTCGTCGGGGCAGCCTCCAGCTCACCGCCGGCCATCAGGCTGATCACAAGGAGGTTCCTGGCCCCGCCTGCGATCGCGGTGTCGAGAGGCGTGTTGTCGACCACCCCGCCGTCGAGATGCTCGCGGCCCTTGATGCGGACCGCGGGGAAGAGCCCTGGGATGGCGGTTGACGCTAGGAGAGCCGGGGTGAGCAAGCCGGACCGGAACACCGCGGGCTCGCCGGCGTTGAGGTCGGTGGCGACCACGGCCAGCGGGATCCGCAGCTGCTCGAACGTCGTGATCCCCGTCAAACCCTGCGCCCGCTCGATGAGGCGAAGCACGTTCTCCTGCGGCAGCGCGCTCTGCACGTTTCGACGGATGCCGGAAAGAATCACGCCCAGGGGGTGGGTCTGGAAAACGGCCGCAGCCTGGTGGGACAGCCATACCTCGCGAAGCATCATGGCCCCCGCAAGTGACGGATACGCCGCCAGCACGCTTCCGTTGAGCGCGCCGACGCTGGTCCCGACGAAGGCCACGGGCGCTTCGACGCCCGCCTCGAAGAAGGCCTGGAGGACACCGACCTGCGCGGCGCCCCTGGCGCCGCCTCCGCCCAGCACCCAGGTGCGCCGAGCCTCGAACATCGCGCTACGCCCCTCCCCGGCACGCCGGGAGGGCATCGGTCAGACCGGATGTCGGGCGGGTTAGGTTCCCTCTTCCCATGACGAGAGGTAACGCTTCTGCTCCTCCGTCAGCGTGTCGATCTCGATGCCCATGGCATGAAGCTTCAGCCTTGCGACTTCCGCATCGATCTCCTCCGGGACGTCGTAAACCTTCATTTCCAGGCTCTTGGCATTCTTGGCCACGTACTCGGCGCACAGAGCCTGGTTGGCAAAGCTCATGTCCATCACCGCGGCGGGGTGTCCTTCGGCGCCCGCGAGGTTGATCAAGCGCCCTTCGCCCAGGACGTGGAGCCTGCGGCCGTCCGCCAGGCGGTACTCCTGGACCGACGGCCGCACCTGCCTCACGCCCGTCGCGAGCTCGTCGAGCGCGTTGAGGTTGATCTCGGAGTTGAAGTGCCCGGAGTTCGCCAGGATGGCGCCGTCCTTCATCACCTCGAAGTGGCGCCGGTCGAGCACGTTCACGTCCCCCGTGACCGTCACGAAGATGTCGCCCTGGCGAGCCGCGTCGCCCATCTTCATCACGCGGAAGCCGTCCATCGCCGCCTCGAGTGCCTTGACCGCGTCGATCTCCGTGATCACGACGTCGGCCCCGTGGCCCTTGGCCCGCGACGCCAGCCCGCGCCCGACCCAGCCGTAACCGGCTATCACGAAGGTCTTGCCGGCGAGCAGGACGTTGGTCGAGCGGATGATCCCGTCGATGGTCGATTGACCGGTGCCGTACCGGTTGTCGAACATGTGCTTCGTGTCCGCCTCGTTGACCGCGACGATCGGGTAGCGCAGCACCCCGCGATCGGCCATCGCGCGAAGCCTGATCACGCCGGTGGTGGTCTCCTCGGTGCCCCCGATCACCTCGCTCAGCTGCGATTGGCGGGACTTGTGCAGCACGGAGACTAGGTCTGCGCCGTCGTCCATGGTCAGCGACGGCCGGTGGTCGAGCGCGGCCTGGATGTGCTCGTAGTAGGTGTCGTTGTCCTCGCCGCGGATCGCGTACGTCTTGATGGCATGCTGCGACGCGAGCGCGGCCGCGACCGCGTCGTTGGTCGAAAGCGGGTTGGACGCGCACAGCGCGATGTCGGCGCCACCCGCCTTGAGCGTGAGCATGAGGTTGGCGGTCTCGCTCGTTACGTGCAGACAGGCGGCAAGGCGGAGCCCTTTCAGCGGCTGCTCTTTCAGGAACCGGGCCTTGATCAAGGTCAGGACCGGCATCTCGCGAGCGGCCCAATCGATCAGATCCTGGCCCTGCGCGGCCAGGTTGGCGTCCTTGACGTCGCTTCCTTGGGAACTGACTTTCAAATCGCTCTCCTAATAGATGATCTCGCTGACAACCTCGACTCCGCTCAGGCGCTTGCGGCCGCCAAGTGCCTCGAGCTCGATCAGCACCTGGACGCCGATGACGTCGCCTCCGAGCTTGCGGACGAGCCTGATGGCGGCGGCGGCGGTGCCGCCGGTCGCCAGTACATCATCCACGATCAGGACCTTCTGGCCGTGCCGGACGGCGTCAGAGTGCATCTGCAGCTGGTCGCTTCCGTACTCCAGCTGGTAAGCCTCCTCGATCGTCTTCCAGGGGAGCTTGCCGAGCTTGCGGATGGGCACGAAGCCGGCGCCAAGCCTGACCGCGACCGCCGCGCCCGGGATGAACCCTCGCGCCTCGATGGCCGCCACGAGGTCGGGCTTCCGGTCCGACCACGCTCTCGACATCAGGTCGACGACCTCGCCAAAGATCTTCTTGTCGCCCAGGAGCGGGGTTATGTCTCGAAAGATGATCCCCGGCTGTGGATAGCCCGGGACGTCGCGGACGAACTTCTTCAGCTCCTCGGGTGTGCTCACGGGTTCGTCACAGCACCGACCGGAAATATTCCAGGGTGCGTCCGAGCCCATCCTCGAGGCCGACCTCCGGCTGCCACCCCAGCTTGGTGCGCGCCCGCGTGATGTCGGGCTGGCGCTGCCTGGGGTCGTCGACCGGCAGGTCCCGGTGCTCGATCTTGCTGTGCGAGCCGGCCAGCTTGATGATCGTCTCGGCGAGCTGGAGGACGGTCACCTCATGCGGGTTGCCGAGGTTGACCGGCATCTCGTCGCCCAGCTCCAGGTTCGCGAGCACTCCGCGTACCAGGTCGCTGACGTAGCAGAGGCTGCGCGTCTGCGACCCGTCCCCATACACGGTCAGCGGCTCACCCCGGATCGCCTGGGCCATGAAGTTGGGGACGGCGCGGCCGTCCGAGACCTGCATCCGGGGTCCATGGGTGTTGAAGATGCGCACGATGCGCGTGTCCACGTTATGACTGCGGCGGTAGGCCATCGCGAACGCCTCCGCGCACCTCTTGGCCTCGTCGTAGCAACCGCGGGGGCCGATCGGGTTGACATTGCCCCAGTAATCCTCGCGCTGAGGATGGACCAGCGGGTCTCCGTAGACCTCCGAGGTCGACGCGAGCAGGAAGGTCGCGCCCTTGGCGCGGGCGAGGCCCAGCATGTTCATCGTCCCCAACGTGCCGACCTTCAACGTGTGAATGGGGTTGGCGTCGTACTGAGGCGGCGAGGCGGGCGAGGCGAAGTGCAGTACGTACCGCACCTCGCCACCGATGAAGATGCCGTGGTTGACGTCCATCTGTCGGAACTCGAACTCGGGGTGGCCCTCGAAAGACCGAAGGTTCTCGCGAGACCCGGTGATGAAGTTGTCGAGGGCCAGGACGGCTATCCCTCGGTTCAGCAGGGCCTCGCACAGGTGTGAACCGATGAACCCGGCACCCCCGGAAACCACCGCCCTCGGCTTGCTGGAGCTACTCGCGGCCGATACCTCGGTACGTGAAGCCGAGACCGCGCATGAGCGCGGGGTCGTAGATGTTGCGGCCGTCGATGACGACAGGCTTGCGCATCGAAGCTTTCAGGCGGCCCAGGTCGAGGTGGCGGAACTCGTTCCACTCGGTCACCACCACCAGGGCGTCGGCACCGGCCGCCACATGGTAGGCGTCGTTCATGTACGCGAGGTCGGGCATCAACAACCTCATCCGTTCCATCGCCGCCGGATCGTAGGCCCGGACATGGGCGCCCGCCGCGAGCAGCACTTTTGCGATGTCGAGGCTGGGCGCCTCGCGCAGATCGTCGGTGTTCGGCTTGAAAGCCAGGCCGAGCAGTCCCACCACCTTGCCGGGCAGCTCGTCCAGGCACTCGCGCAGCTTGTCGATGACGAGCATGCGCTGATCGCGGTTGATGTCCATCACGGCGTGGAGGAGCTCGGGGTGGTAGTCGAAACGCTCCGCGAGGGCGGCGAGGGCGGCCACGTCCTTGGGGAAGCATGAGCCGCCGTACCCGATGCCCGCCTCCAGGAAGCTCGGGCCGATCCGCTTGTCGAGTCCCATCCCCTCGGCGACAAGCTTCGCGTCGGCATCGACTCGCTCGCAGATGCGCGCGATCTCGTTGATGAACGAGATACGCGCGGCGAGAAAGGCGTTCGACGCGTACTTGACCATCTCGGCCGTGTAAATGTTGGGGGTGATCAGAATCGGCGCCTCGAGAGGCTCGTAGAGGGCCGCGACCTTCTCTGCCGCCCGGCGGTCATGGCTGCCCACCACCACTCGGTCGGGGTGCATGAAGTCCTGGATCGCCGAGCCTTCGCGGAGAAACTCCGGGTTCGATACGACGGCCGCGGCGTGCGTCGCGTTTCGCTTCTTCAATACGTTGGCCACCATGTCGCCCGTCAGCGGTGGCACGGTCGATTTGTTGACCACGACGAGCGGGCCGTCCATCGAGTCGGCGATCGAGTTCGCCGCCGCCTCGACGTATGAGAGGTCGGCCTCACCACCCTCGCCCTCCGGCGTGCTGACCGCGATGATCGCGTATTCGGCTCCGGGCACCGCATCCTCGTAGGCGGTGGTGAACTTGAGTCGCCCGGCCCTGGCGTTGCGCTCGACCAGCTCGCTCAACCCGGGCTCATAGAAAGGAACACGATGGCTCTTGAGCTGGGCGATCTTCTCGTGGTTGATGTCGACGACCGTGACGGCGTTCCCGAGGTCGGCGAGGCACGCCGCAGTAGTCAGGCCCACGTAACCGGCACCGATGACGGCGACTTTGCTCACGGCGAGGCGATTATCCTCGCCAGACCGACTCGTACGCGGCGATCGTCTCCTTGGCGGCCGTGCGCCAGCTGAAGGACTTCGCGCGCTCGAGCCCCGCGCGGCGCCAGGGGTCCGGTGCGGCTGCCATCTCCGCGGCCGCGTGGCCGAGCGCTCGCGGGTCTCCATCCGCGACGAGCTGGCCGGCGCCGCCAACCACCTCCTGAACGCTCGAGTTCCGGTACGCGGCGACGGGGCAACCACAGGCCATGGCTTCCAGGCAGGGCAGGCCGAATCCCTCGTACCGGCTCGGAAAGATGAAGCAGCCGGCTGCCGTGTACAGGTCCGCGAGCTGGGACTCGCTGATCCGGCCCACCATCCGCGCGCCGGGCATGCTCTTGGGTGCCTGTGGCCCGGGATCGCCGGCGATCACAAGCTCGAGGCCGGGACGCTCGAGCCGGGCAGCCTCCCACGCGCTGAGCAGAGCGGACGGGTCCTTGCGCGCATCGAGGGCGCCGACGAACAGGAGGTAGCCGGGCTCAACCCCCCATCGTTCCCTGACGGTTTCGTGCGCCATCGGCTTCGGCACGAAGGCGGCTCCGGCAGCCTCCAGCACGACGCGAACCCGTTCGGGATCTACCCGGCCGTAACGGATCGCATCCTGAGCCGTCGTCTCGGACACGGCGAGCAGCAGGTCCGCGCGCGGCAGCAGGCGCTTGCCGATCCAGAACCGCAGGCGCTCTCCTCTCATCCGCGAGCCGCCCCACGACCACGGGATCAGGTCATGCACGGTGACGACCAGCGGACAAGGCGAGCGTCCGGGCAGGCGGAAGTCGATCGCGTGGTAGACGTCCGGCCCGATTCGCCGCAGGTCGGCGCCCAGCGCGACGGCCTCCTCGTATGCGGACAGCTGTCCGTGGTAGCGACGCCGGCACCCGGCCAGCCGGTACGCACCGGGGGGCAGCTCAGGCTCGTCGAACGCCGCGTCCAGCAGCAGCGTCAGGTTCGAATCGAAGCCGGTTTCGATCAGCCCGTCGAGCAGACCGCGGGCGTACGAACCGACCCCGCGACCGCTGCTCGGACCCTGCAGAGGCCGCATGTCCAGCAGCACCGACGGCCCATCTGCGCCTTTACTGGTCCGGAACGACAAGCTCAAGCCATCATAATTTGGCCGCCATGGACACCCCCCTCGACGTAGTCATAGTCGGCGGCTGCGGCCACGTTGGGCTGCCGCTCGCCCTTTCGCTCGCGGACTGCGGGTACAGCGTCGGGATCAACGACATCGACAAGGCCAAGATCGCGATGGTCCTTGCGGGCAAGGTGCCTTTCGTCGAGACCGGGGCGGAGGCGCTGCTCGGAAAGTTGCTGCCGACCGGGCGGCTCGAGCTTTCCGCCGACCCCGCGCTGATCGAGCGCACCGACACGGTCATCCTGGTCATCGGCACTCCGATCGACGAGTTCATGAACCCGTCGGTGCGAATTTTCGACAGGGTCCTCGACGAGCTGATCCCGCACTTTCGCCGAGGCAGCCTCGTGGTGCTACGCTCGACGGTCTTTCCGGGCACCACCGAGACCGTCGAACGGCGGCTCGTCGCGGCCGGGACGGAGGCGGAGGTCGCCTTCTGCCCCGAGCGGATCGCCGAGGGACACGCGCTGGAGGAGCTCCGCACCCTGCCCCAGCTGGTCGGCGTCAACTCGGACTCGGCGTTCGAGAAGGCGAGCGGGCTCTTCGAGCGCCTTGGGGTCGCCGCGGTGCGCACCACGCCGCTGGAGGCCGAGCTGGCCAAGCTGCTCACCAACACCTGGCGCTACATGAAGTTCGCCATCGCCAACCAGTTCTTCCAGATCGCGAACCGATCGGGAGTCGACTACAGCCGGATGCTGGACGCGATCCGATACGAGTACCCGCGAGCGGCGGATCTGCCGGGGCCGGGTTTTGCAGCCGGGCCGTGCCTCTTGAAGGACACGATGCAGCTTTCCGCGTTTACGCCCGACCACTTCCCGATGGGCCAGGCGGCGATGCAGATCAACGAGGGCCTTCCCAGTTACATCGTCGACACGCTGAACGCTCGCAAGCCGCTGTTCGGCCGCACGGTCGGCATCCTCGGCATGGCGTTCAAGGGAGAATCCGACGATCCCCGCGCGTCACTCAGCTACAAGCTGCGCAAGCTCGCCGCGTTCAAAGGCGCCAACGTAATCTGCACCGATCCGTATATCAACGACTCCAGCTTCGAACCGCTTGAGAAGGTGGTGCGCGACTCGGACGTGCTGATCGTCGCCGCCCCCCATCGCGCCTATCGCAAGCTCGCGCTCGACGGCCGCGAGGTGGTCGACATCTGGGGCGTCACGGGCCCGATACGTTTATGAGAGGGAGCGCGACGTTCCCTCTCATCGCCCCGCTGCGCGGGGCTGCTCACCCTTTCGTGCCAGGAACTGTCTTTTCAAATCGGCTACTCCCGGCCACGCCGGGGCGGTGCTTGCGCGCGTTGGTTGGACGGCCTGGCGAAGCCAGGCCTACCGGCGACGCTTGAAAGTCCTGGTCACCGGCGCCGCCGGCTTCATCTGCGGCTACCTCGTCGCCGAGCTGCTGCACGCCGGCCACGAGGTGGTGGGCGTGGACAACTACAGCAAGTACGGCCCGGTCAAGCGAAGTTTCGACGGAGACCCCCGCTACCGGCTGGTGCAGGGCGACGCCAAGGACGCCGAGCTCCTCACCGAGCTGGCCGTGGACTGCGACCACGTGGTCGCAGGGGCGGCGATGATCGGAGGGATCTCCTATTTCCACGAGTTCGCCTACGACCTCCTCGCGGAGAACGAGCGCATCTGCGCCGCCACCTTCGACGCCGCGCTGAGCGGCTTTCGCCTCGGCCGGCTGCGCAAGATCACCGTCCTGTCGAGCAGCATGGTGTTCGAGTCGGCCGAGGTCTTTCCGACGCCGGAGGGCGCGCAGCTGACCAGTCCCCCGCCTCGCTCCACTTACGGCTTTCAAAAGCTCGCCACGGAGTTCTACGCCCGCGGCGCCCATGAGCAGTACGGGCTCCCTTTCACCATCGTGCGGCCCTTCAACTGCGTGGGGGTCGGCGAGCGGCGCGCGCTGCGGGATCACGACGTGATGAGCGGAAACGTCAAGCTCGCGATGAGCCACGTGGTCCCGGACCTGGTGCAGAAGGTGATCAAGGGCCAGGATCCGCTGCACATCCTGGGCGACGGTACCCAGGTCCGCCACTACACCTACGGCGGCGACCTCGCGCACGGCATCAGGCTCGCGATGGAGTCTGAGGCGGCGCTCAACGAGGACTTCAACCTCTCGACCGCGCAATCGACCACGGTGCGAGAGCTGGCCGAGGTGATCTGGCGCAAGGTCCATGGCTCTGACCGCCCGCTGCGCCTGGTGTCCGACCCTCCCTATGAGCACGACGTCCAGATGCGGGTGCCCGACGTCAGGAAGGCGAAGAAGGTGCTCGGGTTCGAGGCCACGACCTCGCTGGACGAGATGCTCGATGAGGTGATCCCCTGGATCCGCGACGAGATCAAGGCCGCACGAATCTGAATCCCGGGGGGAGCGGCGACCCCCCGGCGCTGAGCGTCGTCATTCCCGTTTACAACGAGGGCGAGAACGTGGTTCCGACTTTGCGCGGGGTCGTGCAACGCACTCGCACCCGGCCGCTTGAGGTCCTGGTGGTGCATGACTTCGACGAAGACACCACCGTGCCGGTGGTCAAGGCGCTGCAGGCCGAGCTGCCTGAGCTGCGCCTGCACAAGAACACGCTGGGTCGCGGCGTCCTGAACGCCATGAAATCCGGCCTGCGCGCCGCGCGCGCGCCTTACGTCCTGATCACCATGGGCGACGGCTCGGACGACCCCGCCGACATCGACCCCATGTACGAGCTCGCTCACGCCGGTGCGGACGTGGTTGCCGGATCACGCTACATGCACGGCGGTCATCAGCTCGGCGGACCGTTGCTCAAGCGGACGATGTCCCGCATGGCCGGGCTGTCGCTGCACTGGCTGGGAGGTCTTCCGCTGCACGATGCGACCAGCAACTTCCGCCTCTACTCCAAGCGCCTGCTCAACCAGGTGAGCATCGAGTCGGTGGGTGGTTTCGAGTTGGGTCTCGAGCTCACGGTGAAGGCGTACCGCCTCGGCATGCGCGTCGCCGAGGTGCCGACGACCTGGCGCGACCGGACCGCCGGGACGAGTCGATTCAAGCTGTGGCAGTGGCTGCCTCGGTACCTGCACTGGTACTGGATGGGGATGGCGGGCCGCTTCAGGAAGTCTTCGTGAGCGGGCGGTAGTTCCGCTTGTAGTACTCCCAGTACTCGCCGGACTTCAGCGGCCGCCACCATTCGGGATGCTGCTGGTACCAGCGCACAGTCCGCTCCAGGCCTTCCGCGAACGAGACCCTTGGCTCCCACCCGAGCGCGGTGATGCGACTGACGTCCAGCGCGTATCGGTAATCGTGCCCGGGACGGTCGGCCACGAACTCGATCAGGCTGCTCGGTTTGCCCGTGATCCCGAGCACGGCCTCGGCCACTCGTAGACCGGAGGTCTCGGCCCCTGTGCCTACGTTGTATACCGCGCCCGGCACGGCCTCGTGAAGGACCAGGTCGATCGCCCGGCAGTGGTCTTCGACGTAGACGTAGTCCCGCACCGCCGACCCATCGTTGTAGAGCGGCAGGCGCATGTCGTCGATCGCGTTCGTGATCAGGACGGGGATCAGCTTCTCGGGGTACTGGTAAGGGCCATAGTTGTTCGACCCCCGGGTCACCAGCAGCGGCAGGCCGAAGCTCTCGGCGTAAGCGCGGGCGATGTGCTCCCCGCCCGCCTTGCTGGCCGAGTAGGGGCTGCGCGGCCGGAATGCGTCGCCTTCGCGCGACCGACCTTCGGACACGTCTCCATAGACCTCGTCTGTGCTGACCAGCAGGAACACCTGGTGGCCGTGTTTGCGGGCCGCCTCGCAGAGGACCGCGGTTCCCCTCACGTCGGTTTCGATAAAAGCGAACGGGTCCATTAGCGAGCGGTCGACATGCGTCTCGGCCGCGAAGTTGACGATGGCGTCGACGTTGGCGGCCAACTCGTTGACGAGGTCGGCGTCGCATATGTCGCCCTGGACGAAGCGGTAGCCGGCCTGTCCTTCGAAATCCACCAGGTTGGCCAGGTTGCCCGCGTACGTGAGCTTGTCGAGCACCGTGATCTCGACGTCGGGACGCGAGGCGCGCAGCAGCCGGACGAAGTTCGACCCGATGAACCCGGCAGCTCCGGCGACGAGGAGCCGCTTGAGAGCTCGTTCAGTCACTTGATCGGAGGCCCAGCCGTCCAGTCGTACCCGATGGCGGGATCGTCGTGGGGGATTCTCCCCTCGTCTTCCGGTGCATAGACGTTGGAGGTGATGTACAGCAGGTGGCTTAGCTCCATTGCGCGGCAGCCGTGGGCCACACCTGGAGGGATTTTCAGGCAGGCCGCATGCCGGTCGCCCATCATGAACTCGGCCAGCTTGCCCCTGGTCGGTGAGCCCTCGCGGGTGTCGTACAGCGCGACCTTGACTGCGCCGATCACGTACCACCAGTCGGTCTGGCGGTGGTGGATGTGCCATGCCTTGGCCGACCCCGGGTACATGAGCGAGTGGCTCCACTGGCCGAAATGGCCGAAGAAGTCGTCGGTCTCGCGGACGATCTCGCGGAAGAAGCCGCGCTCGTCTTCGTGGGTCGTGAGCTCCTTGAGCACCACGCCGTCGATGTCGGGCACTGTCAAATCATGACTCGCGGTTGACGCCGTTCGCCCGCACGAAATCCTGGACGGCGTAATAGGTATGCATCGACTCGCCGGCGTCTCCCCAGAATCCCTCGACCACGTCGTACTCCATCAGGCCGCGCTCCACGTACCAGTTGTTGACGTCGGTGATCTCGAGCTCGCCGCGACCGGACGGCTTGAGGTCCGGCAGCACCTCCCACACGGTCTCGTCATAGAAGTAGACGCCTGTCACCGCGTACTCGCTCGGCGGTTGAGCGGGCTTCTCCACGATGCGCGCGATTCGCTTGTGGCCATCGAACTGGGCCACGCCCAGGTTGCGCAGGTGCTCGTGATCCGTCTCCTTGGAGAGCACCACTCGAGCCCCTCGCGCTTGCTTTTGGAAGGCATCTACACAATGGCGTATCGACCGCTCGAAGATGTTGTCGCCCAGGAGGACGACGCTGCGATCGCCCGAGACGAACTTCTCCGCCAGGCCGAGCGCCTCCGCGATGCCGCCCGGCTTTTCCTGGTAGGCGTAAAAGAGCCTGTCGATGCCGAACTCGTGACCGTTGCCAAGCAGCCGGAGGAACTCGCCCGCGTGCGTGCCACCGGTCACGA
Source organism: Candidatus Dormiibacterota bacterium (assembly GCA_035531515.1). Classification (GTDB taxonomy): domain Bacteria; phylum Chloroflexota; class Dormibacteria; order Dormibacterales; family Dormibacteraceae; genus DATKSS01. The sequence continues at coordinate 10,805 of DATKSS010000074.1, read as the reverse complement.
GCATCATCTCCGACACCCCGGCGCGGACCAGCGCTTCGATGGCATAGCTGATCATCGGCCGGTCGTACAGCGGCAGAAGGTGCTTGTTGGTAATGAGGGTCAGCGGGTGCAGCCGGCTCCCGGTGCCGCCTGCGAGGATGACTCCCTTCATCGCCGGGATTCTAGATGGTGCTGCTCTGCGGCTATGTTTGGGTGAGATGGAAGTGAACCAGGGCGACCTGGCCCCGATGACGCCTCAAACTCGGTTCTCGGCGGACGGCCTGTGGTGGTGGGACGGAGCAGAGTGGAAGCCGGCGGTCTCCCCCGACAGGCTGTGGCGCTGGAACGGGCAGGCGTGGGAGCCGGCGGCGTCGGGCTCCGCGCACAGGCGCTCGGGAATCGGGGCCGCCATCGGCCTGACGGCGGCCATGTTCGTGGGCATCCTCGTCCTGGTCGCAATCATCACGGCCTTGATCGTGCTGACCCTGGGCGACCAGATCGCCAACGTCTTCTCCAACGCGGTCGGCGCTCTCAACCGCCCCCAAGGCCCCTAAAGCCACCAGCGAGGCCGATGAATCGGCCGAAAGCCACAAGTTGTTGTGGCAGACTGGCGCCGACGCCGAATGCCGAAACCCGAAAACTGGCCACGCACGATCATGCACGTCGACCTGGACGCCTTCTACACGTCGGTCCACCAGCGTGACGATCCGAAGCTGCGCGGCATCCCCGTGGCGGTCGCCGGCCGTTCGAAGCGCGCAGTCGTGATGGGCGCGTCGTACGAGGCGCGCGCCTACGGGGTGCGGTCCGCCATGCCCCTGCACGAAGCGATGCTCCTGTGCCCCCAGCTGACGGTCGTTGCTCCCGACGGGGCCAGGTACCGGGAGGCGAGCCGGCTCGTGCACCAGATCTTCCGGCGCTTCACGTCGCCTGAGCTGGTCGAGGGCGTCGCGCTCGACGAGGCCTACCTCGACGTCACCGCACGCACCCGCCACGGCACGACCACGGCGGAGGAGGTGGCGAGGCGGATCAAGTTCCAGGTCCACACCGAGGTCGGTCTCACCGCGTCCGTCGGCGCCGCGACCTCCAAGCTCGTGGCGAAGGTCGCGAGCGGCACACGCAAGCCCGACGGGCTGGTGCTGGTCCCGCCCGACACCGAGGCCGATTTTCTGGCGCCCCTCCCAATCGGCGTGATCCCCGGGCTGGGGCCGAAGACCGAGGAGCGGCTGCATGCCATGGGCGTGCGCACCGTCGGCGAGCTGGCCGCCTACGAGACGCAGCGCCTCGTGCAAGCCCTGGGCGTGGGCGTCGCGGTGCTGCAGCGGTTCGCGCAGGGCCGGGACCGCACGCCGGTCGACGGAAGCAAGCCCGCCAAGACGATCTCGGCGGAGACGACGTTCGAGAACGACGTCAGCGACCGCGAGCAGCTCGAGGCGGCGCTTCGGGACCTGACGGACCGGGTGACCGAACGGCTGAAGTCCGAGGGCGTGCGCGCACGCACGATCTACGTGAAGCTCAAGCTGCCCGACTTCAGGCTGGTGAGCCGCCAGGTGAGCCGGACGAGTCCGACCGACGACGTCGAGACGATCTTCCGCGCCGCCCGCTCGGCGCTGGAGAAGTCGCACGTGGACTCGAGGGCGGTGCGTCTGATCGGGGTGGGCCTGTCTGGGCTCGAGCATCCCGCGCCCGACCTGCAGCTGACGCTTTTCGACTAGGCGCGGTCCGGTCTACGACGGGGCGCGGCAACGCAGCTAGCACCTCGCCGACCGTCCTCCAACCCAGGCTCTCTTGCGCCTTTTTGATGAGCGCGCGAAAGACCATCGCGGTTGCGCGCGCGTCGTCGAGGGCCGCGTGGGCGGGGGTGATGTCCAGGGCCAGCTCCTCGACCAGGCGCGCCAGCCCGGGCGTCTGGCCCTTGGGCAGGTCGAGGACGAAACGTGCCAGCGCGGAGGTGTCGATGATCGGGTGCTCGAGCGGGTTCTCAAGCCCGCGACCCACCAGCCAGGTGTCGAAGGCGTCGTGGCTGTGCTCGACCAGGACCGCACCATGGGCGAACCTCAGAAAAGCGCGGCGCGCGTCTTTGAACTCCGGCGCGCCGATGAGCATGGAGCGGTCGATGTGGTGGCGCTTGCGGGCATACGGGTTGATCGGGGCTCGGCAGTCGACGAGCGTGTCGAAGAAAGAGAGCGGCCCATCGAGCCGGAAGCGCTCGGCACCCATCTCGAGGACGAGGAAGGGCGCATTGCCGGTGGTCTCGACATCGAGGGCCACGAACTGTGAGTCCTCGAGCATGGTCTGAGGTTTGACGTCTGGCGCGTCGACTGCGATCTCCTCCCAGGCCACGAGCTCGTTCGCGCCGCGCGGCTTGAGGAAGAGCTGCCTGGAGCTCACCGGGCGATCGCCATCGCGCGCCTCGCCCAGTTGATCTCGTCGCGGGTGAGCGCTCGGAGCACCAGCACCGCGACCGCGTACACCACCACGCCCACGGCGATGGGGATCGCGATCTTGATGCCTCCCAGATTTCGGAACGGGAAGACCGCCAACCCCATGACGAGTCCGGCGAGCACGACACGCCAGCTCAGCGAAAGGACGGCGACGCGCCCGATGTGACGGGCGGTGAGGGTCCAGCCCACCGCTCCCAGAACGATCTCGGTCATCACGGTCGCCCAGCTGGCGCCGATGTAGCCGAAGCTCGGGATCAGCGCGATGTTGAGACCCACGTTGGCGACCAGGCTCCAGCCGGCGGCCCACGTGAACGACGACTGGTGATCCGTGGCGCTGAGGGCGCCGATGAAAGCGTTGTTGGCGAAGGCGAACCCGAGGCTCAAGGCGAGGATCGCGATCGCCGGCTCGGATCTGGCGTAAGCGGATCCGAGCAGGACGGTCGTCAACGGACCCGCCAGGACGAAGATGCCGACGCTCATCGGCCAGCCGATGAGAACAAGCGCTTTGAAGAAGCGGTTGAGCGCGTCCAGCAGCTCCTTGGGCCGTTCGCGATGGTAAATCGAAAGCACGGGGAACACGACGGACAGGAAGGTCATCGGGATGAAGAGAAGCGCTTCGAACGGCTTGTACGCCGCTCCGTACCAACCCGCCTCGGCGTGCGATCGGATGGCGTAGACCATGGGCTGGTCGATTCGGAAATAGAGGATCGTGAGTACGAAGGTGAAAGCGAAGGGAAGACCCTTCCAGAACCACTCGCGAAGCAGCGGGAGCTCGAAGCGCCAACCGATGACGGCGATCCGTTTGAAGGCCAGGACCAGGGCGAAATACACGCAGCTGAATGCGTACTGGGCCGCGTAAGCCCATACGAAATACGTCACACCTCTTCCGGTCTTGATGCCGTAAAGGACGAGACCCAACAGCACCACGCTCTCCAGGACGACCGCGATCGCCTCGAATCCCAGCTGCTGCACCGCGTACAGCCCGTTGCGAAGGAGGGTCGAGTACGAAGTGAGGACCATGAGAAGGAACCCGGGAACCAGCAGACTGGCCAGACCTGCGAACCACAGCACGGCCGCCAGCACCGCCAGGCTGACGAGCGACATCAAAAGCCTCAGCGACATCACGTTTCGCAGGTAGCGCTGGATCTGGTGGTGGTGCCGCGCCCCTTCGCGGACGAACAGCACGTTGAAGCCGAGATCGAGCACCACGCTGACGATCGAGGTGTAGTTGACAAGCGTCGCGAAAGACCCATAGGGGGCGGGGCGAAGCCAGCGCAACATCGCGAGGACCGTGACCAGGGCGATCAGGCGGGCGACCACCTTCGCCGCGAGGACCAGGACGGTGTTGCGGAGCGCGCGGGACCCGAGCCCGGCGCTGGCGTCCGGGAGGTCAGGGGCTGGATCGTGGTCTGGCAACTGGATCCAATGCTATCTCGCCGGCGTCGTTAGACTGCTCGCCCGATGGCAGAGCGAATGCGGATCCTGAGCGGCATGCGACCGACCGGGCGCTTCCATCTGGGGAACTACCTGGGCGCGGCCAAGAACTGGGTCGAGCTCCAGGAGCAGTACGAGTGCTTCTACTTCGTGGCCGACTACCACGCCCTCACCACCGAGCCCGACGGCCGCAAGGCCGAAGAGAAGGTGTTCGACCTGACCGCCGACCTGCTCGCCGTCGGCATCGATCCCGAGCGCAGCGTCGTGTACCTTCAGTCGCACGTGCCCGAGGTCGCCGAGCTGACGCTGCTGCTCTCCATGGTCACGCCGCTCAGCTGGGTCATGCGCACGCCGGCCTTCAAAGAGAAGGCGAAGCTCCATCCCGACAACGTCAACCTCGGGCTGCTTTCCTACCCCGTGCTGCAGGGTGCGGACATCCTCCTGGTCAAGGGCGTCGGCGTACCGGTCGGCAAGGACCAGCTTGCCCACGTCGAGCTCGTCCGCGAGGTCGCGCGGAAGTTCAACCGCACCTATGCGCCTGTCTTTCCCGAACCCCGCGCCCTGCTGACGGAGACCCCGCTGATCAAGGGCACCGACGGCAAGCAGCGCATGTCGAAGACGGTCGGCAACATCGTCGGGGTCACTGACGACCCGGACGTGATCCGCAAGCAGGTGCAGAGCATGGTCACTGACGTCAAGCGCACGTACAAGACGCAGCCAGGACATCCGCGTACCTGCAACGTTTGCGCCACCTACAAGTACTTCTTCGACGACTGGCAGCACTACTGGGACCTGTGCCGCAAGGCCGAGATCGGGTGCCACGACAAAAAGAAGCTGCTGGCGGAGCGGATCATCGAGACGTTCAGGCCTTTCCGCGAAGTGCGCGCCGAGCTCAGCCCCGAGCAGGTGTCGGGAGTCCTCGAACGCGGAAGCGAAAAGGCGCGAGACGTCGCGCGCCACACGATGGCAGAGGTCAGGCAGGCGGTCGGCCTGCCGGCCTATCGCTGACGGTACGGGAATCTTTAAGATTTGAGCCGGATGGCAGACGTCGCAGCCCCGAGAAGAGTCACCCGCCGGAGATTTCTCGGTTGGTGGATAGCCGGTCTTATGACGGCGACCATATTCACTGCGCTGCCTCCGCTGCTCGTATACCTGTGGCCCGCGCCCGCGAAAGGCCAGAAGAAAGGTCCCCTGACGATCACACTGGACACGCCGATCGACCAGATCCAGGACGGGGACGCGGTCAAGTTCAACGCCCCCACCAGCCCGGACTCCGCCTTCATCATGGCCGACGGCGGCGGGGACAATGCCGCCGGCGACCTCGCGTTCGGTGGGTTCGTGGTCAAGCACAATGGCAAGATCGACGTGTTGGCGATCAACTGCTCGCACCTCGGCTGCTCCGTCGCGCTCAACAAGCCGGCCCAGAGCTTCGACTGCCCGTGCCACGGCTCACGCTTTCACCTCGACGGCACCGTCCTGCGCGGGCCGGCGCCGGTTCCCCTTTCCCACCTGACCTGGAAGCAGGGGAACGACCCCAGCACGATCCAGGTCGACGGCATCGTGCTGGGCTTCTGACGTGGCCATCCCCCACCCTCGCGACATCCAGGTGGCGGTCGTCGAATGGCTCGACGAGCGATACCCGTTCACAAAGGCGGTCGACGAAGCCCTCTACCAGCGCGTGCCGAACTTCGCCAACGCCTTCTACTACTGCTTCGGCGGGATGGTGTTCATCCTCATCGTGTTCCAGCTGCTGACCGGCGTCTTCCTGTCCTTCTATTACGTGCCCGATGCAGGCGTCCCTGGCGCCTCGCCCGCTTACAACAGCGTCCTTTTCATACAGAACACCCAGTACCTCGGATGGCTGATCCGAGGGGTCCATTTCTGGGGGGCGAACATCCTGATCATCATGGTGTTGATCCACATGGCGCGGGTCTACTGGACCGGCTCCTACCGTGCGCCGCGAGAGCTCAACTGGATGGTCGGAGTGATCATGCTGCTCTGCATCCTCGGCCTGTCGCTGACCGGCTACCTGCTCCCCTGGGACACCAAGGCGTACTTCGCGACTGAGGTCACGATCAAGATCGCAGGCTCGGCCCCGCCGGCCCAGCTCGGAGCCTTCATCCGTGCTGTCCTGCAGGGCGGACCCGTGGTCGGGCCGGCCACCCTCCAGAGGTTCTTCACCATCCACGTGTTCCTCCTACCGGCGATCATCACGCTTCTGATGTACGTTCACTTCCGGTTCATCCGGGCGCACGGCATCTCGGAGCCGTTGTGAGCACGCGGGACATCGGGAAAGAAGGACCGGGAGCGGCAGTCGCCGCCCAGGAGATCCCGATCATCGAGGTCGACAGCCACGCCGGGCACACGCTGGAACCCGAGTGGAAGCGCCTCCCGATCGGACCGGACAACATCCTCTACCCCGTGCTGGTCGGTCTTGCCCTCTTCCCCATTCTCATGGGCGGCGCCGGTCACCACCTCGCGGACGACATGCCCGACGAGGACACGCATCCGTTCTTCCCGGACCACTTCTGGCCCTACCCGATCATCGCGGACCTCATGCTCGTCACGGTCGGGCTGCTGGCCGCCTTCGTGCAGAAGAACCTTCAGCTGGAACAAGTGGCCGACCCGCGCGCCGTCACCATCCCCCGGCCTGACTGGTACTTCCTCTTCCTCTTCCAGTTCCTGAAGCTTGGACCGGAGCTGATCATGTCCCTGGTCATTCCGCCGGTCGTGGTGGTCGGGCTGCTTCTTTGGCCGTTCATCGACGCCTTCGCCGGACCGCGAATGGCCAGGCGCCTGGGCTGGGCGAAGTGGCCGGTGCCGGGCCGCAACATCATCACCGGAACCGGCTGGGTGATCTTTCTCGGCATCATCGCGGGCCTCACGCTCTGGGCGCTCGCCGGCCCTCAGTTCTGCATCCCCTGGTTCATCAACAGCCCTGTCTGTGGGGCCTGACCGGGTTTCAGCGTCCGGAAGGCTCGCGGATCGGTCGACTGAAGTCGTGGACCACCCGCTCAGCCGCTCGGAAATCTCCCACAGTCGCCGAGCGGACTCCTCGTCGTAGGCGCGGACCGCCGAACGCAGCAGGACCGGGTGACCACGCATCTCGCCGATGCCGTCCGGGCCGGCGTAGGAGCCGCCCCGCAGGTCGCCGGCCAGCTTCGATTGCGCATAGGCGGCCAAGCCCACCGTTGGCGCCCGTCTCCAGCGCGGTCCGGCCCGCGTTGGTCGGGGATCTCTTCTGCGGTCCATGGGCGGGACACCGTGGTCGGAGGTGCCCTCTACATCCTCGAGTCGTAGAGCTGCTTGGTCAGCTCCGCCTGCGCCAGGTGCTCGCGCGCGTGGCCAAAGTTCCCGAGCAGCCATACGATTCCGGGCTGTGGGGGTCGGTCCCCTCGCGGCCGCATCTCCGTGAGGTCGGCTGGCGTTACCGCAAGGAGGTGCTCCTCGAGGTCGCGGTCCGCTTGGTCCAGCATCGCCAGCAGGGCAGCCGCGTCGAGCTCGACCCGGAACTCAGCGTCCCGGTCCCGCTCGGCCGGCAGCGCCCTCACAGCCCGGATCATCTCGCGCTCCGAGCCCAGGGTGTGGGCGATGAGCACGGCGATCGAGTTGGCCTGCGGTAGTGGACGCATGTTGAGCGTCCCCCCGTCCAACAGGCGCACCTGTTCACGGAACTTGTCGTGGACTGACCCGAACAATCCTTTCAAGGTCAGCCTCAGCGTTCTTGCCCCGGCGTCGTCCATTCCCTCAGACCTTCTCCGTGACGCGGTACTCGAGGTAGCGGCCCAGCAGGAGCCGGGTGTGGGCTTCAAGGGCCGGGAGCACGCTCAGGACCAGGCCCACCATCGGGTACGCGAAGTACTGCAGGTGCACGGCGGCCTTTTTCCACAGAGGCCATTCCTTGGGTTTGGGCGGAAGCATCCTGATCTCGAAGTACAGGAAGAAGAACACCGTCGACAGGGTCGTCGAAAGCAGGATGCCCGAGTAGGTCCACAACGTCTGGCCGAGGTCGGTGAGCGAGAAGTCGACGCTGACCCAGATCGGGACCGAGGCGCCGAACATGAGGAGGAGTGGCAGGAAGATCCAGTTGAGGTGGTTCAGGAAGAGGTTCATGAAACGCCTGATACGGAGCCCCAGCGGGATCTCGGGGTGCTTGAAGAGACGGGCCAGAACGTAAGGCACATCCGTGATGCCCCAGGCCCATCGCTTGATCTGGTTGTACTGGCTCATGTGCGTGGACGCATAGTCGCGTGAGTTGGGCGAGTCCCCGTACAAGGGCAGATAGACCGATTTGACCGCGAACTTCTTGCCGAATGTGAAGAACGCCTTCCAGTAGAAACGCGAATCCTCCGGGATGACGTCCTTGTCCCAGTATCCGACCTTGTGGACGAAATCGAGGCTGCACGTGTAGCTGCTGAAGGCGACCAGCCGGTGCGGCCTCGAGTGCAGGAACATCTGCCACTGCGAGGTGCTGGCCGACATGATCCGAACGGCCATGGGCACCTGCCAGATGTTGTTGTGAAACAGCGGGACCGGCTGCCAGATGACGTAGTCGCGCATCGCCTCGCGGGCATGGTGCCAGCTGATCCACGCGAAGTACTGCGGGTGGACACGGTAGTCCGAGTCGAGGTCGGTGATCAGGACGTTGCGAAGGTCGTAGCCCTCCTCGGTCAGAACTCGCACCATCCATCGGCCGCCCCAGTTCATCGCGGCCGACTTGCCGATCACGATCCCCGGTTCAAGCGGGTCCTTGATGTGGTAGAAACCGCCAAGCCTGGAGCCGAATTTCTCCTTCAGGCGGGCGACGTTCTCCCAGCCCGGCTTGTCGGTCTCGCGGGTGATGATCCCGACCATCATCAGCTCGGGGGGGTAGTTCGAGTCCACTATCGCCTGCAGCGTCCGCTCGAGCACGTGGTAGGGCTCGGTGTAGGTCGGGATCACGCTGAGGTGGATGTACTGCAGGGGGTCGATCACCCCCTTGTTGCGGTCCTCCTGGCACAGCGCCAGCCAGTCCATCGCCATGTCGCGGCGCATCCTGAGCATGGTGCTGTACACACCTGTCACGACCGTGATCGCACGCAGCAGCCAGTAGAAGTCGAAGACCAGGACGGCGGACGCTACGAACAGGGCGCCCGGCGACTGGAAGACGATCGGGATCCAGGCCGGCGACAGCAGCAAGATCCAGGTGATGAGGCCGGGTGCCGCCTCGAACAGCCGGGCGCCGAACTGCCGGAGGGCGTGCCGGAGAGCGGATACCGGCTGCTCCGCCTGGAGGGTGGCCACCGCCCGATTATCGGCGCTGCGGCAACCGGGAATAGGCGGAGCTGCGCCGAGCTTCTGGTAGTCATGAGCAACATGAAGCAGTTCGACGGCCCGACTTTCGAGGCCGACGTGCTCCAGGCCAGCGAACCGGTGGTGGTCGACTTCTATGCCGACTGGTGCGGCCCCTGCCGCATGATGACGCCGGTGGTCGAGCAGCTGGCGGGCGAGTACGCCGGCAAGGTCAAGATCGGCAAGCTCGACGTGGACAACAACCAGGAGATCGCCATCCGCTATGGCGTCATGGGCATCCCGACCCTGGGTCTGTTCCGCGACGGCAAGCTGGTGGACCGCCTCGTGGGCTACCCCGGTGGGGCAGCTCCGATCAAGGCCTGGATCAGCAAGAACGTCGGCGTCACCGCCTCCAACCCAACCAACTAACCCGAGAACAGGAAAAGCGGGTTCCCTCTCATCACTCCAGTGTCGCCGGGGCGGCCGGCTTTACGCCGGCCGCAACTTTGTTTCTGTGCCCGCCATGCGTGGGCTGGAGTGACTCTTAAGCAATCCCATCGAGCACCTCCTTGTGACGTCATAGCGTCATCTAATCCAAGGCGGTGGTGCGTTGACCCCCTGAGAACTCCTCCGGGTTCCCTCTCATTCCTAATGTCCCCACATCGCACGTTCTGCGTGCTGGACCGTAGTCGCGCCGTGCTCGCCCGTGCGAATCCTGACCGCGTCCTCGACGCCGATGACGAAGATCTTGCCGTCCCCGACCTCGCCGGTGCGAGCGGCGGCGGCCATCTTGTCGACCACGGTGTTGACGATCTCGGCTTTCACCACCGCCTCGATCTTGAGCCGAGGCCGCAACGAGATGTGCACCGCGGCGCCACGGTACTTTTCGGTGTAGCCTCGCTGCGCCCCACAGCCTTTGACCTCGGTGACAGTCACACCTGACACCCCGCATTCGTCCAGCACGTCCTGAACCTCTTGCAGCCGCTCGTGTCGGATGATCGCAACGATCATCTTCATGCCGGTGATACCTCCTGCGCGCCACCTGTGAGTTCAGAGGCGCGGTGCGGGTTGACGGTCGGCGTGTCGGGCTGGCGGTAGACCCCACCCGGCACCGGCATGAACGATTCGGGGTAGCCCCACATGCCGTGCTCGCTGATGTCGAGGCCTTCCATCTCTTCACGGGCGCTCACGCGCAGGCCGACGGTCTTCTTGATGATCCAGAACAAGGCGTAGCTGAGAGCGAACACCGTGACGAAAGACGCCGTGACGGCGATCGCCTGAGCGCCCAGCTGGTGGAAGCTGCCCGTGTAGAAGAGGCCGCCCTGCCCGACGCCGTTGAACTTGGCCAGGGCCGGCACCGTGAAGAGGCCGCAGCTGAGCGTGCCCCATATGCCGGCCAGGCCGTGCGCGGGAAGAGCGCCGACCGGGTCGTCGAGGTACTTGTCGAGCGCGAGCACGCCGACCACCACGATCACGCCGGCCACCGCCCCGATCACGATCGCGGCCCAGGGCTCGACGTAACCAGACGGCGCGGTGATGGCCACCAGCGCCGCGATGGCGCCGTTGCCGATCATGCCGACGTCCATGGTCTTGGTGATGAAGTAGATCGTGGCGAGGGCTGCCACCGCCCCGCCGGCGGCCGCCAGGTTGGTGACGACGATCACATCGGCGAAGTGGAGG
>DATKSS010000073.1:0-61646 GCA_035531515.1 Candidatus Dormiibacterota bacterium | reverse complement strand
AGACCTTCAGAAAGGAATAGAACGGGCGGAATCATCATCAGTTAGAACCTCACCCCCCGCAGCCAAGCTCGGAGCCGGTGTCGAGAAATCGCCCGGCCCGAGCCTTTTTTATGGGTTTTTGACCCGCTGACCCCACTCGTGCAGTGCCTCGCGCCAGGGGCGGAGAGCTTCCACCCGGATGGACGCCAGGCAGCCGTTGAGCGGTCGCCGGGCCGGCGCCGCCAGCTCCACGGTCGAGATCGGGTCGACCCCCGCGTCCAGCCCGAGCTCGGCGAGCGCGACCCTCGCGAACTCGTCCCACCCGGAGCAACCTTCCGCCACAACGTGCACGACCCCCTCGAGGCCGTCCTCGGCCAGGCGGAGGGCGGCAGGAGCCAGGTCACCGGTGTAGGTCGGGTTGACGAACTGGTCCGCGACCACCCTCGGCCGCAGTCCCGATCTCACACGCTGGGCGATCTTCTCGGGAAAGCTCTGCCCCCCGTCGCCCCCGAACACGCCTGCGGTCCGGATCACGAGCGCCGCCGGCATGGCCTCGAGCACCCTGCGTTCCCCGTCCAGCTTGGAGCGGGCGTAAGCGCCGAGCGGGCCAGGTGTGTCGGACTCGACGTACGGCCGGTCGAGGCGGCCGTCGAACACGAAGTTGGTCGAGAAATGGATGAAACGCGAGCCGTGGCGGGCACACGCCATGGCGATGTTGGCGGCGCCGGTCGCGTTGACCGCGTGCGCCAGGTCGACCTCGGTCTCGGCGCGGTCGACGGCGTTGTAGGCGGCGCAGTTCAACACGACGTCTGGACGTCGCCACTCCACCAGCGCGTCAACCGCCTGCGCGTCCGTGATCGACACCTGGCGGTGGGTCACGGCGGCCTCCTCGCCCAAGAGTCGGACGAGCTCCGTGCCGAGCTGCCCGGCGGCACCGAGGACGAGCGCCTTCATCCGGCGCTGGCGCGGGCGGTCAATCGAGCTGCTTGGCCAGCCCCGAATGGGCGAGCAACAGTGCGGTGATCTCAGGTTCGGCAACCGGCCGCCCGACGAGGAACCCCTGCGCCGCGTCGCACCCGGCCTCCACGAGCACCGCTTCGGCCATCCGGTCCTGAAGGCCTTCGGCGACGACTCGCAATCCCAGGTTGTGGCCGAGGCCGACGGCGGATCGGACGATGGCGCCGGAGTCGGGGTCGGACGCCAGCGCCGACACGAACGAGCGGTCGATCTTGATCTCGTTAACCGGCAGTCGCATGAGGTAGAGCAGCGACGAGTAACCCGTCCCGAAGTCGTCCAGGGCCAGCCGCACGCCCATCTCGTTCAGGCGGTGGAGGGCCTTCGCCGCGGCCGCTGCCATCGCCACACCTTCGGTGATCTCGAGCGTCAGCCGCTGGGGCTCGACCTTGAAGTTGCCGAGAGCGCGGGCGACCATCTCCTCAAGGGAGTGATCGTCGATGTTGCGCGGCGACACGTTGAGTGACACGGACACGTCGAGGCCGGCCTCCAGCCATTTGCACATCTGGGTCAGGGCCGAGTCGATCACCCATGCGGTCAGCGGATGGATGATCCCCGTCTCCTCCGCCATCGAGATGAACCGGTCCGGCGGCATCAGCCCCTCGCGCGGATGGTTCCAGCGCACGAGGGCCTCGACCGAGTGGATGGCGCCGGTGGCGAGCGTGACCTGCGGCTGGTAGTGGAGGACAAGCTCGCCTTGTGGGATCGACCGGCGGAGCTCACCGGCCAGGCCCGAACGGCGCAGGGTCTGCGCCTCCTGCTCCGGCGCGTAGACCGCGTGGCCGCCACCCGCGCGTTTGGCCACGTACATCGCGACGTCTGCCCGTCGCAACAGCGTGCTGGGATCGTCGCCGTGTACCGGGTACATCGCGATGCCGATCGACGCGCCGGTCTCGACCATCTGGTCGGCGATGGCAAAAGGACCCTCGAGCGAGGCGAGGATCTTCTTCGCCGTCATCACCACGTCGTCGGGGTGCCGCGCGTCGATGGTCAGCACCGCGAACTCGTCGCCGCCCAGCCGGGCGATGGTGTCAGTGGCGCGCAGTACGCCGCGCAGGCGCGCAGTCACCTCCTGCAGCAGGCTGTCGCCGCGGTCGTGGCCGAGCGCGTCGTTGATGTCCTTGAACCGGTCGAGGTCCAGGAGCAGTACGCCGAACATCTTCTGGTTCCGGCGCGAGGCGAGCAGGGCCTGTCGCAAGCGGTCGCCGAACAGGCTTCGGTTGGGCAGCCCGGTCAGCGCGTCGTGCAGAGCCTGATACTCGAGGGCGTCGGTGTGCGCCTTGCGCTCCGAGATGTCGCGCAGCGTGGCGATGAACATGTGTCGCGAGCCGACCTGCATCGAGCTGACCACGAACTCGAGCGGGAACAGGCTGCCGTTCTTGCGCTTGCCCATGGTCTCGTGGGCGCCGCTGACAGGTATGTCGAGCTTGAGGCGGCGCTGGAGGTAGTTGTCGAACGCGCTCCTGTGGGTGGTGGCGATGAGAATGTCGGTGTGCTGGGCGACCAGCTCATCCTCGTCGTAGCCGAACAGCTTCATGACCGCGGGGTTGGCCGACTCGATGACGCCTGAGCTGTCGACCGTGGCGAGCCCGTCGGAAACGTTGTCCAGGACCGACCTCATGCGCTTTTCGCTCTCCTGAAGTGCGACCTCGGCGCGCTTGCGCTCGACGAACTCGCCGATCTGCGAGCCCACGTCGTTCATCACGGCGACCAGCCCCTCGTCCAGTTCACGCGGCGCCCAGCTGTGCAAGGAGATCATCCCGACCACGCGCCTGCCGCTGCGGACTGGGAACCCGACGATGCCATGCAGCCCCGCGGCGAGCGCGGCCGCTGAGCGCTGCGAGCTGTCGCCTGCCAGGTCGGGCATGGCGACCGGAGCGCCGGCCTCCCACACCCGGCCGGCCAGCCCCTCCCCACGCCGGTAGCTCACCTGCGCAGCGGTCCCTTCGTAGGTGGACGTGTCCCGTCCCGGCCGTTTCCAGGAGGCGCCGAAGTGCATCGCCTCGCGCTCGGGGTCGACCTCCCAGTACTCGGCGAGCTCCCAGTCAAGCGTCCGGCACAGGCCCTCGAGCACCCCCGGCGCCGCCTTGTCCCACCCGGGCGAGGTGACGAGGGCCTGGGTGATGGCAAACCGCGCGGCCTGAAGGACCTCGGCACGCTTGCGGTCGCGAATGTTGACTGCCACGGTCTGGAAATACAGGGGCTTGCGGTCGGAACCTCGCACCAGGCGCATCGTCAGGTCGACCCATACGGCGTCGCCGTCCTTGCGCGTGTACCGCTTCTCGAAGTGAACACCCTCCTCCTCGCCCGCGAGCATCCGTCGCATCGCGTCCTCCAGGGTGAGGGAGTCGTCAGGGTGCGTGATGTCCGGCAGGGAGAGGCTTCGCAGCTCGGTCTCGTCGTAGCCGACGAGCTCGCAGAACGCCGGATTGACGGTCGTGATGTGGCCGTCCAGGCCTGTGAAGGCCATGCCCGCCTGCGCCTGCTCGAAGAGGGTGCGGAACCGCGTCTCGGTCTCGCGCTCCGCAGTCTCGGCCCGGGTGCGCTCCGTCACGTCGTTCACGAGCGTCAGGAGGACTTCGCTTCCGGTCGCGGTCAAGCGGTGGATGGCGACCTCGACGGCCACTCGGCGGCCACCCTTGGCCATCATCGTCGAGCTGTAGCGGAGGGGGGCGTCGGTGCCGGCGAGCCTGCCCGCGAGGTTCGCCGCGAGCTCCTCGCGCTCCTCGGGGGCGGCAAGATCGATGAGGGTCGGAAAGCCGGCGAGCTCCTGGCGCGAATATCCGGTGAGGTCGAGGTACGCCTCGTTGCCCGCGACGAACTTGCCGTTCTCGGTGAGCAGGAGACCCTCGCCCAGCTCGCTCAGCGCCGCGAGCATGGAGGCCTGGTGCTCCACGTGGATGCTGAGGTCCCGCTCGACCGCCCGGCTCGTGAGGTATGCGAGCAGGCCCAGCCCGAGCAGCACCAGCGTCCAGATCGCGATCGTGCCGATCGAGACCATGAGCTCGGTCGCGGCATATAGCCACAACGTGCCGAGCGCCACCACGGCGACTGCGAAAACGTAGCCGAACTGCCGCGAATGAAGGCCCAGGTCAAAGTGCAGCAGGATCGCTGCGAAGCTGACCGCGGCAAAAGGCGGTAGATCATTCCCCAAGGAGCGACCCGCGACTCCCAGCACGAGATCGGCCAGCGCCGCGGAGGCGATCATCAAGCCGACCTGGACTGCCAGCCGGTGGGCGGACGTGGACGCTCGGAACGCCACCGCGAGGGCGGCCAGGACGAGCCCGGCCGCGACCAGTGCCAGCTCGTCGCGCAGAACGCTCGCCGGGGCGTGAGCCTGGGCCAGGCGGTAGGCGACGGCGGCGATGATGGCGAGGGCGGCCGTCCCGTTGATCGCGGTCAGGCTCCAGGAACGCATGCGACGCGGGATTCCCGCCGCAGCCCAGGCCGACCCGAAGAGTGGGTCTACGCCCAGGGCCCCGGACGCTCTTTGTTGGTTAGCCAACTCGACCAACCATAACGTTCGAGCCCGCGATTCGGTGCGCGGGCGCCTTGCGCCTGGTACAGGCGCCGGGGGCGGCTACTTGCTGGTTTTGGCCTGCGGGCGCTGCGGGACCGTGCGTTTCAGGGGCGGCCTTCGGCCGGCGTGAAGCGGGTTGGCGTCGCCGTCCGTGTCGCTGGTCTTGACCCGCCCCGCGGCGGCGTGCAGCGTCCGGAGCCTGGCCAGGCGCTCTTTCTTCGCCACCAGGGCGGTCTTCAGCGCGTCCGAGAGCTGGGTGTCGTTCATGGGGACCACACGGAGCCGGGCTTCCAGCTCCATGACCTCCACTTCGGCCCTTGTCAGTTCGAGATCGATCGTCTTTGCCACGTCTTCCTTCTTAATATGCGGCAGCTCATCAAAGCCACCGAACTTAATAACTACCCCAGATGCCGCCAAGTTATGCCTTCAAGGTTGGTTTTCCCTATGTGCACTCGATGCCGATGGTCGCGGTGGCACCTGGAGAAGCACAGTAGGTGGATAGCGCGCAAACGCTCTGATCCGTAAGAACCAAGGTCCAGATGGCTGCGTATCCATTGCCTGGTCGCGGCACAAAAACGCTGACATGGCCTCCGCCAACAGACAATGTGTATCCGGACGGAGGCGTCGTGGCAGCAGGATCCCAACAGCCCTTGTTTGGGTTGGTACTCACAGCGGTGAGCTTTACGGTTGGCGTTCCTCCGGGGGTGCCTCCGGAAAATGCGAGCTGCAACGTACACGCCGTGAAGATGGCCTCGCAGCTGCCGCTCGCCAGCGAGATGTGCGGGAACACGTAGAAGGTCGGCGTGATGCTGGTCGTCTGGCCGAGCGCGTCCGTCACCAGCACGGTGAACTGCCAGAACTGCGCCCGCTGGGTGAACGTCCCGGCTAAGGAGAGATGGTTCAGGTGGGTGCCGACCGGGACGAGGCCGCCCGGCTGCACCGCATAAGTGAACGGCGCCGTGCCCCCCGTCAGCGTGCCGAAGTTGCCGCACACGTCCACGCAGCCGACCTCGACCGAGCAGTAGCGCGCGCAGCCGCTGACCAGGCTCGCGGCGGGGGCGGCGGCGATCGCGATCGTGCCGGGCAGCGCGGTGGCGCTTCCGCCCGCGTCTGCCAGCTGGACCGTGAACGAGAAGCCGCCTGCCCTGGTCGGCGTGCCCGAGACCGAGCCGTCCGAGCCCAGGGTCAGGCCGTCCGGCAGCGCGCCAGTCGTGATGGTCCAGGTGTACGGCTGCACGCCGCCGGTCGCGGCCAGCACTACCGGCGCGTAGGTGACGCCGACCTCGCCGGCGTGAAATGGCGCAGTCGAAGCCTGCAGCGGAGCGGTCGGCGTCGGCGATGGTGACGGCGTGGGCGTGGTCGCTGAGGTGGTCAGCTTCGGGGAGCAGTTGGGGAGCGCGCACCCGCCGAGCAACACGACGACAGCCGTCATCACGACAGCTCGGGGCCACCCTCCTCTCACGCTTTCAGAACGCACGAATTTGCGATGCGAAGTCTAAGTTGCCGTCAGCGAGTTTTGATCAGTCCAAGCTGATGGCGTCGCGAAGCTTCTCGAAAAAGCCCTTGGAGACCTTCTCCGGCTTGCCGGTCAGCCCACCCACCTTGCGCAGCAGCGCCTTCTGCTCCGCGTTGAAGTCCTTGGGGATGACGACCTGGACGACCACGTACTGGTCGCCGCGGCGGCCACCGCGCACGTCCGGCATCCCCCGGCCCTGCAGGCGGAAGGACTGGCCGTGCTGGGTGCCGGCAGGGATTGCAATCTCCACCGGGCCCTCGAGGGTCGGGATCTCGATCCGGTCGCCGAGCGCCGCCTGCATCATGTTGACCCGCAGCTCGTAGACGACGTCCTGGTCGTGCCGGGCCAGATTCGCATGCGACTTGACCCGCAGCACCACGTACAGGTCGCCCGCCGGGCCGCCGCGAACCCCCGCTTCGCCCTCGCCGTTCAGGCGGATCTGCGAGCCGGTGTCGACGCCGGCGGGGATCCTCACCGTGAGCCGCTTCGGCGTCTCGACCCGTCCCTGGCCGCGGCATTGCGCGCAGGGGTTGAGCAGGATGCGGCCGGCGCCGGCGCAGGTCGGACACGTGGCGGTGGTGACGACGGAACCGAAGATCGACTGCGCGGCGCGCCGGACCTGGCCGGACCCGCGGCACCCCGGACAGGTCTCGGCCCCGCTGCCCGGCTCCGCGCCGTTGCCCGAGCACCGCTCGCAGGTGGCGAGGCGGGCAATTTCGACCTGCTTTTCGACGCCGCTGAAAGCCTCTTCGAAAGTGATCGTCAGGTCGTAGCGAAGGTCGTCGCCGCGATTCGAGCGCTCCCGTCGCGAGCGGCCGCCGCCGAAAAAGGTGTCGAAGATGTCGCCGAACGGCATGTCGGTGAAATCGACGGCTGGACCGCCGCCGGATTCCACGGCCGCGTGGCCGAACATGTCGTAAGTGCGCCGCCGTCCGGGGTCGGAAAGGACGCCGTACGCCTCGCTGGCCTCGACGAACCGCGCGTGCGCCGCGGCGTCGTCGGGGTTCCGGTCGGGATGCGAGTCCATGGCGATCTTTCGAAAAGCGCGCTTGAGCTCGTCCGGCGAGGCCTGGCGGCCCACGCCGAGCACCTCGTAGTAGTCGCGCTTGACCGCCACTACCTATTCGTCGTTTGAATCGCCGTCCGGAGACGGAAGCGACGGCGGCCTGGCGACCCTGACGAGCGCCGGCCGCACCACACGGTCGCGGATGCGGTAACCGCGTCGCAGCTCCGACACCACCGTGTCCTCGGGATGCTTGGTCGACTCCTCGTGCCCGATCGCCTCGTGCAGCTTGGGGTCGAAGTGCGTGCCGACCGACTCGATCGCTTCGAGCCCGTGCGCGCCGAGCGCCTCCTCCAGCTTGCGAACCGAGAGCTCGATGCCCTTGGTCCAAGCCTCGTCGACATCGTCCGGCTTGGTCTCGAGCGCATTGTGGAGGGCGTCCAGGCCAGGCAGCAGCCGCCCGATCAGCTCGGCCGAAGCGTGCTGGATGGTCTCGACCTGCTCCTGGCGCGCTCGCTTCTTGTAGTTGTCGAAATCGGCGGCCAGTCGCAGGTGGCGATCCTTGGCCTCGGCCAGCGCCGACTCGAGCTCGGCGATCTTGGCGGCCATCAAGGAGCCGCCCTCGGGCGGCGAAGGATCGGCCGTCTTGCGGTGACGCTCGGACTCGAACGGCTCCTGGGGGTCGTGCGGATGTTTGCGGGTGGTCATCTCGGACTAGATACCTCGAACCGGCTCTCGCTCAAACTCCCAGCTCGGCCATGCGACCGCTCGCGGCCAGGGCCACGGCCTGCAGGCGGGCCACGGTCTGGCTGTAAGCCATGCGGGTCGGACCGATCACGCCGAGCACGCCTTTCAGCCGGTTCGAAGGTCCGTAGGTGGTGAGCACGACGGCGCATCCTTGGAGCTGGCTAGAGGCGTTCTCGGAGCCGATGACGATCTGGAGGTCGGACTCGCCGATCAGCTGCCTGAGCAGCAACGTCAGGTAGCGCGTCTCCTCGAGGACCTCGAGCACCTGCTGCAGGCGTGAGGACTCGGCGAACTCCGGCTGGCGCACCAGGTTGCGGACGCCGTCGTGGACGACCAGGCCCTCAGAGCCCTTCTCGTAGATGTCGAGGACCGCAACGACCCGGCCCAGGAGCTCCTTCTCAAGGCCGAGGGCGGCAGCATCGTAATGGCGCCGGACCTCCTCGCTTCCCCGTCCGGCGAGCGAGCCGTTGAGGCGCGCCGCGAGCCTGGTCAGCTGGGCCTGGCTTGCGGGCTCCGCGACGGTGACCACCTGCTGGCGCAGGAGGTTGCCCTCGAGCAGGAGGATGAGAAGAACCTCGGTAGGCTCCAGCGACACGAGATCGACATGCTTCACGCGCGCCTGGGCGCCCTGCGGCGCGCTCGCGACCGAGGCGTTCTGCGTCACAGCGGCCGCGGTCATGGCCACCTTCTCGACCATCCCCTGGACGTCGGCCGGCGCGTTGCGCAGTTCTTCTTTGATGAAGGCGCCCACACGGTCGGGGATCTTCTCCACGTCCATCAGGAAATCGACGAAGTAGCGGTAGCCGGAATCCGTGGGGACACGGCCGGCGGAGGTGTGAGGCTGGCTCAGGTATCCCTGGTCGGCCAGCTCGGCCAGCTCGCTGCGAATCGTGGCCGACGACAGGCTGACGAAGTAGCGGCTCTGCAACGCCTGGGAGCCGACCGGCACCGCGCTGCTCGTGAACTCGTGCACCACCGCCCTGAGGATCGCCTGCTTCCTGTTTTCCATCTCTTTTTCAGCACTCCGGGAGCCAGAGTGCTAGTTACAGTACCGCGAGCGCGATCTGGTTGTGCAGGTCCAGGCCGCGCCGGGTTGGGACGACCCGCCCGCCGGTCCGCAGGACCAGGCCCGCCACGCTGAGGCGCGTCAGCTCGTCGTCGAACCCCTCGGGCGCAGCCATGCCCTCGACCGTGCGCAGCCCGAGCATCAGCGACTCCGCAGCGGCCTGGTGCGCCGGGAGCTCCTCGCCCTCCGCCCGCGGTGCACGCGCCATCGCGATGTATTCGCGGGGGCGAGCGACGTTCCACCAGCGCCAGGCGCGGACCCCGTCGGTGGCATACGAGTGCGCACCCGCGCCGGCGCCGTACACAGGACGGCAGCGCCAGTACGCGCGATTGTGGCGCGACTCGAAGCCGGGTCTCGACCAGTTGGAGACCTCATAGCGCTGGAAGCCGGCCGACTCGAGCTCGGCGCAGGCCACGTCCAGCTGGTCCCACTGGAGATCCGGGTCGACCTCCGGCAGCCGGCCTTCGGCGCGGCGGCGGAAAAGCAGCGTCCCCTCCTCGAAGGACAGGCAGTACGTCGACACGTGGTCGGGGCCGAGCGCGATCGCCCGTCGCAGAGTGTCGAGCCAGGTGTCGCGATCCTGGAACGGCACCGCGTAGATGAGGTCGACGCTGATGTTCGAGACCCCCATGTCGCGAGCGAGCTTGAAAGCGCCCGCTGCCTGAGCGCCGTCGGTCTTGCGCTCGAGCACCGCCAGGGCGCGGGGATCGAACCCCTGCACGCCGAGGCTCAGGCGGTTGACCCCGGATTCGAGCCAGGCCGCGATGCGCGCCTCGTCGGTGCTGGCCGGGTTGGCCTCGAGAGTCACCTCCGCCCCGCCCGCCACCTTGAAGTTGGCGCGGATGAAAGCGAGAAGGCGCGTCATCAACGCCGGTGGCAAAAGACTCGGAGTGCCGCCTCCGAAGTAGACGGTCTCCAGCTCGCCGAACGGATGCTGCTCGAGCGCGCCGGCCAGCTCACGCTCGAGCGCGTCGATGTAGTCGGGCATCAGTCGGTCCATGCGTGCGTAGGCGTTGAAGTCGCAATAACCGCACTTGTGCTTGCAGAACGGGATGTGGATGTACAGGTGCGTGAACGGTCTCATCAAACGCCCTTGATGGTGTATCGCTGCCCGCGCGCGGACTCGAGCTCCCGCCGCAGGTGATCGACCGCGTCTCGCTCGTTCGACACCAGCTCCTTGATCCGCTGCGCCATGCGGTCCTCGACCCGCCCGATCTGCCGCCCGATCTGCTCGGCGTTTGCGTTGCGGCTGCGGTACCGCTCGCGCTTGCGCCACAGGCGCGCGTGCTCCTCGCGCAGGTCGGCGACCGAGCGCTTGACCTGGCAATCGAGACAAAGGCCGTCACGCACCTGCGAGCTCGGCACCTGCTTGCCGCAACCGCGACAGAAGATGAGAAGGCTGCTCAAGGGACTTTCAGGTCGGCTACGGTGGCGCTGCTCAGCTCGCTCAGCCGCTCCGGGTTGATCTCGAAGACAGAGTCTGGGCGGCCGGCGGCCGCCCACACCACGCGATGTCGCAAGAGGTCTCGGTCCATGAAGACGCGGACCTCGGTGGCGTGGCCGAAGGGCGGCACTCCCCCGATCGCGTAGCCGGTCGCCGCCCGCGCCCTCTCAGCGTCGGCCTTCAGCACGGGCTCGCCGGCGATCGCGCCGAGACGTTGCTCGTCGAGACGGTTGGCGCCGCTGACGAGCGCCACCACGGGCTGCCCGGCCGCCAGGAAGACCAGCGACTTGACGATCTGCGCGACGTCGCAGCCCACAGCGCGAGCCGCATCCGCGGCCGTGCGGGTGCCCTGCGGGAACTGTCGCACCTCGATCCCGACCTCCGATTCCGCCAGCCACGACTCGAACCGCCTCATGGCGTTTCAGGATAGGGGCCGGTTGCAAACCGCCGTCGCTAAGGGTCACTCTTGTCCGCAGTGCTAGAGCAATCGTCGAGGGTCGTCGTGACCGGCGCCGCCGGTTTTATCGGATCGCACCTGTGCGAGCGATTGCTGGCCGACGGCCACGAGGTGGTCGGCATCGACTGCTTCAGCGATTACTACGCGCGCTCACGCAAAGAGCAGAACCTCGAACGGTCACGGGCCAACCCGTGCTTCAGCTTCCACGAGCTGGACCTGGTCGAGGACGACCTGCGGGGCGCGATGGCCGGGTCGCAGGTCGTGTTCCACCTCGCGGGCCAGCCCGCCGTCCGGCCGAGCTGGGGCAGCGATTTCGACCGCTACGTCCACGACAACATCCTGGCGACGCAGCGCCTCCTCGAGTACGTTCGAGTAAACCCCGTGCAGCGGCTGGTCTACGCCGGCAGCTCATCCGTGTACGGCGACGCGGAGATGTTTCCCACCAAGGAGACGGCGCTCCCGCGCCCGCTGTCGCCGTACGGGATGACCAAGCTCGCGGCCGAGCACCTCGTGCACGTGTACATGCGCAACTTCGGCGTGCCGGCCGTTTCGCTGCGCTACTTCACGGTGTACGGTCCTCGGCAGCGACCCGACATGGCGCTCGCGCGGTTCATGCAAGCGCTGTCAGACGGCAAGGAGATCGAGGTGTTCGGTGACGGCGAGCAGACGCGCGAGTTCACATACGTGTCGGACGCAGTCGACGGGACCGTGAAGGCGGCGACCGCCGACGCTGTCGGCTTTGTGTTCAACCTCGGCGGCGGGAGCCGCGTCACCATCAATCGCGTGCTGGCGACTCTAGAAGACATCAGCGGGATCAAGGTCTACCGCCACAACCTCCCAGCCGCGGCGGGAGACCCTCGGCACACAGGGGCGTCGATCAACCTGGCGCGTGAGAAGCTGGGATGGGAACCGCGCGTGTCGCTTCGCGAAGGCCTCACCAACCAGTGGCGCTGGTTCCAGGAGACCGCGAACCAGGCCCGCTTGGGGACCGCGCCCTAGTAGCCCTAGCCTCCCTGCAGGCTCAGCTGCCAGGCAGGGCCGACGCGCGACAGTGGCGCCTCGCACGAGCGCGACGCCGCCTCAAGGTCCGACGTCGAACGGCAGACCAGCATCGCCCCCTTCGTGCCGGCGCTGAACACGCTGAAGTACTGTCCGCTGCCGTCGTCATAGAACGTCGACAGGCCGTTGGCGTCCACGCTGGCCGTGCCCCGCAGCGCGGTGATCCAGTCGTCCGCCTCCTGGGTCGTGCTGAAGTCGAGCAAGCCCGCCCTCATCTCCATGTGCGTGTCAGCGTCCAGCACGTAGTCGCCGAACACCATGGTGTCCACGCCGTCCCCGTGCAGGATTCCGGCCAAAACTTCCGGCGACGCAAAGCCGAGCATCACCACGACCGCCTCGACCGGCAGCCTGGCCGAGCCGAGGAACGTCATATCGGGTCCCGCCGGAGGGAGCAGGGTGCTGTCCGAGCTCGGGGGCGGGCTGGTTTTGATCTTGCCGGCGAGGACGTCCTTCAGTCGGGAAACGATCTTGGTCGCGACCTTGCCCAGCTGGCTGGTGCTCGGGAATGCGTCCTTGCGGTTCAGGCTGATCGTGGTCACGATCTGCCCGACCCGGACGAAGGTGGCGCTCTCGAACGGCGCCGCTGTCGACGTCTGCGAGCCGTAATAGAGGACCTGGTCCCCCACCTTCGGGCCCGATGCCGACGTGCCGAAGGCCGACTGGAAGTTGGTCATCTGCGTGGTCGCCGTCGCCGTCGAGTTCCACAGCGTGAACTCCACGTCCAGGGTCTCCGCCGTGCCGATATGGGAGAAGCGCTGGACGACGTGGAAGCGCTCCTGGAACGGCATCGAGGCGGAGTCGAGGGGCCGCACCCCATAGGACGGCGGCCCCGGCCACCAGTTGGACTCGCCAAGCAGCGACTGGACGTCGGCCTGGCTCGGCTCGGCCGCATAGAGATCGATCGGCGAGGCATTGGCGCCACTGCTCGACGAGCGTGCGCAGGCGGCCGCGAAAAGCGCGATCGCGATGACCAGGGCGAGCGCTCGCATCGCCTTAATCAAGCTTCAGCACCGCCATGAAAGCCTCTTGTGGGATCTCGATCGAGCCGACGCGCTTCATGCGTCTCTTCCCTTCCTTCTGTTTTTCCAGGAGCTTGCGCTTGCGGGTGATGTCCCCGCCGTAGCACTTGGCAAGCACGTCCTTTCTCATCGCCGAGATGGTCTCGCGAGCGACGACTTTACCTCCGATCGCCGCCTGCAGGGGCACCTCGTAGAGCTGGCGAGGGATGATCGTGCGCAGCTTCTCGACCAGACGGCGGCCCTGGCTCTGCGCCTTGCTGCGATGGGTGATTAGCGAGAGAGCGTCGACGGGCTCCCCGGCGACCAGCACGTCGAGCTTGACGAGCTCGCCTTCGCGAAACCCGATCATCTCGTAGTCCATCGATGCGTAGCCCTTGGATCGCGACTTCAGCTGGTCGTAGAAGTCGTGGATGATCTCGCCCAGCGGGATCTCATACTCGAGCACGACGCGGTCGCCCGGCCGGTGCTCGAGGTGCTTGAACATCCCGCGCCGCTCCTGGCACAGCTCCATCATCGGACCGACAAATCCCGACGGGACGATGATCGAGAGCTTGACGAAGGGCTCTGAGATTGATTCGACCAACGTGGGGTCGGGCAGCAGCGCGGGGTTGTCGACCGCGATCACCTCGCCCCGCCTCAGCTTCACCTGGTACTCGACGGTCGGCGCCGTGGTGATGAGGTCCAGCTGGAACTCGCGCTCCAGCCGCTCCTGGACGATCTCGAGATGGAGCAGGCCGAGGAACCCGCAGCGGAAGCCGAAGCCCAGCGCCGCGGAGTTCTCGGGCTCGTACGAGAGTGCGGCGTCGTTCAGCTGGAGCTTCTCGAGTGCCTCCTTCAGGTCGGAGAACTGGTCCGATTCGGTCGGGAACAGGCCGGCGAAGACCATCGGTTTGACCTGGCGGTAACCCGGCAGCGGGGTGGTCGCGCCGTGCTCCAGCGATGTGATCGTGTCGCCGACACGTGCGTCGACCACGTTCTTGATCGCGGCGATCACGTAGCCGACCTCGCCCGCCGTCAGCTTTTCGGCAGGCCTGGGCCTCGGGGCGAACCAACCGACCTCGTCGACCTCGTGGACCTTGGCCGTGTTCATCATCCGGATCTTGCTGCCGGGGATGATCTCGCCGTCCACCACGCGTACATATGTGATGACGCCGCGGTATATGTCGTAGTGCGAGTCGAAGATGAGCGCGCGGAGCGGCTTGGTCGCATCGCCGCGGGGGTGCGGCACGCGCGCCACGATTGCCTCGAGGATCTCCTCGGTGCCGATGCCTTGCTTGGCGGACGCGAAGATGACCTGGTCGCGGGGGATGCCGGTGACGTCCGAGATCTCCTCGGCGACCATCTCCGGCTGGGCCGCATCGAGGTCGATCTTGTTGACGACCGGCACCAGGGTGAGGCCGGCCTCGACCGCCTGGTAAAGGTTGGCCAGCGTCTGCGCCTCGATGCCCTGAGCCGCGTCGACCACGAGGATCGCGCCTTCGCACGCGGCGAGCGAGCGCGAGACCTCGTAAGCGAAGTCCACGTGCCCCGGCGTGTCGATCAGGTTGAGCTCATACGACCGCCCGTCGTGGGCGGGATACGTCATGCGAACCGCCTGGAGCTTGATGGTGATGCCTCGCTCGCGCTCGAGGTCCATCGTGTCGAGGACCTGGTCCTGCATGTCGCGCTGGCTGATCGAGCCCGTGTACTCGAGCAGCCTGTCGGCCAGGGTCGACTTGCCGTGGTCGATGTGGGCGATGATGCAGAAGTTCCGAACCTGGGCCTGGACGGTGGGCACGCTCAAATCCTAGAGAGGGCGAGAATTGCGGACGTGGGTGCCGTCCTCTCGCTCGGCGTGCTCCTTGCGCTGGCGGGCACCGTTTTGCTGCTCAACCTTTTCGGAGCCGGCGGCTACGTCGTGCGCCGCGTGACCTCGAGGTCGCTCGGGGAGCTGGCGCCCGGCTACGCGGCCACGCCGCGCGGCTTCAAGACCTACGCGGTCCTGGTTTTGTCGGTCGGGATGCTCTGCGCTGGGATCGGGCTGACGGCGGTCTTCATCCCCCTTGGGGCGGGGGTGATCGTGCTGGCGGCGGTCACTTTCGGCGTGGCTTCGATGATCGCGATCGCGGGCGAGGTCGAGACGTATCGCGCTCTGAAGCGCTGATCTCAACGGCTCGCGAGCGCGATCGCAAGCGCGACGAGGGCGGCGGTGTCCGCGCGCAGGTTGCGTGGCCCGAGGTCTGCCTTGCGCCCGACCAGGGCGAGCTCGCGGTCGCTCCAGCCGCCCTCGGGCCCCACCAGGAGCGTCAGGTCGCGGGGCTCGGCCACCGACGACAGCGGACTCTCAGCCCCGCGGACGAGCATCACGGGATCCGTCGCTCGCGCCAGCACCGCATCGAGCGACGCGGCGCGGGTCACCTCGGGGACGCGGAGCCGGCCGGCCAGCATCGCCGCTTCGCGGCAGATCGTCATCCACCGCTCAGGCTTGGAACCACGCGCCACGCTGCGGTCGGCCTGGAACACATAGAACGCGTGGGCGCCGGCCTCAGTGCAGCGTGACAGCACGAGCTCGAGGGCCGGGGCCGGCAGGTTGGCGATTGCGATCGTGACCTTTGCCGTGGGTTCGGGCCGGTGCGGCTGCTCGTCGACGATGATCCCGGTCACCCGCTCGGTGGACACGGCGTCGAGCCGCACCCTCAGCTTGAATCCGGCAGGATCGATGACGTCGACCTCCTCCCCCACTCGCGCCCGCAGCGAGCGCGCAAGGTGCTGCGCGTCGCCACCCTCGATTACAGCGCGCCCTCCTTCACGTCTCGCGAAAAAAAACGGCAAGCGTCACATCGCGTTGAACGTTTCGTAGACGGCGACCTGGGCTCCGCCCCTGATCACCGGGCAGCCCTTGGCCATTTTCGTCGCAGCCTCGAGCGAAGGCGCCTCGATGATGCTGTAGCCGCTCGCGCGCTGGCCGACCGGCCCCTTCGCGACGCTTCCGTCGGGTCTCACCTTGTTGACCGCGCCCGAGAACGGGTTGCCGCCGTCAACCACGGCAGAGCCGAGCTTCGTGAACCATGACGTCCACTGCTTCATCACGCGCGCCTGGGCAGCCGGGCTCTCCGGCATGCTGCCCCCGTAGTAGACCAACACGTACTTCACGTCTCCCTCCTCATCATGCGTTCGGCGGGCTCAATGCTGCCCGACTTCGCCATTTCACGCGCTTGCTGGGCCAGGCGCAAGAGTCGATCGGAGCTCGCCGATCAAGCCCAGCGCCGAATCGAGGCGAGCACGGTTGCCGTGGTCGTTCAGCCAGCGGCTCTGCCCTGAAGGGTGCGGCAGCGGAACCAGTGCCGGCCTTCGCCCAAACCGCTCGCCGACCCGGTCTTCGAGCCGGCCCGGGCCCAAGAATCGCTCGATCGCCATCTGGCCGACGAGGATGACCGCTTTGGGCTTGAGGAGGTCGAGCTCGGCATCGAGCCAGTGCGCGCAGTTGGCGATTCCGGCGGGAGGCGGGCGGAGGTCGCCGGTCCCGGACCGGTTGCGACCCGGGAAGCACCGCATCAGTGAAGCGATATAGGTCAGGCGACGGAATTCTTCGGCACTGGCAAAGCCGGCTCGCAGCATCCAGCGGTCGAGCTCTTTGCCGGCGCGACCGGAAAACGGCCGCCGTGATGCTCGCTCCACGGGGCCGGGCGCCTGTCCGACCAGGAAGAACGGCGCGCCCCACGAGCCCGAGAACGTGGGATTGGCCTCGGCGACGATGCCGGCGTCTGCGCAAACCGTGCACGCGAGGCATGCCGCCTGGTGAGCGGCGAGGGCGGCGGGGCCGCCGACCTGGGGCACCGGGGCTTCGACCGCTAGAAGACGCGGCGGAGCCGAGGGTTGGCGGCGGCGCCCGGGATGCGGCCTCGCTTGGCGATCGGCTTGCCGGCGATCTCCTTGATGTCAGCGGTGAAGGCGATCGGCGGGGCGGCGCTGATCGCCATCCCCACGCCATATGAATCGATCGGGGCGCGCGCAGCCTCGAAGTCGCGGATGCGCTGCGCGTCAAGGCCGCCCGAGACGTAGATGCCGACATGCTCGTGGCCGGCCTGGTCGAGCCTCGCGCGCACCTCTTTCACAAGGTCGACCGTGACCTGGCCGCGCTCCTTTGGAGTGTCGAGGCGGACGCCGCGCAGCCGCTTGCCGAGCGCTTCGGCGACCCGCAGCGATTCCTCCGCCTCGTCCTTGAAGGTGTCGACGAGCACGATGCGCAGCACGTCGTCGGGCATGTGTGCGTCGAAGGCGCGAGCAGCCTGGACGGTGTCGCCGAAGACGAGGATCATGGCGTGTGGCATGGTGCCCGAGGGCGCTTTCAGCCCAGCCAGCTGCGCGCCCAACGGGGTGGCGCAACCGGCGCAGCCGCCGACGACGGCTGCGTACTCCATCACGGGTCCGATCAGCGGGTGCACATGGCGCGCGCCGTAAGAGATGACCCGCTTGCCGGCGGCCGCCCCGACGATCTCCTGGGCCGCGGTGGCCCAGCCCGAGCAGCTGGACAACATCCCGAGCAGGGCCGTCTCGTAGACGCCGACGCGCGAGTAGGCCGCTCGCACCCGCAGCACGGTCTCGCGCTCGGTCATGGGCTCGCCTTCAGCGATCGCCCAGGCCTCGTCCCCCTGCTCGAGCACGGCACCGAGCAGGCGAAGCGCCTCGGCGATGCCGCAGAGGACTCCGGGGCGGCTCGAGAAGAAGTCCATCGCGACGACGGCGTCGACGCCCGCGGCGGCGAGAGTGTCGCGGGCACGCTGGAAATAGACGTCCGAGGCCGGTCCGGCGTAATAGGAGAGGAGCTCCGAGCTCGGGCTCTGTGCGGTGACCTGCTTCATGGCCGAGAAAATTAACAGGCAGGGTTGTCAAAGGTCTGCCCGCGCGCTAACTTCGGTGCCGGTTTGGCGTGAAGGCTTCGGGGGAGGGAAGCCACGAAAAGAGGGAGGGCCCAGCTCGGCGAGCGTCCTTTGGCCGCGGCGCAGCACCCGCACGCTCGCAACTCGGCCGCCTGCCGGCTCCCGGTAACATGCCTGGCGATGCCCGCCCCATCGTCTCAACAGGTCCTCGCGGCGCTCGCGCAGATCCAGGACCCCGACCTCGGCCGCGACGTCGTGGCCCTCGGCATGATCAAGGAACTCGAGGTCAGCCCGGCCGGCAAGGTCAGCTTCACGTTCGAGCTCACGACCCCGGCGTGCCCCGTGCGGGACCGTTTCAAGTCACAAGCCCAGGACCTGGTCGGGGAGATTCCCGGCGTGACGGGTGTCGACATCCGGATGACCGCCAACGTGAGGCCTGCGTTCTCGCGGCCCAAGCCTTCAGAGATCCTGCCCGGCGTCAAGCAGACCATCGCGGTCGCGTCGGGTAAGGGCGGCGTCGGCAAGTCGACGGTGGCGGTCAATCTCGCAGCGGCGCTGCGCCTCAGCGGCGCGGAGGTGGGCCTGCTGGACGCAGACATCTATGGCCCTTCCGTACCGGCGATGACCGGGTCGCGATCGGTGCCGGAGCAAATCAACGGCATGCTGCGTCCGATCGAGGCGCACGGGCTCAAGCTCATGTCTTTCGGCCACATTTACCCGGGCGACCAGCCGACCATCTATCGCGGCCCCATGGTCGGCAAGGCGATCGAAGCAATGATGGTCCAGGTCGATTGGGGGCGCCTCGACTACCTGGTGATCGACCTGCCTCCCGGGACGGGTGACGCGTCGCTGACCCTCGCGCAGGCCATCCCGATCACCGGCGTCGCCATCGTCTGCACGCCGCAGGACGTGGCGACCGACATCGCGATCAAGGCGCTGCAGATGTTTCGGAAGCTCAACGTGACTCCGCTCGGGCTCATCGAGAACATGAGCTGGTACATCTGCCCCAGCTGCGGACACCGGCACGAGATCTTCAGCCACGGCGGAGCGGAAGACGCGGCCAAGCGACTCGGCGTCCCCTTCCTCGGAGCCGTCCCGCTGGAAGAAGGCATCCGTGAGGACGCTGACTCAGGCACCCCGGTCGTCATCTCTCGTCCCGAGTCCGCCGGCGCCAAGGCGTTCGTGCACATCGCGTCGCAGGTCGCAGCCAGAACGTCGATCCAGTCTTTCCGCCAGCTGCCTGTCATCAACGTCCGTTAGGCGCGACGCTGCAAGACCCCGATCCCTTTCCGACATCAGTCGATGTCGACCGCGCCCGCCAGGTCATGGACATCACATGGGAGGACGGCCGTCACACTGAATATTCCGGTGAGCAGCTGCGATGGGCCTGTCCGTGCGCCGAGTGTCGCGGCGAAGCCGGCGCGCCGGGCCGTCTCTCACGAGTGAAGAGCCTCAGCGCCGACGAGCTGAGAATCAATGACGTCACGCTCGTCGGCCAGTACGCGTTGCAGGTCGCTTTCGAAAGCGGGCACAACACCGGCTTATACACATTCGCCCTGCTGCGCCGGCTCGGAGAGCAACCCTAGCCGCCGGCCCCCGGTCTTGTTTGAGATAATCCTCGCGGTCCGTTGTCGATTTCCACGTCGCTGCCACAGACCGAGCCGTCGGACCCGCAGGCCCCGCCACCAAGGCGCGGTCTACGCCGCGGCAACCGTTTCGGACGCCGAGGCTGGATCGCTGTCGGGTTGACCTTGCTCGTCCTCCTCGTCAGCGTCGGCGCGTATCTCGCTTACGAGAACTCGCTCCCCACCACGGTGTCGACCAACTTCAAGAACGGACAGAAGGACGTCCCGACCGACAGCCGCATCGTGCTCGACTTCAGCCGGTCAGTCGCCGTGGCCGCCGTTCAACAGGCTTTTTCAATCACCCCCACCACCGCCGGCTCGATATCTGCGGTTTCGGGCGACACGCACTACGCGTGGACGCCGAAGAAACCACTTGCGGAGCTGACCGCCTACACGGTGGCGATCAAGCCGATCTACGACATCGGCCATCACCGCGTGACCCCGGCCACGTGGAGCTTCACCACCATCATCGTGCCGCGAATCACCTCGGTGGCGGACCCGGGCGGGACTGCTCTGACGGACGGGGCCGAGATCGACCCGGGGGCGACGTTGACGCTGACCTTCAACGACCAGATGGAGCCGATCACGGTCAAAGTCTTGATCGGAACGCAGATCGCAAGCCTGAAATGGGCCGCGGACGATCGCAGCGCCACCCTCTCGACGGCAGGCATTCTGGCCGGCCCAATCACGCTGTCGATGGCCCCCGGCGGACGTGATCAATCGGGCCACCTGGTGCCCAGCGCTTTCGCGTTGAACACCGGCATCTACTATCACGACGCAGAGCACACGACCGCGCTCAAGTACCCGGCCCTGATCCAGATCCCCAATGACCAGGGCGCGTGGGACCAGAACGGGCTGCAGGGCGCCGGCATCGTGTTCGAGTACCTCGCCGAGGGCGGTATCACCCGCCTCACCGCGGTCTATGACAATGCCCCGGACCTGATCGGGCCGATGCGCTCCAGCCGGTTCATATCGTTGAAGCTCGGCCGTCACTACAAGGGGCTTCTCTTCCAGTCCGGTGAATCGCAGGCGACTCGCGCGCAAGCCGCCCAGGACCCCACGCCACAGTTCTTCGACACCATCGGCTACCAGTTCCGCACCAACTCGCGCTACGCCCCCGACAACCTGATGATCAAGGGCCCCCTGGTCCTGGCCGCCGAGCAGAACTACTTCTCGAGCATCCCCGCGTTCACGATCCCGAAGGCACGGCCGGCGGTTTCAGGCGGTGCAGCCGAAACGACCTTCAACGTCGCCGAGCACTACTCGACCTACAGGTACGACCGGGTGACCGGCACCTACCAGAAAAGCGAGCAAGGCCACCTCTTTTCGGACGTCGGCTTGCGGCAGCCTCTGCGCATCTCGATGGTCGTCACCCTGCATACGCGAGAGACCCTGCTCGACATCGGAGACGGCCACGGTGCTTACATCCATGACTACGACCTCGACACCAACGGCGCGATCGACGTGTACTACCTGGGCCAGCACTACGCCGGGACGTGGGCGTCCACCGACAGCCATGGCCCGCTTTCATTCACCGTCAACGGCCAGCCGCTGAGCCTACCTCCCGGCCTGGTCTGGATCGACGTCACGCAGTAGCGCGACCGCTACACCGCCGAACGGTTGGTCCGCCATCTCCTCGCAGAGAGCGTAAGCCTCACCACCACGTAGATCCGGAGCGTGAGGGCCGAAGCCGCCAGCGCCAAGATGAGCCAGGCGTCGAGTCCGGCCTGAAGCCCAGGGGGCACCGAGCGCGTGAGCGCGTGAGCGCCGGGCACGCCGGCGAGTGGAAGGTCGACGTTGATCTGCAGGGCGGGCAGGAGCAACTGTGAGCCCGACGTACCGGCACCCGGATGAGTGACGCCTGGTGGCGTGACCGCCGGCGGCTTGACCAGGGGCGGCCTGAGCGGAGGCGCAGGCGCAGGCGCGAGCCGGTGCGCGCCGGTCTCACCCTCTCCCTCGCAAGATCGAACGCAATCGGTGGCGCGAGCCAACACGAGCGGCCCCGATCCGGTCTAGGCCCGGGCTGCGTCCTTCAACGACGACACGTAGGCGGAAGCCGCGACGGCCGCCGTGGTGCCATCGCCCACCGCCGTCGCGATCTGCTTGGTCAGCTGCGCCCGCACGTCACCGACGGCCCATATGCCCTCGACCGAAGTCTGCATCGTGCTGTCGGTGACGATGTAGCCGCCCGCGTCGTGATTCACGTGCACTTTGAACAAGCCGGAGTTAGGCACGAAACCGATGAAGATGAACACGCCGCCCACTGCGAGCTCCTTGAGCTGCCCATGCTGCTCGTAGCGCAAGACGTGGACCTTTTCGTCCCCCCCAATCTCCTTGACCTGGGCGTCAAAGATGAACTCGATCTTCGGGTTGGCGCGCGCGCGTTCGACCAGGATCGGCTGGGCGCGGAGCTCGCTGCGGCGGTGGACGATGTAGACCTTCGACGCGTAACGGGTGAGGAACTCGCCTTCTTCGACCGCGGCGTCTCCGCCGCCGACTACGGCCAGCTCCTGGCCCTTGAAGAAGGCGCCGTCGCAGACGGCGCAATAGCTGACACCGCGACCCCAGTATTCCTTCTCGCCCGGCACCTCGAGGTATCGAGGCAGCCCGCCGGCGGCCATGATCAGCGCCGGAGCACGAAGCTCCTCGCCCGACTCGAGGCGCACCACCTTGGTGGTCCCCTCGACGTCGATCTCCTTGACCGGCTCGAAGTCTCGGACCTCGATCCCAAACTTGCGCGCGTGGTCGCCCATCTTGACGGCCAGCTCGGACCCCAGGATCGACTCGATGCCTGGATAGTCCTCGATGAGCTCGGTGTTCAGGAGCTGGCCGCCCAGCGGCCCCCGGTCGACCACCACGGTGCGAAGGTTCATGCGCGCCGTGTACAGGCCGGCCGCCAGCCCGGCCGGGCCGCCTCCGACGATGACCACGTCGTGCTCGCTCATTGCATCAATTGGAAGTGTGGGAGGGCGGCTCCGTATTCCTCCGGGGCGCTAGCCGTGCTTGAACTGCGCCCCGTAGCCGCCCCGAGGGGTCTGACAGGTGATGTTGTCGAACGGGCAGCCGATGGAGCAGGCGCCGCATTCGATGCAGTTGCCGAAGCTGACGAGGTTCTTCTGCTGCTCCTCGTTCCACTCGTAGACGCCGGCCGGGCAGAAGTGGTTGCAGTACTTGCCCTTGCACTTCGTGGCGCAAACGGCCTGGTCGACGACCTCGATGTGGGCGTGGCCGGAGTCCTCGTTGTACTTGACCGTGAACAGCTTGTCGGTGAGCTTTTCCATCAGCCGGCCCCGAAACGCTCCCACACCCGGCACATCAGACGCACGGTGTTGATGTAGTCCGCCGCATGGATGTTCTCGTTGGGCGCATGGACCCGGTTGTCGGGACGGCCGACGCCCACCGGCAGCACCGTCGGCACGCCGAGGCCGGCGACGACCGGGTGCATCGGACCGGTGGCGTGCATGAACGGCCACAGGATCGGCTCGCCATACATGTCGGCCACGCACTCGATGACGCTTTTCGCCACCGCGGACGCAGGGTCGGAACGTGCCGGCTTCTCCCCTTCACCGGCCAGGATCTCAACCTTCTCGAAGCCGCTGCGATCGAGGTGCTTTCGCAGCAGGTCCAGGATGTCATGGGGATCCTGGTCCGGGATCAGGCGAAAGTCGAGCTTGGCGGTCGCCTCGGCCGGGAGGACGGTCTTGGAACCCGGCCCCTGGTAACCCGTCGAGATACCCGCGACGTTGCAGGTGGGCAAGAAGAGCATCTGCTCGATGACGCGCTCGGCCCCTGGATCGCGGACAAGCCGTTCGAACCCGACCAGCTGCTTGCGCCTGTCGACCTCCGGGTCGATCTTCTCCATCATCCGGCGGTCGCTTTCGGTCGGCTTGACGGCCCTGTCATAGAAACCGTCGATCTTGATGTTCATGTCCTGGTCGCGCAAGCTGGCCAGGGCGCCGACCAGGTACATCGCGGCGGACGGATAGATGGATGCGAAGCCGGAATGCTGATCGAAGTCGAGCATCTTGACTCGCAAGGTGACGTAAAGCAGGCCGCGACACCCGAACTGGATGGTGGGGCGTCCGGCGTCGTCGAACGACGTTCCCGACTCCCACAGGCAGCCATCCGCATGGAGCTTGTCGGCGTGGTCGTGGGCGATCTTCTCGAACGTCTTCGAGCCGATCTCCTCTTCCCCCTCGACCAGGAACCTCAGAGTGACCGGCACCTCGCCAAGCTCTTTGAGCGTCTCGAGCGCATGGATGCGGGCCATCACGTCCGACTTGTCGTCGGCGACGCCGCGCGCGATGATGCGCCCGTCCTTCTCGAGCGGCTCGAAGGGCGGCGAATCCCACAGGTCGATCGGGTCGATCGGCTGGACGTCGTAGTGCTGGTAGAGCAGAAGCCTTCGTTTGCCGCCACCCGGGACCTCGGCGTAGAGCGCCGGCATCCCTCCCGCCGCGAAAGTTTCCACGCGGTCGGTGAACCGCCCTAGACGATCAGCGATCCAGTCTCGCGCCGGGGTGACGGCGGCCTCGCCGTGGTTGGAGATGCTGGGGAAGGAGCACAGCTCTTTCAGGTCTTCGACAAACCGGCGCGAGTGCTTTTCGATGTAGGCGTCGACCGCGCTAGTCGAGATCACGATGCCATCGTAACCTTGTCCAATGTCCGAAGACTCGGCACCGGTCGGGGCGGAATTCCACTTCTCGCCGCGGCCCAACCGTGCTGCCGAGATTCGGTGGCAGCCGTGGTCGGCCGAGGCCTTCGAGCTCGCCAGGCGGACCGGCCGGCCCATCCTGCTCTCGATCTCCGCGGTGTGGTGCCACTGGTGTCACGTCATGGACGAGACCACCTATTCCCACCCGGGCGTGATCGAGCTCATCAACCTCGAGTACGTGCCCATCCGCGTCGACAACGACGTGCGGCCGGACATCAACCAGCGCTACAACATGGGTGGCTGGCCGACGACCGCTTTTCTCACCCCGTCAGGCGACATCCTGACGGGCGCCACCTACATGCCGCCGGATCAGATGGCGGACGCCCTCGCGCGGGTGGCCGGCTACTACCACGCCAACCGGTCCGAGATAGCGAGCAAGGCGCTCGAAGGGCGCAAGCGAGCGGCCATGGGCGTCTCGCGGAGCGCAGGTGAGCTCGATTCGGCGTCGGTCGACGCGATCTTTGGGGCGGTCACGTCGGCCTACGACCCGCTGTACGGGGGCTTCGGCGGCGCGCCCAAGTTCCCCCAGACCGACGCCATCCTCCTCCTGCTCGAGCAGGCGCAGCTGCGCGGCGAGACCGCGCTCGCGCAGATGGCGGTCAACACCCTGGAGCACATGGCTCACGGCGGGACATACGACCACGTTGAAGGCGGGTTCTTCCGGTACTCAACGACGCAGGACTGGAGCGTCCCGCACTTCGAAAAGATGCTCGAGGACCACGCGGGCCTGGTCGACGCGCTCGCGCTGGCGGCCATGTCCGGCGTTCTCGACATGACGACCGAATACCTCGACCGTGTGCTGCGCGACCCGGAATCCGGCCTTTACGCCGGAAGCCAGGACGCCGACGAGCATTACTACTCGATGGACGGCGGCGGGCGCGCACAGGCGACGGCGCCTTTCGTCGACCGCCGTGTGTACACATCCTGGAACGCCGCGCTCGCGATCGCCTACCTCGACGCCGCGCTCCGGCTCGACCGGCCGCACCTACGCGACCGGGCATGCGCCCTTCTCGAGCGCCTGTTTCACGACGCGTATCGCGCCGGTGAGGGCATGAGGCATGCGGAGGGCGTCGGCGGCCAGCTGGCCGACCAGGCCTGGTCGATGTGGGCCGCCGTGCGCGCTCACCAACATGGTCTTGGAGAGCGGTGGATGCCAGCCGCGCTCGACCTCGCAGCACATATCGAGAAGCGCTATGGCGATCGCGACCTGGGCGGCTATTTCGACCGCGTCGGGGACGACGAGCTCGGCCGGCTGGGAGACCGCATCAAGCCGCTCGTCGAAAACTCGGTTACGGCCATGGCGTTGATGGAGATCGACACCGTGACCGGCGATCCGTCCTCCCCTCACCGCGACCGGGCGCGGCGCGCGCTGGAATCAGTCGCCGCCCTGCCGCGGCAGTACGGCCTGATGGCCGCCGTGTTCGCGCGGGCGCTCGACCGCATGGGTCACTCGATCAAGGTCACCACGAAGAACATTCATCTGGCTCGGGCTGCGGTGCTTGCGCACCCTTACGCGGTGATCGATCCTGCGGGAGACAGCCGCGCCGTCGTGTGCGTCGGGACCATATGCTTGGCCCCGGTGACCACGCCCGATGCGGTCGCGCAGGCGCTGAAGGAAGCTTCGAACGCGCGTGCCTGAGCCGGGCGCGCGCATGGCGCTCCCTTGACCGAGACCCGGCGCCACTTCGCGGGCCGCGTCAACAGGGCTCTCGACAACCCCAGACTGCAGAGGGCGCTCGTCGAGGCGATGACCGGGTTGCGCGAGCGCAGGAACAAAGCGTTCGAGAGCTACGACTTCGAGAAAGGCCGGGCCGACCTCAAGGCGCGGCGCATGGCCAACCTCGAGCGTCTGCCCCAGTTGGTGGAGCAGTTCAAGCAAAGACTCGAAGCGGTCGGCGGAACCGTCCATTTCGCCAAGGACGCGGCCGAGGCGCGCGACATCATCGGGCAGATCTGCTGGAACGCCGGGAGCGGCCGCCAGTCGCGCGAACGGATGGTGGTGACCAAGGTCAAGTCCATGGCCGGCGAGGAGATCGAGCTCAACCCATACCTCGAGGGCCTGGGCATGGAGGTGGTCGAGACGGACCTGGGGGAGCGGATGGTGCAGCTGACCCACACGCATCCCTCTCACCTCATAGCGCCGGCCATCCACCTGACCAAAGAGGATGCGGCGCGTGTGTTCGGGACCGAGGCCACGGTCGAGGCGATCCAGCTGCACGCGCGCCAATCGCTGCGCCAGAAGTTCATCGACGCCTCGGTCGGGATCAGCGGGGCGAATATGGCGATCGCCGAGACCGGCACCGTGGTGATCGTCACCAACGAAGGCAACGCCGACCTCACGACCACGCTGCCGCCGGTGCACATCGCCCTCTTCGGAATCGACAAGCTTGTCGCGACCATGGACGACGCGGTGGCCGTGCTGCGCATGCTGCCGCGCAGCGGCACCGGGCAGATCATGAGCAGCTACGTCAACTGGATTACGGGGCCGTCCCGCTCCGCGGACATCGAGCAGTCGCTGACCATCGGCGTGCACGGGCCCCGCGAGATGCACTGCGTGATTCTTGACAACGGCCGCGAGAAGATGCGGCAGGATCCGATCTTTCGCGATGCCCTCACCTGCATCAGGTGCGGCGCCTGCTCCAATGCCTGCCCGCCGTTCATGGCGGTCAGCGGGCACCAGTTCGGCCACATCTACACCGGACCGATCGGCCTCGTGCTCACGCCGTTCCACCACGGCCTGGATGCTGCCGACCTGCCCAACACGCTTTGCACGCAGTGCAATGCGTGCCAGGACATCTGCCCGGTCGACATCCCGCTGCCGCGACAGATCCTCGAGCACAGGCGTTCGGGTCGCAAAACTCTGCGGAAGCGAGCTCTCCTCGGCGTTTGGGCGCGGCCAGAGCTGGCCGACCGCCTCATGCGCACCGCCGCCCCGTTCAGCGGCCTGGTGCCCGGGACGCCTCGACTGGCGCGCGTGCCGTATCGCGATCGCGTGGTCGCGAGCGACGTGGACGGCGAGCCGCTGACGATCTTCGCCTCGTGCATGGTCGACCGCATGCTGCCGCAGGCAGCCGTGGCGCTGGAGCGGATCGCGACCGCAGCGGGCTTCAAGGTTGGGTTTCCCAAGGGTCAGTGGTGCTGTGGCCTGGTCTCGGCCAATGCGGGAGACTTCCACGCCGCCGGCAGGCTGAACCAGGACCTCCAGGCAAGTCTTGGAGATTCCAAGGGGTTGATCGTGACGCCCTCGGCGTCGTGCTTCGGGGCGTTCACCATCGACGCGCCCGATTGGGGAGCCAGGACCGACGCCTCGACCAGGGAGCGCTTCAGGGACTCGACGCGCTTCGCGCTCCAGCTGCTGGAGGCGAACCCCGGCCTGGTCGACGGTGACCGCATGAGCCTGAAGATCGCCTACCACGACTCGTGCCAGTCATTGCGACAGCTCGGCCTCAAGTCCGAGCCGCGACGGCTCCTGGAGCTCGCCGGGTACGAGGTGGTAGACCTCCCCGACATCGCCAACTGCTGTGGGTTCGGCGGCACCTTCAGCCTGGAGTGGCCGCGCGTGGCGGACCGGCTGGCGCAGTGGAAGCTCGACGCCGTCGCCAAGACCGGGTGCGCCGTGGTCGCCTCCGACAATCCCGGCTGTCTCGTGCACATCGAGGCCGCGGCCCGGCGAAGGGGCATCAAGCTCCGAGTCGCACACGTGCTGGAGCTGGTGGCCGAGCATCTTGCTTAACGGCCCACTCGGTACGCTTATCAATTCGTGAAGATCAGCCTCGTCTCGACACCTGCCGCAGAGCTCGCGGTCGACGCCCTCGCCGTCCCCGTTTCCACCGGCCAGCGGCTCGCCGGGCCGGCGCTCGACCTCGATCGCGCGATGGGCGGGGTGCTGTCCGAGCTGGTCGCCAACGCCGAGTTTCGTGGCCGCATCCACGAGGTCCTGCCGATTCCATCGCCCAAGGGCATCGCCCCGCGGCGCGTCGTCCTTTACGGCGTGGGCGCGCTCCACGACCTGGATGGCCAGCGTCTTCGCTCCGCGCACCACGAGCTGATCCGGGCTTCGCGGACCTACGGCTACAAGCGCATCGGGCTGATGCGCACCGACCCGCTCGGCCTGGACAGCCTGAAAGGCGTGGTCGAAGGCTGCGTCATGGGTTCGTTCGAGCGTCGCTCACGGCAGACCGGCGCCCACCCCGAGCGGCGCGAGATCACCGAGCTGATCCTCACCGGGTTCGGCGCAGGGCGCGAGCACGAGGTCGTGGCCGCGCAGGAGAACGGCGAAGCCACCAACAAGGCACGCGAGTGGCAGAACGCCCCGCCGAACGAGCTGACCCCCGAGGCGCTGGGCCAGGAGGCCCTCCGGATCGCGCAGCGGCACAAGCTCGAGGTCGAGGTGCTCGGGCCCGACGAGCTGCGGACGGGTGGCTACAACCTGTTGCTTGGCGTGGCGTCGGGCTCCGCCCGGCAGCCGCGGCTCATCCGCCTCCGGCATCGCGGTGGCCAGGAGCCCGGGGTGCCCGCGCCAGCAGGGACGCCGGTGCTGGCCCTGGTCGGAAAGGGCATCACCTTCGACACGGGCGGTATCTCGTTGAAGAACCCCGAGCACATGAGCCTGATGAAAGCGGACATGGCCGGCGCCGCGGCGGTGCTCGCCGCAATGGACGTCATCGCCGGCCGCAACGTTCCGCTGGACGTCATGGCGGTCGTCGCCGCGACTGAGAACATGCCAGGTCCTGCGGCCCAGCGCCCTGGAGACGTCCTGGTCAGTGCGGACGGCAAGACGGTCGAGATCGTCAACACCGACGCCGAAGGGCGTCTGGTGCTCGCCGACGCCCTGACCCACGCGCTCCGCAACGGCGCGACCCACATAGTCGACCTCGCCACCTTGACCGGCGCCGCCACCGTTGCCATCGGCCACGGTGCGACCGCAGCGGTCAGCAACGATGACGCCTTTTGGTCGGTGGTCGAGCGGGCGTCGCGCGAAGCGGGCGACCGGGTATGGCGCCTGCCGATCTACGCGGACTACCGCATCCTGCTCCGGAGCCAGATCGCGGATCTGCGCAACGCCGAATACGGCGAGGCCGGCACCATCCTCGGCGGCATGTTCATCGGCGAGTTCGCGGGCGGAAAGCCGTGGGTCCACCTCGACATCGCAGCCTCGAGCTGGAACACGAACTCCGAGCTCACCACAGTGCTGCGCGGACCGAGCGGCGCAGGCACGCGGCTGTGCATCGAGCTGGCGGAACTGATGTCGGGCGCGGAGCGTTAAGCATTCGTGTCCATCCTCGAGACGATCCACTCCCCCGCCGACCTGAAGGCGCTCGACCAGCGGAAGCTGGACACGCTCGCCGATGAGGTCCGCGCCTTCCTGGTCGAGCAGACGTCGAAGACCGGCGGCCACCTGTCGCCGAACCTCGGGGTGGTCGAGCTGACCTTTGCGCTGCATCGCGTGTTCGACAGCCCCAAGGACGCGATCGTGTGGGACACCGGCCACCAGGCTTACGTGCACAAGCTGGTGACCGGGCGGGCCAAGGATTTCGCCACGCTGCGCCAGGGCGGCGGCCTGTCGGGCTACCCGTCGCGCAAGGAGTCCAAGCACGACCTGGTCGAGAACAGCCACGCCTCCACGTCGCTGAGCTATGCCCTCGGCATCGCCGAGGCCCGGCTGCGCAAGAAGGTCGGCGGGTTCGTGGTCGCCGTGATCGGCGACGGCGCGCTCACCGGCGGGATGGCTTATGAAGCTCTGAACCAGATCGCGCACCTGCAGCCGCCCAACCTGATCATCGTCATCAACGACAATGGCCGCTCCTATGCGCCGACCGTCGGCGGGCTGGCGCGTCACCTTTCACAGCTGCGCGTCGACCCCCGCTACGAGCGCCTCAAGGACGACATCTCCCGGCTGCTGCGCGACCTGCCCCTGGTCGGCGCGACCGCCGACCAGGCCGCCTATCGAGTGAAGGAAGGTCTCAAGCAGCTGCTGCAGCCTTCGACGATCTTTGAGAGCCTCGGCATTAAGTACGCGGGAATCGTGAACGGCCACGACGAGCCGGCGCTCGAGGAGGTCCTTTCACGCGCCAAGCGCCTCGGCGAGCCGGTGGTCGTGCACGTGGTCACAGAGAAGGGCCACGGCTATTCGCCGGCGGTAGATGACGAGGTCGACAAGCTGCACGGCGTCCCCGCGTTTGATCCACTCACCGGGCGGCCTCGCTCGACCGAGCTCAAGTACACCGACGTTTTCGGCGAAGCGCTAATGAGCGCGGCCGCGAAGCGGCCGGAGGTTTGCGCGATCACCGCGGCGATGGCCTCATCGACCGGTCTCTTGAACTTTGCCAAGGAATTTCCGGACCGGTTCTTCGACGTCGGGATCTGCGAGCAGCACGCCGTCACCTTCGCAGCCGGCCTCGCCATGGCGGGGATGCATCCGGTGGTGTGCATCTACTCGACCTTTCTCGCCCGCGCCTTCGACCAGACGATCATGGACGTGGCGCTGCACAACCTGCCGGTGGTATTCGTCATCGACCGGGCCGGCGTGACCGGCCCGGATGGAGCGTCCCACCACGGGATCTTCGATCTCTCGTACCTCCGCCTCATCCCCAACCTCAAGATCGCAGCGCCGGCCGACGCCACCGAGCTGTGCGCGCTGCTGGAGACGGCCCTCGCCGCCGACGGCCCAATCGCCATCCGCTACCCGAGCGGACCGGTCCCGGCGACCCCCGACCTTCCGGTCGAGCCGCTGCCGATCGGGCGTTGGGAGGAGCTTCGCAAGGGCTCAGACGTGGTGATCTTCGCCGTCGGACGCATGGTGGGAATCGCCCTCGAGGCGGCGGAGCGCCTCGAGATGCAGAAGGTCTCGTGCGCCGTCGTCAACGCCAGGTGGGTCAAGCCCGTCGATCCCCGCATCGTGGATTGGGCTCGCAGCCATCCGGTCGTGGTGACCGTGGAGGACAACGTCGGCGCCGGCGGCTTCGGCGGCGCGGTGCTCGAGACCCTGGCGCCCCACGGGCTGGCGGGCAGGGTCCGCATGATCGCGCTGCCGGACGAGTTCCTGCCGCAAGGCAAGGGATCGGACATCATGAGGGACAAGGGCCTCGACGCCGCGGGGATCGCGAAGGCGGTTTACGAGGCGGTCAAGGGCCGCCGGGTCGCTACGGAGAGGACCGACTCCTAGAGCCTCTTGCGGCCGG
Organism: Candidatus Dormiibacterota bacterium; assembly: GCA_035531515.1. Taxonomy (GTDB): domain Bacteria; phylum Chloroflexota; class Dormibacteria; order Dormibacterales; family Dormibacteraceae; genus DATKSS01. The sequence goes on along the minus strand of DATKSS010000073.1, from coordinate 30,443 downwards.
CGAAACCTTCGCCGATGTGGTGCCAGTGCTCTACCTTCTCTTCGCCGAGCTTCCAGCACAGCTCGACGAGCTCGCCGTCGCGGTAGGAAGGAAAGTCGATCAGGCCCTCGAGCGGTCCTTTGAGCTGTATGCCCAGTCCGTTGAGGCTGGCGACCGCCTTGAGGAGCTCGAGCTCGGCAGCACCCACCGCGTCCCGGGCCTGCTGGCGGCGGTCGCGGTCTTCGGCGCTCGCGGCTGCCCTCTTCGAGTCGTACTCCGCGATTCGCGCCTGGTCTTCGAGCTCGGGCAGCATGGCGGAGAGCTCCGCGATCTGCGCCACGATCCGCCGCACGCGTGGCAGCTCCTTGTTGGCCTCCTCGACGGTATAGGTGCGGAGCCTCTGCACGGGTCAACGATAGCCGCAATCGCTGCACACAGGCCCGTTACAGGTACCAGACTTCGAGGCATGGAAATGGCGGAAATGAGACTGCGCGTCGACGGTGCCCGGGTCGGGCGGCTGGCCACCTCCGGACCGGGCGGGCAGCCGCATATCGTGCCCGTTTGCTTTGCGCTCGATGGAGAGACGATCTACTTCGCCGTCGACGCCAAGCCGAAGCGTACACGTGCCCTCAAGCGGCTCGGCAACATCGCGTCCAACCCCGCGGTGTCGCTCCTGGTCGACCACTACGAGGACGATTGGGCGAGGCTCTGGTGGGTGCGGGTGGACGGGCACGCCCGCGTGATCGCTGAGGGCGCTGAATTGGACAAGGCGATCGAGCTGCTCGCCTCGAGGTACGCGCCGTACAGGTCCTCCCGGCCCGCCGGCCCAGTGGTCGCCGTAGCGGTCGACCGGTGGACCGGTTGGACCGGAGTGTGAGATCACGTCGCCAGCAGCTCCGGCTGAGCCTGCTGCACCGGGTAGACGAGAGTTCGCGCGCTGAGTCCGGCGCTGTCGAGCGGATACGGTCCGAATGACCGCCCATCCACCGTCGCCGTCCAACTGACCGCGTACCGGACAAGCGCAGTCACGTCGTAGCCCGCCTGGTCGTGGGACTGGTACATGTGTGCCACGGGCGACTCCTGCGGATACTCGAGCCCGAACCCCGACGGGCCGGCTACGCGCGCCGTGACGCCGTCCCCGAAGCTCCAGTCCACCTCGACCGGGCTGGCGGTCAGGTCATACCTCGTCCCGTTCGCGAGCTCGCTGACCGACATGCCGGACGGGGCCGGGTCGAGCCAGAGCCAGGTGTCGAGGCCAACCAGGCCGGTCACGGCGGGGTTCGCCCTGACCTGCGGCTCAACGGGTTGCCATGCGGGCATCGGCGGTGGAGAGAGCGGTCCGGCGCACCGAACCTCGTCACGCGTGGAGTTCTGCAGCTGGTCGACCGCTTCGACGTGGACGCAGACGTTCTCGCCGGCCTGCATGCCGTCCAGCTTCAAAACGCGCGGGGCATTCGTCCAGGCGAGCTGGAGCTGGCCCGGCCGGCCGTCGACCGTCAGCCACGACACGTAGTGGTCCATGCCGGAGATGAAGTAGTCCTGCCCCGCGCCGTCCCCGCGGTCGCTCACCACGTCCCATGTGAACGCGACCGAGGTCGGCGTGACGGCCGAAACGTACGGTCGCGGCGGATAGGGCGGCACCGAATCGACGTAGATATCGACGACCGGAAACCCGTACTGGTCGGCCATGTACGGCGGCGGGGATGTACTGCCCCGCGCCCCGAGTCCGCACTGTCCACCGAACGTCCAGTTGTAATAAGCGACGTATTCCTTCGCGTGTCCGTGCACCGCCCAACCGCTGTCGGCGAAATTCCACTGGTAGTGGTCGGGATAGTCCTCGTGCAGCAGCTTCACCCAGCCCGACGCATCGCCCGGCCGCCCTCGGAAATCGCCGTAGAAGAAACCGTACCAATCGTCGTACCCGGGGTTGCGGTGAAAGCCGTAGAACGTGTACCGCTCCGGGTTCGAGCCGACGAGCGGATCGTTCGTCTTGACCGTGGCGACCCACATGTCCGAGAACTTCGTGCACCAACCCGGCGGGTCGCCATACCCAAGGCTCCCCCAGGTCGATGCGGCGAGGACGGATGCCGGAGCCAGCGCAAGCGCCAGCGCGATCAACACCGAGAGGGGTCGGAGCACGCTCGCAAGCTACATGCAGCATCCCGATTGCGGAACCCGGCCTGTTAAGGTCGCCGCTTGAGACTTGACGAGATGACCCGTCTCATTTAGTATCAGGGCAACTTGGCCGAGCACCGCACCCGCGACCGCATCCTCACCCGGGCAGGCGGGCTCCTCTCCCAGGGAGGCAAGCCGACCGTGGAACAGTTCGCGCACGCGGCAGGCATTTCGAAATCGAGCTTCTACCGGGCCTTCCGGTCGCGCGACGCGCTGCTGGCCGCGCTCGAGGTCAGCCCGGAGCCTGCGGCGCGGGAGCGAATCCTGGACGCCGCCCTCGCGATGGTGGGCGTCCACGGGCTCGCCGCACTGTCCATGGACGAGCTCGCCGACCGTGCGCAGGTCTCGCGCGCCACGCTCTATCGCCTGTTCCCCGGCAAATCGGCCCTGTTCACCAGCCTGATCTACGCGTACTCGCCGCTCGAGCCGGTGACGCAGGTCCTGGCGTCGATGTCTGAGGAGCCGCCGGAGATCGTCATGCCCGAGATCGCGCGCACCGTCTACCGGACGATCTACGGCGGTAGCGAAAGCCGTGTCGGCCTTCTGCGGACGCTTCTTTTCGAGGTCAGCGGCCTCGGGCCCGACACAGAGGACGCCGCGCGCGAAGTGATCAGCCGTCTGGTCGGACTCCTGAAGATGTACATCGTGTCGCAGATGAGCGCCGGCCGCCTGCGCCCCACGTCTCCGCTGCTCGCCCTGCAGTCGTTCATCGGGCCGATCTTCTTCCACCTGATGACCCGGCCGGTCGCGCGAAGAGTGCTGGGGATGGAGATCGACGGCGAAGAGGCCGTCACCGAGCTCGCACAGACCTGGCTCCGAGGCATGAGGCCGGCATGAGCGAGCAGTCCGCGGTCGACGTCGAAAACGTCTCGAGGTCGTTCGGCGCGGTAAAGGCGCTTGACGGAGTGAGCTTGAAGGTGAGGCGAGGCGAGATCTACGGCCTGCTCGGGCCGAACGGAGCCGGCAAGACGACGCTCATCCGCATGCTGGTCGGCCTGCTTGAAGCCCAGACAGGGACTGTGACCGTGCTCGGGCGCCGCATGCCCGACATCGATGTGCTGCGGCACGTGGGCTACATGACACAGCAGGCGGCGCTGTACCCGGGGCTCTCGGTCGAGGAGAACGTCCGCTTCTTCGCCGCCATCAACGGAGTTGAGGACGGGGTCAAGGAGGCGATTGAGATGGTCGACCTCTACCAGCGTCGCGCGTCCGAGGTCTCCACCCTGAGCGGCGGCATGCGTCAGCGCTGCTCGCTGGCGTGTGCGCTCGTCCACCGCCCGCAGCTCCTCCTCCTGGACGAGCCGACTGTCGGCGTAGACCCGCAGCTGCGCGTCCAGTTCTGGGAGGACTTCAGGCGGATGGCCGAGAGTGGCACCACGATCATCGTGTCCAGCCACGTGATGGACGAGGCTGAGAGGTGCCAGCGCCTCGGCCTGATCCAGTACGGCAAGATGCTCGCGGAAGGAACTCCAGGGGAGATCCGCGACATAGCCGGCTCGTCCAACCTGGAGGACGCGTTCCTCAAGCTCGCCGGAACGGGAGTCCGCGCATGAGCGCCCGGCGCGTCGCGGCGATCACGCGGCGCCTGCTCCAGCAGTTCCGACGCGACCGGCGCACCCTTGCTCTCCTGTTCGTCGCGCCGATCGTCCTCCTCGGCCTGCTCGGCTACCTCATTCGCGGCTCGGCCTCTGTCCCGGTCGTGGGCATCGCCAACGAGGACCAGGGCCCGGCGGGAGCCACCATCGTGGCGGCACTGGAGCATTCGAGCGCGATCAGCACCACGACGATCAGCGCGTCGGACGGTGACTCGAAGCTCAAGGACGGGTCGCTCGCCGCCTACGTCGTGTTCCCATCCGACTTCAGCCAGCGCGCGCAGACCGGGACGATCGCCCCCGAGATGCACCTGGAAGGCTCGCAGCCGGGCACGACCGCGCCCGTGCTCCAGGCCCTGCAGGAGGCCCTCGTCACGCTCGCCTCCCAGGCGCCGGGCGCCAGCCTCCGCGTCCAGCCCCAGGTGAGCTACCTGTACGGTGGTCCCGGTTTCGACACGCTCGACTACTTCGGCGCTGCGTTCATCGGCCTCGTGGTCTTCTTCCTCGTCTTCGTCGTCACGATCGTGTCGTTCCTGAACGAGCGCTCACAGGGCACGCTCGAGCGCTTGATGGCGAGCCCACTGCGTAGAGGTGAGATCGTCCTCGGGTACATGCTCGGCTTCTCAGTGCTTGCCCTCGTTCAGTCGATCGAGGTTCTCGTCTTCTCCCTGGCCGTGCTCAAGGTCCACAACTCCGGCAACGTGGCGCTGATCTTCGGCATCGAGGCGCTCATGGCGATCGCCGCGGTCAACCTCGGCATCTTCCTCAGCATGTTCGCGAGGACCGAGTTTCAGGCGGTGCAGTTCATCCCACTGGTCATCGTGCCCCAGTTCCTCCTTTCAGGGATCCTGTTCTCGGTCTCGTCCGAGCCCAAGCCGCTCCAGGTGCTGTCCGACGTGCTCCCGCTCACCTACGCGGTCAGCGGGCTGCGCGACGTGATGGTCAAGGGCGCCGACCTGAGCTGGGGTTCGCTCCAGCTCGACGTCGGCGTGGTCTTCGCGTTCGTTGTGGTGCTCATCGTCGCGGGCACGGCTACTCTCCGCCGGCGCATCGCCTGACACCGGTACGCTGACGCTGAAATGCTCCTCGTGTGCTCGCGGCGTTGCGGCGGCCACCTCTTCCGCGCCCTGTTCGCTGAGGTGGAGATCGACTCTGCAGGCGCATACCAGGCCCACCGCATCGCGCAGCCCGGGTACGTGTGCTTGAACTGCGGATCGCCCGCGCTCGACCTCAGCGAGGTCCGCGGCGAGATGGAGGCCGATGGCGACGAGGACGCGACGGAGGTCGTATCAGACGTCCTCTGCCCGGTCTGCGAAACCATGGTCCAGCTCGACGGCAGCATGGAGTGCCCCAACTGCGGCTCCCCGCTCGAGGTCGGCTAGCCGGCCGCTTACGTCAGGGCGGCCGTGCCGACCAGGATGCCCAGCATCCACCTCGCGGCGGCGGCGTCGCGCTCGCGCAGCGCCGCCCGCAGCGCGCGCACCGCGCGCGGCGTGTCCAGGTCGTCGGCCAGGGCCGACTCGAACTCGGCGACGAGCTCTCGCCCTGGCACGGCCCTCGACGCCTTCTGCCGGGCGGCATCCTCTGCCAGCAGAGAGCGGATTCGCTCGACGAGTCGCGAGGCCCTAGCGAGCCCCTGCCAGCTGAACTCCCAGTCGCGCTGGTAGCGGTGGGAGACAAGGTACAGCCGGACTGCCGCGGCCGGCGCCCGCTGAAGCGCCTGGCTCACCTTGACCAGGTTGCCAAGCGACTTGCTCATCTTCTTGCCCTCGTAACGCACCATCCCCGTGTGCATCCAGGCGCGCGCGAACGGAGCTTTGCCCGTCATCGACTCGGACTGCGCGCGCTCGGATTCGTGGTGGCTGAACTCGAGGTCGCGCCCGCCGCCGTGGATGTCGATCTGCGCGCCGAGATAGCGCATCGCCATCGCTGAGCATTCGATGTGCCAGCCGGGCCTTCCCGGTCCGAACCTCGAAGGCCACGCCGGCTCGCCGGGTCCTGAGGCGCGCCACAGCGGAAAGTCGAGCAAGTCGCGCTTGGCCTCCGGCCCGGTCGTGCCGAGCAACCCCTCATCGCGCAGCTTGTTCAACATCGAGCGGCGGGTGCGATGCGAAAGCCGGCCATAGCCCTTGAACCGCTTGACGTCGAAGTACAGGGCATCGGTGCGATACGCGTATCCCTTCGCGTTGAGGCTGGTGGCCGCGGCCAGGATGCGGCCGATCTCGTCCGAAACCCGCGGCATCACGTCCGGCGGGCGCCAGCCCAGCACGGTCATGTCGCGGATGTGGACCTTGGTCTCCCGGTCGGCGAGCTCGCGCCAGTCGATCCTGTCCCGGCGCGCCCGCTCGAACAGCGGGTCGTCGATGTCGGTGACGTTCTGGACATAGCGGACGCGCCCGCCCTTCGCCTCTACGAAACGCACGAGTACGTCGAAGGTCGAGAACGTGAACGCGTGGCCCATGTGACCCGAGTCATACGGCGTGACGCCGCAGACATAAAGGGTGAGCGGCGACCTGCGGCCGGTGGTCGCCGGCGCGAACGGAACCTTCCGCCGCGAGAGCGTGTCGTTCACGCGGATGCGCAGGCCCGCCTGGCGCATGGGGGCTTTCAGGTGCGTGTCAGCTGGACTTCCGCGCCGCCACGGAGGCGTCGGCGCGAAGCGCTTCGACCTTGTCGGTCGCCTCCCAGGGCACACCGAGGTCGTCGCGCCCGAAGTGGCCGTACGCGGCGGTCGGGCGGTAGATGGGCCGCAGCAGGTTCATGTTCGCGATGATCGCGCCCGGCCGCAGGTCGAAATGGCGGTGGACGAGCTGCAGGAGCTCCATCTCAGGAACGGTCCCCGTGCCAAAGGTCTCGACCGCGATCGAGGTCGGGTGGGATCGGCCGATGGCATACGAGACCTGCACCTCGCAGCGGTCCGCAAGCCCGGCGGCGACCAGGTTCTTGGCCACGTGCCGCGCGGCGTAGGCGGCCGAGCGGTCGACCTTGCTGGGGTCCTTGCCGCTGAACGCCCCGCCCCCGTGCCGCGCCACCCCGCCGTAGGTGTCGACGATGATCTTGCGCCCGGTCATGCCGGCGTCGGCGGCGGGACCGCCGACGATGAACTGACCGCTTGGGTTGACCATGATCTTGGTCTCGGCGTCGACGACCATCCCTTTCAGCACGGGGTCGATGACGAGATGCCGGACGCCCTCGGCCACCTCCTTCTGGGTCGCGCTGGCGGCATGGTGGGTCGACACGACGATGGCCTCGATGCGCTTGGGCTTGCCGAACTCGTACTCGACGGTCACCTGCGTCTTGCCGTCGGGCCGCAGGAAGCGAAGCGATTTGTCCTTGCGCACCTGCGCCAGGCGGTGCGAGAGCCGGTGCGCGAGCGAGATCGTGAGCGGCATGAGCTCAGGGGTCTCGCGGCAGGCAAAGCCGATCATCATGCCCTGGTCGCCGGCTCCCTGCAGCTCGAACGGGTCGTCCTCGAGCGTGCCTTCGCGCTCTTCGAGCGAGTGGTTCACGCTTGCGGCGATGTCCGGAGACTGCTCCTTGAGGTAGACCTGGATCAGCGCGTGGTCGGCGTCGAACCCGGTCGCCTCTTCGTCGTAGCCGATCTCGCGGATGGTGTCGCGGATGGTGCGCTGGATGTCGAGCTCGGCATGGGTGGTCACCTCGCCGATGACGATGCACAGACCCTTCGTGATCGCCGTCTCGCACGCGACGCGCGCGTGCGGATCCTGGGCGAGCATGCCGTCGAGGACCGCGTCGGAAACCTGGTCGCAGATCTTGTCGGGATGACCTTCGGTTACTGATTCAGAGGTCAGCAGGTAGGACGGAGAGGAGCCAAATGAAGTTGTCACAACGGGAGCCAATGATACCGTCGGCCTGCTTTGGGCTCGACGGCGAGCTAGGAACCGTTGTGGTGCCGGCTGTCCTCCGGTTCCTGGCCGAGAAGCTGGGCCTGAAGCGCGAAGATGTCGTCGAGCACGCGGTCGATGCGGCGGCCCTCCACGCGATGGTCGGCGATGACCCCGGCGCGTTCCAGGTGGCGGCGGAGCAATCTGCCGAGCGGCCCGTCGATGCGGGCCTGACCATGCATCTGGGCCTCCTCGAGCAGCTGGAGGCATCGGTCCAGGGCCAGCTGTCTCGACCTGTGCACCCTGACGCTCATTTCAGGCCGTCCCCAGGACCTCCACCCGGCCCGCGGACGTGACCCTGACGTATACGGTGTTGAGCGAGGGAAGCGGGTACTGCGGGTCGGTGGAGCGACCGTCGGGCGTAAAGGAAGCCGGGTGACACGGGCAATCGAGGTGGGCGGTGCCGCCGTTCCACCACAGCTCGCACGGCAGGTGCGAGCAGATCGACGACACGGCGGTCACGTGGTCGCCGCGGCGGAACAGGAACGCCCCGACGCTCCCTGCCGTGACGCGCTTGCCCTGGCCTTCTACGAGGTCGCTCAGCGCCGCGACGTCGATCCAGCGGCCGCTTATAGGGTTGATCGGTCCCCCACTTGCCGCTGCGACGTGCGCTGGTTCGAGCGCCCGCGCGACCAGGCTTCCGGTGGCCGCGCCCGCAGCCAGCCCGAGGCCTGCGACCAATGCTGCGCGCCTGGTGATCCAGCCATCGCTGGGCGCATCCTGCAGCAGCCGAGCCAGCCGCTTGCGGAAGGCGGGGCTCATGCGTACCGGCCCCTGCCGGGCCGCTGCGAGGCGGGCCGCCGCAGTGATGGCGGCCTTCTCCTCGGCGTCTCCCCCACGCAGCTTCAGCCGGCGGCCCCGCAGCAGGTCCGAGACGATCTTGTCGATTCGATTCTCGGACTTGTTCATTCCAGCACGACCCTGGCCGCGGCTCGCAGGGCACGCAGCTGCATCACCTTGACGGCGCCGACTGTCGAGTGCATCTCAGCGGCCACTTCCTTCAACGAATACCCGTGCAGGAAACGCAGCTCGAGAACCCGCCGGTAATTGTCGGAAAGCTCTGCCAGCACTCGCTGCACGGAAGCCACCCCCCGGTCGGGGTCGGCGCGGGGCGGGGTCACCAACGCGAGGTCGTCGCGCAGCTCGGCCTCGGACAGTCCCAGGCGGGTGCTCCAGAAACCTCCGAGGACTGAGCGGGCGGTCGCGAAAAGGTAGCCTCGAATCGAGCTCGCCGTCGCACCCTGGCGCAACCGGGGGATCGCCTTGAGCGCCACCTGCTGGGTGAGGTCCTCAGCATCAGCCCGGTTGCCGACGCGCGCGTAGATGAAGGCGTACACGAGCTCGAGCTCGTCGAGCGCGATGTCTGCGGCGCTCGGCGCGGCCGGCAGCTCGAGGATGTCTCCAGTCTCGCCCGCCCCCTCCTCCCCCGGCCGCACCCCGCTCACCGTCGGCCTAGGGCTCCTGGGCGGGGCGCGAGATCGACGTCAAGGACACTGTCACGACTCAAGTTCACTACCGCCGAAGGTTACTGGGAGGACACGCAGACCGCTCTGCGGGCCGGGTGCGAACCCGGCCCGCGAACGGGTGCCTCTACGCGTGCTTGATCGCCGGGGCCGGGCGCCGGCGCCGCCACAGCAGGTAGCCGAGCCCGAGCAGGACCAGGAACGGCCCGACCGCCCCAAGCCCGCTGACCACGTAGTCGATCGTCGTCACGAAGTTGTGAGCCGCTTGGCTCAGAGCGGTGGCGAAGCCCCAGCTGTCGGACTGGGCCTCCTGCACCGGCGCCCCGGACTCGGTGAGGGTCACGGCGATGGAGCTGAACGCGGTGTTCTGGTCCAGGTACTTGATCTGTCCCTCGAGCTGCTCGATCTGTCCTGTGATCTGGCCGACCTGGGTCTGGATGTTGATGATGTCACTGATCGAGGTCGCCCTGGCGAGGAGCGCGAGCATGGCGTCGCGCTGTGCCTGCGCATTGGCGAGGCGGGCGTTCAGGTCGACGTACTGCGCGCTGACGTCGGTCCCCGCGATGTGCTCGCTCTGGACCTTGCCCACCTTGGTGAGAAGGTCGATCGTGGTATCGAAGTTGGCCGCGGGGACCATGAAGTTGATGACGCCGGTGCGGATCTGGCTGTCGACCGGGCTGCTCTGCGCATCGGTGCCCGCGATGTAGCCCTGCTCGGACTCGACCAGCGAGCGGACCGAGGCCAGCTTGGAGTCGAAGGAACCCGAGTTGACCGTGATCGCGAGCTGTGCCTGGCGGATGACGGGCGGCCCCTGCAGGACCGGCACCGTGTCGGTGCCGGCGGGATTGGTCGTTCCGCCTCCCTGCGCCGGTTGGGCCGGTGCGGGGTTGGACTTGACCGGCTGTCCGGTGCTGGACTGGGCAGTGCCGTTCGCCGAGCGCAGGGCGAGCGAGCTGCCTGCGCCGGTGGTGCTGGCGGCGCCGCCGCAGGCGGCCGCCGCAGCCAGGATGGCGACTGTGACGATGAGCTTTTTCATGGTTCGGCCTCCTACGGAGTTGATGCCTTACCAAACGCCGGCCGGCCGGCCACGTAACATCGCGCCGTGCTCCAGGTCCGAAACCTCGCCGTCGACGTCGCGGCGCGACGCGTCCTGTCGGACGCGAGCTTCAACGTGGCTGCGGGGGACAAGGTCGGCCTGGTCGGCCGCAACGGCGCCGGCAAGACGAGCCTGCTCAAGGTGCTGGCGGGCGAGGACGACCCGGCCGCCGGGCTCGTCCTGAAGCAGGGAACGCTCGGGTACGTGCCCCAGAACCCGCGGCCGCGAGCCGACTCCACGACCACCGCGTTGGCGCACATCCTGTCGGGCCGCGACCTGGATCGCGCCGCGATTCGCCTTGCCGAGCTGCACGCAGAGCTCGAGCATGACCACTCGCCTGCCGTCGTCGAGCGCTTTTCGGAGGCCGAGGAGAAATACCGGCTCGACGGCGGCTACTCCGCAGAATCGGACGCCCGCCGCATCGTCACCGGCCTGGGCCTGCGGCCCGACCGCGTCGACCTTCCCGTGAGCGTGCTCTCGGGCGGTGAAGGACGGCGAGTCGAGCTGGCCCGCGTCCTGTTCGCGGAAGCCGACCTCCTGCTCCTCGATGAGCCGACGAACCACCTCGACAGCGACGCCAAGACGTGGTTAATGGATTTTCTGCGCGACTACCGGGGGTCGGTGATCGTAGTGAGCCACGACCTGGTGCTGCTGGACGCTTCGATCACGCGCGTCCTTCACCTGGATGCCGGAAAGATGCGCGAATACCGCGGCACCTACTCGCAGTACCAGAAGGCCCGTGCGCTCGAGGAGAAACGACTCACTTCGCTGGCGCAGCGACAGGAGTCGGAGATCCAGCGGTTGAGCGTCCTGGCGGAAGTCATGCGGCGCCAGACACAGAAGCGGGCGAAGACTGCGAAGTCCATCTTCAAGCGCGTCGACCGCATGAAGGCGGAGCAGGTGTCAGCGCCGAAGCGCGAGCGCAAGGTGAAGGTCACGTTTCCTGAGCCTCCGCACAGTGGACGCGTGGTGCTGTCGGTGCACGGGCTCGCCAAGGGCTACGGCGGCCCGCTCGTGTTTCGCGACGTGAGCTTCGAGGTCGAGCGCGGGCAACGGATCGTAATCATGGGCCTCAACGGCGCCGGCAAGACGAGCCTGCTACGCATCCTCGCGGGCCAGAGCGAGCCGAGCTCGGGCAGCTTCCGACTGGGGCATGGTGTCTCGCTCGGCTACTACGCACAGGAGCACGAGGGCATCCGCAAGGGCGTGGCGGTGCTGGCCCACATGCGCGAGCAGTCGGACGCCGACGAGCGCATGCTGCGGGCACTGCTCGGTTCTTTCAACCTCACCGGGGACATCGCGCGGCAGGACGCCGGGACGCTGTCGGGCGGCGAGAAGACCAAGCTCGCGCTCGCTCAGCTCGTCGCGGGCAAGCACAACCTGCTGCTGCTGGACGAGCCCACCAACAACCTCGATCCTCCGTCGCGCACGGGCGTCGCCAAGGCGCTGGCCGCGTGGCCGGGAACGATGGTGATCGTCAGCCACGACCCCGAGTTCGTGGAAGCCCTGCAGCCGCAGCGGGTGCTGTTCATGCCGGAGGGCAGGGTCGACTACTGGGAGGAGGATCTCCTCGACGTCGTTTCCCTTGCCTGACCGCGCCACAGCGACAATAAGCACGTGAGCGCCGAGGTCCGCGAGGTCGTGATGCCGGAGCTGCAGGGCGCAGAGGAGATCACGGTAGGAGCCTGGAGCAAGAAGCGCGGCGAGCGAATCGACGAGGGCGAGACGCTGATGGAGGCCCACACGGACAAGGTGAACGCCGAGATCCCCTCCCCCGTCGGCGGCGTCGTCGAAGACCTGCTGCTCGAGGTCGGTGACCCCGTCAAGCCCGGCCAGCCGATCGCGAGGGTCGCGCCCGGCTAGCGGACCGGCGCGTCAGCTGGAGGCGGTGCTCGGGGCCGCCGGCTCGTCCTCGCCCAGCTTGCGCCCGAACCACCATGCGGCCGCGAGCAGGAGGATGACCAGGATCGCGATCGGGATCACAAAAGGCGAGATGGCGGCGGCGACCTGCTGATAGTGCTCGCCCAGGTTGTAGCCGGCGAAGGCCAGGGCGAAGTTCCAGGGGATCGCGCCCGCCAGCGTCGCGAGGATGAACCTCACGTAGCCGATGTCCGAGACGCCGGCGGGAAAGGAGATGTAGGTTCGCACGATCGGGAGAAGCCGGCCGGCAAACACCGCCCATAGGCCCCAGCGGTCGAAGAACCGGTGCGCGAGCCGAAGGTGGCCCTGGCGCAGGCCGAGCCAGCGGCCCGTCCGGCTGAGCACGAACCGGGTGCCGAAACGCCGCGTCAGGTAGAAGGCGATCAGAGAACCGACGAGGTTGGCGGCGCTCGCCACCAGCACGACCAGCACGAAATTGAGCTTCCCCTGCGAGGCCAGCGCCCCGCCTAGCGGGACGACGACCTCGCTCGAGATCGGCAGGCCACAGCTCTCGCCGGCCATCGTGATGAAGATGGCGATGAGGCCGTAGCTGGCGACCAGGTGAGTGAGCGTGCTCGTCATAGGGTTTGACCGGTGGTCGAATTCACAACGCGGAAGGGTAGAGTGCGCACCTGCTGGTCGTCGACCATGATCTCGAAGTTGTAGAAGCCGGCGTGCGGGATCGCAACCCCCGCGAGGTTGATGACGATGCTCGCGGCGAGGTCCCAGCCGTGCGGGTAGTCGGCTGGCACCTGGCGCGGCGGAAGGGTCAGCATGATCGGCTGCGGCAGCACCGCCCGGCCATCCTCGTCGGTGCAGTGGACCTCGACCTTGTGTGCGCGCTCTGTCTCGAGCCTGGTGGTCAAGAGGCGGATCACGATGGACCCCCCGAACACCGTGGGGAACTGTTCGCGGACGAGCGTGTCGATCCCGGCGCCGAGGATGTACACGAGCCCGCCGGGCGGAGCTTCAGCGGCGCTGGCCAGCAGCGCCCAGTCGAGCCTCATTCGAATCGCATTATCGACGGTTGTCGGAGATGGCCCCGATCAGGCAGGCGTCATCGAGCGCAGCATCTTCTCGTCGATTCACCTGTGGTCTTGCGCGACCAGGGTGCGGAGCAGGTAGTACTCGGAGACAGGCCGATCGTCGGTGATGAGCGCCCCGGGACCGACGAAAGCGTCGTCCTGCGAGTCCTTCAACCAATCCTGGCGCATGACCAGTGCGGCCCAGCCGGCGCCGTCGAGATTGGGGTCGTCAGGGGCCGTCGCAAGGTCGGATGCCGCGGAAGCGGAGCATGGTGCGGTCGCTGGACCAGGCGGGCAGGCGCATCGGAGAGCTGTATGCGGCCAACACGCTCGGTGCCGTGGCCGGCACCGTTCACGCAGGTTACGTGTTGATCGAGCTGATCGGACTCAGCCGGACCGCACTGGTGGCAGTCGGCCTCAACCTTCTCGCCGGCGGGGTAGCGCTTGTTGTGAGCCGGCGCGCGGCTACGATCGCGGACGCCCGGTTGGTCAGCTCAACCGTCCGCCCGAAGCAGACCTTGTATTGCAAGGCTCCTTGCGTTACCATGCCCCCATGCCGATCGAGGGGTTGGCGACCCAGCTGCGCAAAGGCGTCATCGAGTACTGCGTGCTGGCCATGCTCAACGAGAAACCGCGCTACGGCGGCGAGCTCGTGCAGCTGCTCAGCCGCAATGGCGGGCTGCTGGTCAGCGAGGGCACCATCTATCCGCTCCTCAGCCGCATGCGGGCGGACGGCCTCGTCGAGACCGAATGGCGGGAGACCGCGGGCGGCTCGCCCAGGCGCTACTACAGCCTGACCAGGGGCGGGCAGCAGGCGGTGACCGACTTCCACCGTGAGTGGCTTCGATTCCGCGACACGGTCGACGGCATCTTCGGCAACCAGGGAGGACGAAGACGGTGAGCACACCCCTTGCGGACCGGTTGGTGTCGGACTACCTGCAGCGCCTCGACGCCGCACTTGCCGGAGTTTCGCCGGACCGGCGAGACGAGATCGTGGGCGAGATCCGCAGCCACATCCAGGAGCAGCGCGGGGCACTGCCCGATGAGACGGACGCCGACGTCTACAACCTGCTCGAGCGGGTGGGCGAGCCGTACGCGCTCGCGGCCGCGGCTCGCTCGGAATCGAGCGCGCCCCTCGAGCCAGTCAGCGCCCGCAGCCGCGTCGGCGCCGTCGAGATCCTGGCCCTGGTGCTGACCCCATTGATCTGGCCGGTCGGCGTGATCCTGCTCTGGACCTCGTCGGCCTGGAACACGCGCGACAAGCTCATCGCCACGCTGGTTCCCCCGGGAGGTTACCTCGGGCTTCTTGTAGCTTTCTCAATCCTGGAGTTCGCCGCATTCAGCTCGGTAACGGTCAGCTCGTGTGGCGGCAGCATCACCGACTCGCACGGCAACGTGATCAACCAGGCCTGCACCGGCCCTGCCCCTCCGCCAGGCTGGGAGCAGGCCCTCATCACGATCGCAGCCGTCGGGGTCGCCGTAATACTGCTTTTGCTTCCGGTACTCGTCGGGATCTACATGGCGCGACGGCTGGCCCGGCGAGAATCCTGATTCGACGGGCTGCCTCCGAATTTTGGTGGGCCCGGATGGATTCGAACCATCGACCAGACGATTATGAGTCGCCCGCTCTAACCAGCTGAGCTACGGGCCCGCGGGCTGAGTCTATCCGGCGCCCGGCGCACACGGTGGACGGTCCCGAATCGTGCGGCAGATGCAATTCAATACGATTGCGGCGGGGATAGTGGTCTGATGCTTGCTCTCGGTTTGCTGGTCCTGCGGGTTGTGATCGGCCTCATCGTGGCCGCCCACGGCGCGCAAAAGCTCCTCGGATGGTGGGGCGGTCCCGGCATGACCGGCTGGACGGCCGCGATGACCCGCATGCGCATTCGGCCCGCCGCACCATGGGCGTGGCTGTCCGCGCTTTCGGAGCTCCTCGGAGGCCTGGGTCTCGCGCTCGGGCTCCTGACGCCGCTGCCCAGCTTCGGCATCGTGGCGGCGATGCTGGTGGCGATCGCGCTGGTCCACTGGCCGAACGGGTTCTGGAACGGCAAACGAGGTTACGAGTTCAACCTCTCACTGCTGGCTCCGGCAGTCGCGATCGCCCTCACCGGGCCAGGTGCCTACTCGCTCGACTCCGCGTTCGGAATCCACCTCCCCGAGCCTCTCACCTTCGTGGTCGTCGGGCTGGCCACGCTGGCCGGGGTGGCCGTGGCGGTCGGAACGAGAAGCAAGCCGGTCGTCGAGGCCAAGCCCGGAGCGGCCTGACCGAACCGAACCTCACCCAGCAGCTGTGGATTCAACCTCGTTGCCGTCCGGTACGAGCTTCTGAAGGGTAGTACCTCCCTTGACTGTCAGGTGCTCCGTGCCGAGTTGATCGCGGCCGCCAGCTCACTCGCACCCGGGTATTTTGCGTGCAGCACCAGCACTCACTGCCTCGGAACGTTCGAATTGAACAGCATCGCCCAACGAAGAGCTTGGTCGTTGGTGATTGAAACGTCGCCTCCGGCACGCACGATAACGACCAGGTTGTTGATTCGCCACACAAAGGCGTATGCCTTTGGTGCGGTGCCCATCGCGAACTGGGGCGCGATGAAAGCGTTCGTCGCGGACCTCGCCCCCGAAGGAGGAGGGAGATCGCCGGCTGAGGCCGCGCCCGTGAAGCCAAGTGAGGTGAGCGCGTCGATGTAGCGCTGCATGGCGTCGCCAGCAGTCTGGGCCGACCTCAGCCGAGACCCTGACGACGTTTAGCCCTGGCGCGCCCGGATCGCCGATCGTCGCGCGCTGCCCGGCGACGAAGCCATTTGTGTCCACGAGCGGTGCCTCGAGAGGGTTGGGGTTGGTGGTCGGTCCGTAGGGACCCGTCAGATCCTGGCGAGTGGCTGTCTGCCACCCGTCCGTCTGAGACGGCGTCGGCATGATTGCCGCTAGATCAGAGGCCGCATATGTTCTTGAAGCGACAGGCGTCGGGCTGGTATCTGCCGTGGGGCCAGGATTCGAGACGGCTCTCGGCGTGGCGCTTTGACACGAGACAAGTAAGGTGCTTGCGCACATTGCGACTAGCGCCTTACCAGCGGTTCTCAGAAGCTGACCCTGTCGCGCCATGCAAGCAAATTGTTCAAGCGTTCAGATCATCTGTCTTGGGACGGTTGGCTGTACTTTCGAATTCCGTCTGGTTCAGACCTTGTCACCCGAGTAATCGCGGTCTTGAGAAATGACCTCAACTTCGTTCCCGTCTGGTAATGGCTGACCAATGTAGTTCTTAGCCGTAAGCACTCCCTTTCGTTCCAAAGCGTGGCAAACGACAATGTGCCCGTGAGTAGGCGGCGCATCGTACTTGCCGTCGTCGCCGTGTTCGTCATTCTGGCCGCTGCGATCTCGCTCAGCCCCGCGCGGCTGATCGAAGCGAACGTTGATGGTCCGCCGGTGAAAGTCGAGGTTGTCGGCGTTGCGCAAATTTTCGTCCCGTGCCCCGACACCAAGACGACCTGGTGCCGTTCCTGCGCCTGATACCACGGGACGTCGTGGTGACCAACAACCGCGATAGTTCGATCCTGCGCAGGCTCAGCGTCTCCGGCGACATTGTCGTCCTGATCCGAAGAGACGGCGTCCTATATGGCCCGCCTGGTAGCTCTTATGGGCCCGCGCCTGTGAACGGCTGCGCCTAAGCGGGGCCGATCACCTCGACCTCATTGTTGTCCGGGTCGTCAACATAGAACGTGCGCACGCCCTTGAGCACGGGATGAACGCCCGACCGAACCTCGAGGCCCGCAGCTTCCAAGCGCCGCATCAGGGCGTCATAGTCGCCGGCTTCGACGCGGAACGCGATGTGATGCAGCACGCGCTTCGCCTTCTCACGCGGGAACTCTTGCGAACGGTCTGGGTGTGGGACCAGGACGATCATCTCGGGCACCCCGCCCCCTGGATCGGCCGCGCGGAGGAACTTGTTCGGCAGCGCGGGCGGAGAGATGACCTCGAGGCCGAGCAGGTCGCGGTAGAAATGCAGCGCGGCGTCCATGTCATGCGCCCACAGCACGATCTCGGCCAGGCCGGCCACGCGGGTCATGCGGCGACGGCCGTCACCATGGCGGCGAGGTTGATGTCCTTCGCGCGCGGCGGCACCGAGCATCCTGGTGCGAGCACGAGGCCTCGTCCGCCCGTCTCCGCCACGGCGCGGCGAGCTTCGGCCTCCACCTCCGGGGGCGGACCGTAGAGGAGGCTTGCGCGCTGCCCGAGACCGCCCATCACGGCGCGCCCGACGATCTCGCGACCTTCGGCCAGCGACGGGTTGCCCTGGTTGTGGACCGACCAGCTGACCACCTGCACCGGCAGGTCGCGCGCGATTCCGAAATTAAGCTTCGATCCGCACAGGTGCAGGACATTGAACCAGGCCTCTTTGGGCAGGCGCTTGAGCACGCTGAGGTCGTAGGGCAGGACGAGCTCTCGATACACCGCCTCGGGCAAGACATCCTTTCCCGCATAGCCGGAGATCGCGTAGAAGATGCCGGCCGCGCCCGCCTCGACCGACCTGCGGCTGAAATCGGCCAGCGCGTCCGCGATCTTGTCCAGCGCGGGCCGCACCAGCTCGGGGTTCTTGCGCAGCTCGCGTAGCACGCGCGCCTGGGATTTGCCGACGAGATAGCCGCCCACCGTGATCGGGCTGAACACTGTTTGGATCACGGGAACGTCGGGACTCAGCTCCTTCGCCACGAGCCGGATCGACTCGACCTGGTCGTCCAGGGCCTTCCGGTTGACGAGCCCCACGTTCTTCCACGATTCGAGGTCGGGCACGGCTTCACGGACGAGCACCGGGGCTCGCATCCGGTGGCCCGACGGTCTGTACTCCGATCCGAAGGCCTCCGCGAAGCAGCTCGCCCGAGGTTGGAACTTGACGAAGTCCCACCCGAACTGGCGGGCACGACCGACGGTGATCGCGGCCAGCGCCTCGGGCGACCACTCCTCCCGGTACGTATGGCCCCATGCTCCGACCGGGGGCCTGTCCGCCACACCCATCGCGATCGCCGCCTCGACGCGTTCCCTGCCTGTCATCAGTTCGAGTTTAAGCTGGACTCGATGACGGACATCGAGACGGAGGCGGCCCGGCTGCGCGCCGCGGCAGAGGCGAAGCCTTTGAAGCTCCCGGTCAACCGCCGTGTCGATGAGAGCCATCACACGATTACCGACGACGGCCTGTCGGTCTGGTACACGATCCAGGTCTCGCGCCACAGCCGGATCCAGGAGGCGATCTTCGAGCGCATGGACGGCATGCCTTCGGACGAGGAGTGCCGCCGGTGGCTCGACCTGCTCATCGTCGGTGCCGAAGCGATCGAGGCGCCCGGATTGCCGGACGCGATGACCCGCCGCTTCGAGGCTTTCGAGCACAACCCGGATGGCGAGGCGCCGATCGCCTGATGGCGCTTGCCGAGGGGGCCGCCGTGGAGCTGCGCCGCATCGTCGGCCGCGAGTCGGTGATCGATTCCGCGAACGACCTCCGCATCTTCGAGCGCGACGCTTCGATCGAGGGAGCTCTGCCCGACGCGGTGGTCCTGCCGTCGACCACGCAGCACGTCAGCGACGTGATCAAGGTCGCGGCCAGGCACAAGATCCCGGTCGTTCCGCGCGGAGCCGGCACCGGGCTCTCCGGTGGCGCAGTCACCATCCGTGGCGGCATCGCGCTGCAGGTGTCGCGCATGCGCGGCATCGAGATCGATACCGTCGCCCAGACTGCCCTGGTCGAGCCCGGGGTGGTCAACAAGGAGCTCACCCTGGTCGCGGCTCGGCACGGCCTGTTCTACGCTCCAGACCCTTCGAGCCAGAACGCATGCACCATCGGCGGCAACGCCGCCGAGAACTCAGGCGGCCCTCACTGCCTCTACTACGGTGTGACGACCAACCACGTCCTGGGAATGGAGGTCGTCTTCGCCGATGGGAGCGTGCACTGGGTGAGCGGAGACTCGCCGGAGCGGATCGGCCTTGACCTGTGCGGCGTGCTGGTCGGTTCCGAAGGGACGCTGTGCGCCATCACCAAGATCAAGGTGCGGCTGCTGCGCATCCCGCCCACCGTGGCCACCCTGCTCGCGGCCTTTCCCACCATCGAGGCCGCGAGCCACGCGGTGTCGGCGGTCATCGCGCGCGGCATCGTCCCCGCCGCCCTGGAGATGATGGACCAGGTCACCGTCGGCGCGGTCGAGGCCCATTACCACGCGGGCTATCCGACCGACGCGGGCGCCGTGCTGCTGGTCGAGGTGGACGGGATCGCGGAGTCGACTCGCGAGCTGATCGCCGCGATCCGCGACGTGCTCGCCAAGAACGAGGGCTACGCGATGCGCGAGGCGGAGACCCCGGCGGAACGCGACCTGCTCTGGGCTGGGCGCAAGGGCGCGATCGGTGCGCTTGGCCGCATCAAACCCAACTATTACCTCCACGACGGAGTCGTGCCGCGCTCGCGCTTGCCGCAGGTCCTGTCGGCGGTCGGCGAGATCGGCGAGCACTACGGGCTGCCCGTGGCCAACGTATTTCACGCCGGCGACGGGAACCTCCACCCCAACATCCTTTTCGACCTGCGCGAGTCCGGCATCATGCACCAGGTCGAGGACGCGGGCGAGGAGATGCTGCGGGCCGTTGTAGAGCTCGGCGGGGCCCTGTCCGGGGAGCACGGGATCGGCCTCGAGAAGTCCGCGTACATGCCCTGGGTCTTCAGTCCCGACGACCTCGACTCGATGCATCGCGTGAAGGACGTGCTCGACGAGGACGGCATCTTGAACCCGGGCAAGATCTTCCCGGACCCATCTCGAAAGTCGATCCGCCTCGCCGGCCGCACCGGCGTCGCGATCGAGGCGAAATGGTGGTGAGCGCCGGCCCGAGGGTCGAGCAACCCGCGTCTGCGGAAGAGCTCGCAAGCCGCTTGCTCGAGGCGGCCGCCTCGCACGCCGCGGTCCTGCCCGTGGGCGGCGGGCGGGCCCGTGCCATGGGCGACCCCGCCACGAGATGCGATATCGAGCTGCACACGTCCCGGCTCGATCGCGTGCTCGAGCACTCGCAGGCTGACATGGTGGTGAGCGTCGAGGCCGGCATCACGCTCGAGGCGCTGCAGGAGGAGCTCGGCAAGGCCGGCCAGTTCCTGCCGCTCGACCCGTTCAACTCGCCGGGACACACCATCGGCGGGCTGCTGGCCACCGGGTGGACCGGTCCTCTCCGCCTGCGCTACGGCTCGCCGCGCGACTTCCTCATCGGCATCCGCGTCGCGCTGCCCGACGGCAAGCTCGCCAGCGCGGGCGGCCGGGTGGTGAAGAACGTCAGCGGATACGACCTCATGAAGCTGCACTACGGCGCCCTCGGCACTCTCGGCGTGATCGTGGCGGCGTCGTTCAAAGTATTTCCACGACCCCTGCGCGACGTCACCCTCGAGACGACGTTCGAATCTCGCGACGAGGCCTGGAGCGCGGCGGCCCGTGCGCTCGCGATGCCGCTCGGGCCTTCGGCGCTGGAGCTCTTCTCGGACGGTCGTCTGCTGGCGCGCTTCACGGGGAGTCCCGACGCCGTCGAGCGCACCTCCACCGACCTGGGATGGAAGCCCGGGCCGGCCTCGGTCTGGGTCGAGCATTCGCGACGGGCGTCTGAGCGATGGGCGCGCTTCGCGGTGCCACCCCAGGATCTGAGGCGCGTGCTCGATTCGCTGCCGGGCGACGCGCAGTGGTGGGCGTCGCCCGGGGTGGGCGTGGCGCACTGGTCGATCGAGACCGACGCTGACGGCGTTCGCGCAGCCCGGGCCGTGGCCGAAGCGGCGCGCGGGACGCTGGTCCTGATGGCCGCGCCGGCGGACTTCGTGCGCGAGGTCGGCGCTTGGGGCACGCCTCCGGCGACTCTTGACATCATGCGCAGGCTCAAGCGGGCCTTCGATCCGGATGCCACCCTCAACCCCGGTAGATTCGTCGTTTGACCACCCCTTTCAGCCGTCTTAGCGATGATGACCTCGCCACATGCGTGCACTGCGGTCTGTGCCTCGACGCATGCCCCACGTTTCGCACCACCGGACTCGAAACAGAGTCGCCACGTGGGCGGATCTACCTGATGACGCAGTGGAAACGCGGCACCATGCCATTCGACGAAGGCCAGGTCCGCCACATCGACCTCTGCCTGGGCTGCCGAACCTGCGAGGCCGTGTGCCCTTCGGGCGTGCCTTACGGCCGGATCATCGAGGCCGGACGAGCCGACGTCGAAGATGTAAGGCGGCCGACGTTCAAGCGAAGGGCGAGCCGCTTTGCGCTGCGACAGCTGCTGGCTCACCCGGGACGCCTGCGTGCCGTGGGGTCTGCGACGCGGGCGGCGCAGGCGCTGCGGCTAACGTCCGCGGTGCCCTCAGGTCGGCAGCTGCCACCTCTGCACGCGCCGTTCCGTCCACCCTCCGGAAACGTCGCCCCGGCCATCGGCGAGCGCAAGCACCGCGTGGCGTTCCTGGTCGGATGTGTGATGCCGATCATCTATCCACAATCGCACCGCGCGGCGGTGAGGCTGCTGCAGCTCGCCGGATGCGAGGTGTGGTTCCCTCCCGGCGAGCGATGCTGCGGCGCGCTGCTCGCGCACAACGGAGACCTCGAGGGAGCGGAGACGCTGCGCGACGCCAACATGCGCATGTACGCGGCGGGAAGCTTCGATGCGCTGGTCGTCGACTCTGCGGGGTGCGGTGCGCACCTCAAAGATTTCTACCCTGGGCTCAAGGGCAAGGTGAAAGACCTCAGCGAGTGGCTGGCGGACACCGGCCTGCCCGAACCCAAGCGCGAGGTGAGGATGCGTGTGAGCTACCAGGACGCCTGCCATCTCGCTCATGCGCAGCACATTCGCAGGCAGCCGCGGGACCTCATTCGATCGATGCCCGGGGTGGAGCTGGTGGAGATGCGCCATCCCGAGATCTGCTGCGGGGCGGCGGGGCTCTACGCCACGCTCGAACCCGACATGTCCAACCGCATTCTCGCGGAGAAGCTGGACGACCTGGCGGGCACCGAGGCCGGCGTCGTGGTCGCCGCCAACCCCGGCTGCCAGATGCAGCTCGAGTCAGGCCTTCGCGCGCGCGGCTCGAGCATGAAGGTGGAGCACCTGGCCGAGCTGTTGGCCCGAGCGTACTGAAGCAAGCTCCTCCCCACCGGCCCTTCGGGCCACCTCCCCACCAGTGGGGAGGTTCTGGCTGTTAGAGCTTTAGTTTCGGCAGGACGGCGGTCTTGGTCACGTCGACCTCGACGCGCGCCACCGCCAGGGTCACGTTGTCCGGCGCGCCCAGCTCCCGGCACCGCTCGATGACGCGCTCGGCGCCCCGGTCGAGGTTTCCGTCCTTGAGCAGCAGGCGACCCATCTCCTCGACCGACACGCCCGCCGTCTCCACGCCGTCGCTGCACAGAACGATCGCGTCGCCTTCCTCCAGCCGCATCTTGTCGGTGAAGGACTGGATCTGCTCCCAAACGCCGATGGCGCGCGTGAGTCGGTGCTTGAGCGGATGAGTGGCGGCCTCCTCCGGCTTGATGACACCGAGCCGCACCTGCTCAGCCGGCCACGAATGGTCCTGCGAGATGAGCGTCGCGTCCCCCTCGCGGAACAGGTAGGCGGGGCTGTCGCCGACGTTGAGCAGGCCAAGCTCGCCATTGCGGATTGCTGCGACCACCATCGTGCTGCCCATCCCAGCCCAGTCGGGGTTATCGCGGGCCGCCTCGAACACTGCGCGATTCGCCTCCTTGCATGCACGCTTCAAGCGCTCGACGTCCGGCCCTTCCTGGCCGTCCTCGGAAAGGATCTTCGTCAGCGTCTTGACCGCGATCGAGCTCGCCTGCTGCCCGGCAGCGTGGCCGCCCATCCCGTCGCACACGACGAGCAGCGTGTCGAGGCCGGCCTTGTTGCGCCAGACCACGACCGAGTCCTCGTTCTCCTCACGTTCGAGACCGGGGTCCGTGGCCCACGCGATCCGTAGCCGCATCAGTAGTGAACGGACGGCTCGTACCGGCGGGTCACCACCTTCCGAGAATCGAGAATCACTAGGCCCCGAGAAGCGAGAACTGGACCGCGTTCTGTCCGACGGTGATGCGGTCGCCGTGGTTGAGCTGCTTCTCCTGCACCGGCTCGCCGTTGACGAGCGTGCCGTTCGTGCTGCCGAGGTCGACGATCCAGAACTGGTCGCCTCGGCGCTCGAGACGGGCATGGTGGCCGCTGGTCGCCGGGTCGCGCAGGATGACGTCGTTGTCGGGAGACCGTCCCATCCTGAGCGCGTGGTCGCCAGCGCGGTGGCTGTGGCCCGCGTCGGGACCTGACTCGATCGTCAGCTCGCCTTGCGCGCCTGCGCCCGGGCTCACCTCGGCCGCAGCTGCCGCCTGGCCGATCGCCATGGTCTCGGCCACGGCGGGCGGTGCCGCCGGGGGCGGCTGCCAGGCGGGCATCAGGGTGGTCGACTCGCGCTGAGCCGCGGTTTCAGGGCCCATCATCATCGTGGCCGCGACGTCGGGTTGGGCGGGCGCGGGGGCTTCGGCGGCAGGCTCCGCGGACTGCGACCCGGCGACCAGGTCGCCGTCGGTGGCGGAGGGCTCCTGCGGCTGGGCTGCCGGAGCGGCTTCTTCGGCGGGCGGGGCGGGCGGCGCTTCAGGGGCGGACCATGCCGCCGTTCCGGGCGGGCCCCATGCGGGTGCCGGCGCAGGCGCCTCGGCAGGCGCGGCCGCGGCGGCAGGGGCGGACCACGACGGGGCCGGAGGAGCTGCGGGCTCCTCGGTCTTGGGGACATCCCATGACGGAGCCGCCGGTTCGTTCCAGGCCGGCGCCGGGGAACTCGACGGCGACGAGGCCCCCGGCGCGTCCCACGATGGAGCGACGGTCGGCGGTGCGGACTGGCCGGCCGCGGCCGGGGCTCCCCAGTCGCTCGAGCCCGGCGCCGACTCCGGCGCTGCGGCGGCGGGAGCCGCCGGAGGGTTCCAGGACGGAGCCGACGGCGTGACGGTTTGAGACTCGGGTGCCGGCGTGCCCCAGGCGGGCACCGCGGGAGTGCCGGGACGCGAGGGTTCGACCGGTGGTCCGGCGGGCGGAGCCGGGGGTGCGGCCCAACCCGCCGCGGGCGCGGCCGGAGCTCCCCAGGCGGGCGCGGGCGCGGCGGGGACGGGCGCCTCCCAGGCCGGTGAAGATGGCGTAGGCGACGACGGCGCGGCGGGCGCCGCAGGCTGCGGCGGCACGCCCCAAGCTGGCGCCGGGGCGCCGGTCGGGGGCGAGGCCGGTGCGGCGGGCGGGCCAGGAGCGGCCGCGGGGGCGGGCGCGCCCCAGGTGGGGCCGCCAGGACCGGGCGGCGGAGGCGGCGCGGCCGGGGCTCCCCAGGTGGGGGCCGGAGCGGGCGCCCCAGGCGGTGCGGGCGGCGGACCGGCGGGCGCTCCCCAGGTGGGAGCTGGAGCGGCCGCCCCCGCTGGAGCGGGCGGCGGACCGGCGGGCGCTCCCCACGACGGTGATGCAGCGGGGGCGGCGCCGGCAGGCGACGGCGGAGCGCCCCAGGTGCCCTGGGCGGGGCGTGCCGCAGGCTGCTCCCACGCCGAGCCAGGAGGGGCCGGCGGCTGAACGACCATGGTCGGCGCGACGGGGCTGGGTGCTCGAGACGCGGGTGTCGGCGGCGCCCAGGTGGCCGCGACCCCTGCCGTCTGCTTGGCCGGGGCGGCCGGGCGCACGGGGGGCGCCACTTTCTTCTTACGCCTGCTGCGACTCCTCATCAAAAGAATGGCGGCGATGAGGGCGACCAGCGCCAGGAGGATGTATGCGTATTGAAGCGGCATGCGGTGGAGGGCCTCCCTTTCGCCTAACCAGGCATTCGATCTATGAACAAAATGTCCGACTGCGTAGTGCTGAAGTATGCCATCCGGTCAAGCGAACTTCAGCCTTTCTCGTTCGATCCAGAGCCTTTCATGCGCCGGTCGGGCCCTCGATCACGAGCCGGCCCGAGGCCACGCCGGGGACGGTGATGTCGGCCTCGAGGGAATGGCCCCCGCTCGCCAGCGGCTCGCCGGTGACCACGTGGATGACGAGTCGGCGGCCCAGGGGCATGTCCAGCCTTTTGGGCAGTGGCGCCAGGCCGGCGCTGGTCTCGATGCTCAGATCGTGCCTGGCCAGCACGACCCCGTCGAGCCGCAGGCCCGCGACTCCGACCAGCACGGCGGGGCGCGTGCGGTTTTCGAGGGCAAAGCTCAGGCCTTCCTTTTCGGACCGCAAGCTCCTCAGGTCCGCGAGCCTGTCCGCGAGGTAACCCGGAATCTCCGGGCGCGGGCGCAGAGGCGGAAGGTTGGAGGTGACCGTGAACTCGAGCTCCGAGCGGTCGACCAGTTGGCCGGCCACGGTCAGACTGGCTTCAAGCACGTAGACGCCCTCCGCCGCGAGAGGCAGGCTCAGGGTCGTCGCGTTGACCGCGGGCTCGAACGCCGTGGGAATCTCCACCTCCGCCGCGCCCGCGTAAGACTTGCGGGTCACCACGTCGCGAATGCGGTTCACGCCCCGCGCCGCCGCGCCACGCTCGCGCGCGACGGACCAGCGGACCGTCCCGCGCCCGTTGAGCGACTGGTCGTCGTTGACGACGACCAGTCGCGCCGCGAATGGGACGCCGGGCTTCTGCAGGACGCCGAATGGACGGTCGGGTTCGAAGGCAAGCGGCTCGATGATCAGGCGCGTCGCCTTGAACGCGCGCGCCAGCGCTGCGAGCGCGGCCTTGGGCCGGCGCGCTCCGTCGAGCAGCCCGAATCCGATCGCGGGGAAAGGGTCGACGAGATGAAACACGAATGCTCCCCAGCACGACTCGAATTTGCGGGTCCGCAGGTGCTCGGCCGCGAACCGCACCACCTCTGCCTGGTACGACTGCGACGCCTCGACGTACGACTCGAGGCTCTGATGCGCCGACGGGAGCCCGGCTCCGCGCTCCGCCCAGTTGACAGGCTGGAATCCCGCGTATCTCCACGACGGTTCGTCGTCCGCGACCGGCCACCCGCGGCCGATGGCGTCCCACGCGGGCGAATCGGCCGCCGGCAGGGCCTGGGCGCCGAATGCGCCTGCGATCAGAGGCTCAACCTGGGCGAGATCTCGCCACGAGCCGGACGACCACCCGAGCATGAGAGGCAGGTCGACGTCGCCCGACGCGGCAAGCGCCGGCCGGCTTGGGTCGAGGCGCTCGAACGACGCTTTCAGCTCCTGGTCGACCGAGTGGTTCTGGCGGACCGCGTGCACGTCGCCCAGGTCGAAGTTGGTCGCCAGCCACGGCGGATCGTCGTGCGCGATCCAAAGGGTGACCGACGGCCGGTTGTGCAGCATCGCGACCATCTCGGACTGCTGCTCGCGGGCAGAGGTCTCGAAAAAACGCGCGTCGTCGAGCCTGGCGTGGTGGACATACGTCCCGGTCAGCGGGAGCTCCTGGAACACGAGCATCCCGGCGGCGTCCGCTTCGCGGTAGAACTCCTCCGGGAGGACGTTGGCGACCACCCGGAGCGCGTCGATGTTGGCCTCCTTCGCGATGGCGAGGTCGCTTTCGAACCTCGCGCCGCCGAGCTCGTCCAGCCGCCACGAAGGCGCGTAGCACGCGCCCCGCAGGAACATCGGGCGGCCGTTGACGGCAAGGCTCCAGCGCCGAGGACCGACGTCCCACGTGAGGTCTCGGAACGCGAAGGTGTCGTCGACCCGCGACGACTCAATCCCGTCGGCGGTGCGGGCGGCCAGCTCGGCGCGATACACCGGTTGCTCCCCGAACCGCCATGGCTCCCAGCGGCGCGCGCCGTGAAACGCGAGGTGCATCGACACCGTCTCCTCCACACCGCCCGCGAGCCGGATCTCGCGGCGCAGGCGCAGCGGTTCGCGTCCCGGGCCTGGGACTACGAGCTCGACCTCGCCTTCCATCTGCCGGCCGTCGAGGTTGCGAAGCCGCGCCTCGACCTCGAGGCGGCCGTCGCCTCCCTCGAAGCGCGGCTTGAGGCGCAGCCAGTCGATCGTGATCGGCCCCACGTACTCGAGCTCGACCGGCCGCCACAACCCGAGCGGCACCTCGATTCGATACGGGTCCGGCAAGCTCGCGTACGCGGACGCCGGATAGGGCTTGAGGTCGCCGTCGTTGAACAGGCCCATGATGTGCCGCTTTCTGTCGGGCTCCACCTCGACCGGGGATTCGCAGCAGATCACCAGCATGTTCTCCGGCTTCAGGTACGGCGTCAGGTCGAACCCGAACGGGGCGAAATAGCCGTAGTGGGAGCCCAGGAGGCGGCCGTTGAGCCACACGTTGGTGGCGAGAAAGGCGCCCCCGATGCGCAGGACGACGCGGCCGGTATGGTCCGGCCTCGGAAACTCGGTTCGATACCAGACCGCCTGCCGCCCTTCCTGGGCGGCGAGCTGTCGCGGTACCTCGATCGGCTTCCACCCCGAGCCGCGGCCGATGGGTAGCCGCTCCGCCTCGCCTTCGCCGAGCGGCATCCAGAGCGCCTCCCACGCCGTGAGCTCACGGCGGCCTGCCGCGCGCTGCGCCATAGGGAGGAACAGGCAGTCGCTCATCGACGCCCCACGTAGGCCCCGTCCGCCGTGCTGCAGAAGAGCACCGGGCGGTCGAGCGAGGCCGCGAACGGTAGCGCCTGCTCGCGGTCGACGAGCGCGAGGACGCTGCCGCCAAAGCCCGCTCCCATGATCCGGGCGCCGCGGCAGCCCGGACCAAGTCGCGCCCTCTCGACCAGCGCGTCGACCGTCGGCGTTGACACCTCGAAATCGTCGCGCAGGCTCTGGTGCGACTCATTGAGGAGCACGCCGATGCGGTCGAAGTCGCGGCCTCGCAGCGCGTCGACGAATGAATGCACTCGGGCGATCTCGGAGTCGACGTGCCGGCGGCGTCTGGGGTCTCCAGACTCGGCCTCGCGGCGGCGCTGGTTATAGGGCGTCGAAGCGAGGGACCGATGCTCACCGGAGTCGATCACGGCGATGGCGAGCTCGTCCGGAAACGGGACCGCCTCGTAGCGCAGCGTCGCGCAGTCGAGCAGCAGCGCGTGACCGCGCCGGCCCAGGGCGGACGCGAACTGGTCCATCACGCCGACCTGCACTCCGGTGGCCTTCTGCTCGGCGCGCTGGCAGGCCAGGGCCGCCTCTTCGCCGTCCATCGCCGGCCTGAGTCCGGCCGCGACCGCGACCAGGAGCGCGGCCGACGAGCTGATTCCCGCGCCGGGCGGAACCTCGGACTCGACCTCCACCGCCTGGGGTGCAGCGCCGAGCTCCTCACCCACCGCGCGAACGTACGCGAGCCCTCCGGCGACCTCGCTCTGAATCGACCACTCGGACGCCGCGTGGCCGGTGACATGCGTGTAGCGGTCCACGGCGGCGGGCAGGACGACGCCGCCCAGGTAGTCGACGTGCTCACCGATCAGGTTCACACGACCCGGGGCGCGCCCCTCCCACGACCGCGAGGACACGTTCAGAGGGCGCGCAGCTCCGCCGCGGTGTCCTCTGCGCGGGCATCCATGATGAAGGCGCCGGCGCCGATCTCCGACCCGGCGAGGTACTTCAGCTTGTCGCGGCTGCGGTTGGGTGGATAGAACTCGACATGGAAGTGGTGGTGACGCGCGCCTCGGCCGGGCGGGCGCTGGTGCATCGCCATCACATATGGCAGCGGGCGCTGGAAGAGCCGGTCGTACTTCTGCAGCACTGTCTTGAGGGTCACGGCGAATGAGTCGTCGTCGCCATCGTCCAGGTCGGTCAGCGCGCCGCGATGTCTCACCGGCGCGATATGGACCTCGTAGGGCCACCGGGCGAACGCCGGCACAAAAGCGATCCATCGCTCGTCGCGGACCACGGTCCGCTCGCCGCCTTGCTCGCCTTCGATGACGTCGCAGTAAAGGCAGCGACCGGTCTTTCGCATGTGCCGCGCCCCGGCGGCGAGCTCGCGCCGAACCACCGGCGGGACGAACGGGTAGGCGTAGATCTGGCCGTGCGGGTGGCTGAGCGTGACACCGATCTCCTCGCCTCGATTCTCAAAGATGAACACGTAGCGGACGTTGGGCAGACGGCTCAGCTCGCGCGTCCGATCGCGCCAGACCTCGATCAGGTCCCTGATGTGGTCGACGGTCTGCCCGCCGAGCGAGGAGTCGTGGTCGGGCGTGTAGCACACCACCTCGCAGCGTCCCTGGTCGCCCGTGTACGACGGGAATCGGTTCTCGAAAACCGCGATGTGGTAGTCCGGCTCGGGGATCTCCGTCACCTCCATGCCGGGCCGGGTCGGGCAGAGAGGGCACTGCTCCGCAGGCGGGTGATAGGTCCGGTCCTGGCGCCACGGCGCGACCGTGACCCATTCGTCGAGCAGGGGATTCCACCGAAGCTCGCTCACGCTTTCTCGAAATAGATCAGGTAGCGGCCGTCAGGTTTCATGACCACTCTTTTCTTGAGACGGCGGGGCATTCGAGCCCAAAGTCTAGGGCTGCCACGAGGCCGACCCTTGATACACTGCGGTGCGAAGTTCACTGCCCAAGGGGGCAAAGGAGGTGAGGCGGAACCTTGGATAAACCGAATCGCGGTGCCAACCGCCTCGTTTGCCAGCTGGGAGCTCGGGAGGAATCGAGCCTCTAGGGCTTCGCGAATCCGGCTCCCGGAGTCGGAGACGGTAGCACTGCGAACGTCGACACGAAGGCCCCCTGAGCGGGGCCTTCGTCTTTTCACAGCTACGATTTCCTCGTGAGCAAAGACTTCGCCGCACGGTTGAACGAGACCCCCGAGGGCTGGCTGCAGGCCATGGGGGTGACCATCACGCTTGCGACCAGGGACGAGGTGCGCTGCGAGCTCGCGGTCGGGACGGCGCACCTGCAGGGTTATGGGATCGTCCACGGCGGCGTGCACTGCGGCCTCATCGAATCCCTCGCGTCAATCGGCGCCTACCTGTTCGCGCAGGAGAAGGGCCAGCACGTCGTCGGCCTCGAGAACAACACGAGCTTCATTCGAGCCGTGCGGGCGGGAACCAGCCTGCACGCGGTCGCCAAGCCCATCACGCGGGGCCGGCGCACCCAGGTTTGGGAAGCGCAGGTCCTCGACGAGCAAGAGCGCATCGTGGCCACAGGTCGCGTGCGCCTGCTGTGTCTCGAGCCGGACCAGGCTCTCGCGGGCGAGCAGGTCCAGGGGGTGCTCCACTCCGACCGGAAGTAACCCTAGAGACCCGGCCGAAAAACGGCCTTCACGGAAGTAGGCCATGGGCAAACGTGGGCACGGGCGAGTTGCGCTGACTGAAGGGCAAAAAGCCTCGGCGAGCTCCAGATGGCGGCCTGCAAGCGACGCCAGAACCCATGAAC
>DATKSS010000072.1:0-4532 GCA_035531515.1 Candidatus Dormiibacterota bacterium | reverse complement strand
CTGGTACGCTCACCATTCGCGCCGGAGTCCGCCTCGCGTCATGCGGGGAATCCCATCGCCGGCCCTTTTTGGAGACCCATGCGGGAATATGAATTGACGGTCCTCTACGACCTGGCCGTCGCCGAAGCTGGCGGCCCTGATGCCAGCGTCGAACTCCTCACTCATCACGTTGAAGCGCGCGGGGGCAAGGTGCTCCGGGTGGACCACTGGGGCCGCCGCCGCCTCGCCTACCCAATCCAGCGCGCCATTGATGCCGACTACATCGTCAGCCGCATCGAACTTGAGACGACGGCGGTCTCGCCCCTCGAAGCCGCCCTCGGCATCGACGAGAAGGTGATGCGCCACCTCATCGTGCGCGCCGATGAACTGCCCGTGCCGCCACCGCCACGCGAGCCACGCCAGATGCCTGGTGCTCCCGCGACGCCTCCGATCTCGGAAGCAGCGCCCACTGCACCAGAGGCGCCAGCAGCGCCCGTCGCTGAGGCATCCGCGCCGGACTCAGCACCTGCACCTGCAGAAACGGCCCCGTCCGAGGAAGCCGCTCCCGCGCCTGACGCGCAAGCACCGGATGTGCCCGCGGTCGACGCGCCTGTGGCCGAGACGCCTGTGGCCGAGCCGCCAGTGGCGGAGGTGCCTGTGGCCGAGACGCCAGCGGCCGACGCCTCAGCGGCCGACGCCTCAGCGGCCGACGCCTCAGCGTCCACTCCAGTAGCGTCCAATGCTCCCGCCGAACCGGACGCGCCAGCGGCAGCGCCGTCCGACTGAATCCCAAGGAGGCAACCGTGGCCAGCTTGAACAAGATCATGCTCATCGGTAACGCCGGCAGGGATGCCGAACTCCGCTATACCGCGGGCGGCACTGCCCAGTCCCAGTTCAGCCTCGCCGTCAACCGCAACCGCAAGAACCCGGCCGGCGAATGGGAATCCGAAACCGAGTGGTTCAACATCATCCTGTTTGGCGATCAGGCGGAACGCATCAGCCAAAACGTCACCAAGGGTAAGTCGCTCTACGTCGAGGGCCGCATCCAAACTCGAAACTGGGATGACGACTCGGGCGTCAAGCACACGCGCGTGGAGGTCATCGCCAACTCCGTCCTCTTCCTCGACCGCCGCGAAGGCGCAAGCGGTGCTGGCGGGGCCGATTGGGGCGATGGCGCTGCACGCCCCGCGGCTGGCCGGCCAGCCGGCGCTGGCTACAACGCCCCCCGGGGCGGCAGCCGCGGCGATGTCGAACCCGATGACCTGCCATTCGAATGACGCCATGCCCGGCAACGCCGGGCCGATCCTCGGTGCCAGCCGATCCGGTGGGCACAAACCCAGCGAGAAGGAAAACCAACCATGAGTTCTGAAGAACGAGCACCGCGCGAAGAGCGCTCCGAAGGCGGAAACGACCGCCCCTCCCGCCCGGCTCCCCGCCGCTTTGGTGGCCGCCGCAAGGTCTGCCGCTTCTGTGTCGACCACGTCAAGGGCATCGACTACAAGGACATTGGCCGCCTGCGCATGTACGTGAGTGACCGCGGCAAGATTGAGCCGCGCCGCAAGACGGGTGCCTGCCTGAAGCATCAGCGCCTCGTGTGCACGGCGATCAAGCGAGCCCGCCACCTGGCGATGCTGCCCTACACGCTCGCACACATCCGCCAGACAGGCGTCTTCCCGAGCCGCGGCTAACGATCCTGGCCGGGGTACGGCGTGGAGCTGCGCCGCCGGCCTCCAACGAGGACACGTATGGCACGCCGAGAACGCACCACTGGCCTTCCACGCCCGCGCCCCCGCACGCACAGGACGGGTGGCCGCCGGTTCATGGGCATCACGTGGACGCAGAAGCACGCGCGCATTGGGATCCTCGCGGGTATTAGCGCGCTGCTGCTCGTGGTGGTTGGACTCCTCGGGTACCACATTTACGACAACGTCATCGGCACGCCGAACAAGGTCGTGCTTTCCGTCGGCGATGAGAACTTCACGCTCCGCTACTACTCCAGCCGCCTCGTGCAGTTCTTCCAGGCCAACGGACAATCTGGCTCCAGTCAGCCAATCCTCGAACAACAGCTCCTGACGCAGATACAGACCGAGGCTTTGACCAACCTCGTTGCCAAAGACGAGGGCATAAGCCTCGACGACAACGCCATCACCCAGGAGATTGCGACCGAGCTCGGCGTCTCCGTCGGCGGCCAGGGCAGCCCGTTCGACACGCTGTACCGCCAGAAGCTCAAGACCACCAGCATGAGCGATAGCAACTATCGAAAGCTCGCCGAAGCCAACCTCGCCAACGCAAAGCTCGTCGACAAGTACAAGTCCGAGCTCGGCGCTACGGCTGACCAGGTCACCCTGCGAATCGTCGTCCGTGCCAGCCAGGCGGACGCCCAAAGCGACCTCGCCCAGATCAAGTCCGGCACCGACATGGGGCTCGTGGCCCAGAAGGATTCGACCGACGTCACGTCGCGCCAGAACGACGGCCTGATGACGGCGTCCCCGCCCTCGCTCCTCGCCCCGGCTGTTCAGGCAGCGATCAAGGACAAGAAGCCCGGCCTCGATCTCTACGGCCCGGTGCAGGTTGGCACGGACTGGTGGGTGATCCGCTTCGAAAAGGACGACCCAGCGGCGACCCTTTCGGATTCGCAAAAAACCGCACTCGCGCAGGCCAAGCTCACGGCGGCACTTGCGGCGAAGCGCGCTTCCACCAAGATAACGACAAATCTCACCGGCTCCGACGTCACGTGGGCCGTGGCCCACGCCGGCTAAGCGGGTGGAGCGAGAGATCGGCGTCGGCCTGATTGGCCTCGGCGTGGTTGGCGGCGGCGTCGCACGTGCGCTCATTGAGCGCCGTGACTACTTCGCCCGGCAGGTTGGGGCGCCGCTCGTCGTACGCCGCGCCGCTGTCCGCGATGCCTCCAAGCCGCGCACGGTTGCGCTCGACCCCGGGCTGCTCACCACCAGCGTCGCGGACATCTTCGGCGACCCCTCGATCGACATCGTTGTCGAAGTCATCGGCGGCGAAGAGCCGGCCGGTTCGTTCATCCGCGCCGCGCTCGATTCAGGCAAGCACGTCGTGACCGCAAACAAAGAGCTAATGGCCAAGTTTGGCCCGGAGTTGTTGGACCACGCCCACGCGAAGGGCCTCGATATCATGTTCGAAGCCAGCGTCGGCGGTGGCATCCCATTGATCGCACCCCTGCGCCGGGACCTCCTCGCCAACCGCATCACCTCCATCCGCGCGATTATCAACGGCACGACCAACTACATCCTCACGAGCATGGCCAATGCTGGTGTGGCCGCGGAAGCGTTGCGCAAGCAGGGTATCGAGCCGATCGCGGGCGGCGGCTACACCGAAGCGCTCGCGGCCGCCCAACAGCTTGGCTACGCCGAGCCCGACCCCACGAATGACGTCGAAGGCCTCGATGCTGCCTATAAGCTCGCGATCATGTCGAGCCTCGGCTTCCGCACCCGGGTACGCCCCGCCAACGTCCACACCGAAGGCATCACGAAGCTCACGGCGCGAGACTTCCAGTACGCCAGCGAGCTTGGTTACGTGATCAAACTGCTCGCCATCGCTGAGCGCACCGAGGACGGCATCATCGCCCGCGTCGCTCCGGCGTTCCTGCCGGCTTCAGAGCCGCTGGCGAAGGTGGATGGCGTTTACAACGCCGTCCAGATCGTTGGCGACCTTACCGGTACGGTGCTCTTCCAGGGCCGCGGCGCGGGGGCTGACCCCACCAGCTCGGCCGTGGTCGCCGACCTCCTCGACCTCTCGCATTCGATCGTGCTCGGCAATCGCGAACGCAAGTACTGGGGGCCGGAGGGCGACGTCCCGGTCCTCGGCGTTGAGACCCTGGAGACGCGGTACTATATCCGTGTAAGCGTGACCGATGCCCCTGGCGTGCTCGCCCAGATCGCCGGGGCGCTCGGCGAGCACGGAGTCAGCATCGCGGCGATGAACCAGAAAGAAGCCGACGCCAGTGAAAACACCGCGGAGCTCGTTGTGATGACGCACCGTGCTCGCGAGGGCGCCATGCAGGCGTCGCTCCGCGCAATACAGGGGCTGCCAGTGGTTGTCCACGTGAGCGCCTTCCTGCGCGTCGAGGGTTGATGTGACCGGCAGCGAATCCTCTCCCGCCCAGGCGCAAGCGCAGGCCCTTGGCGAAATCATCACCTGGCTCGAACAGCAGGTGCGCCAGGCCCGCGAGGAGCAGGTTCGCGCCAACGCCGCGCTGGACCAGCTCCGTCGACAGGTCCACGAACTCGCGGACGATGTCACCACCGTCGAGCGCATCACTCGAGAAGTGGAGCCGCGCTTCATCCCGTTCAAGGGCATCCCCGAGAAGATCCGGGGGCTCGATGAAAGCACGGAGCACATCCGCCAGGAGGTCGCGGCCCACCAGGCCGAGATCCACGGCGCCCTCCGCATCCTGCGGGCGGAGGCCGATTACGACCGCCAGGAGCGCGGCGAGGCCTCCAAGCGCATCGAAGCCGCTGCCAGTCAGCTTGGGCTCGTCCTCGCCGACATCGCCCAGGTGCAGAACCAAACGGCCCAGATGT
>DATKSS010000071.1:0-8546 GCA_035531515.1 Candidatus Dormiibacterota bacterium | reverse complement strand
GCGGGTGTCCATTTCGGGCATCAGACCAGCCGCTGGAACCCGAAGATGCGTACCTACATCTTCACGGCGCGCAACGGCATCCACATCATCGACCTGCAGAAGACCGTCCGCCTGCTCGACGAGGCATGGGATTTCGTCCGGGGCGTGGCCGCCAGTGGCCGGCCCGTGCTGTTCGTCGGCACCAAGAAGCAGGCGCAGGAGACCATCCAGACCGAGGCCGCGCGGTGCGGCATGTACTTCGTCAACCGCCGCTGGATGGGCGGCATGCTCACCAACTTCGGCACCGTGAAAAAGCGCATCGAAAGGCTCCAGGAGCTGCGCAAGATGCAACAGGAAGGTCAGTTCGAGCAGATGCCCAAGAAGGAGGCCAAGCGCCTCCAGGACGAGCTCGACAGGCTGATGTTCCACTTCGACGGGATCGCCGACATGAAGCGGCTTCCGGGCGCGCTCTTCGTGGTCGACCCCCGCAAGGAGCACATTGCGGTCACCGAGGCCAACCGGCTCAAGATCCCGGTGGTCGCGATCACCGACTCCAACTGCGACCCTGATTTGATCAGCTACGTCATCCCGGGCAACGACGACGCGATCCGCGCCGTCAAGCTGCTCACGGGCAAGATCGCCGACGCGTGCCAGGAGGGCCGACAGGAGGCGCAGGCGCGCGGCGAGATTCTGCCCGAGGTCGAGGAGCGCGAGTTCCTCGAGACCCCGAGGTACGAGGAGATCGAGGAGTACCTCGAGGACGAGGAGGACTACCTGCCGACCGTGTCGGAAGAGGAGTTCGTCGGGCGCACGGCCGACGACGAGGAAGCGCGTTAGTGGCGAAGGTTCCGATGGAGCTGGTCAAGCAGCTTCGAGAGATGTCGGGCGCCGGCATGATGGACTGCAAGCAAGCGCTCGAGGAGGCGGATGGCGATCTCGAGAAGGCCTTCACGATCCTGCGCGAGAAGGGCATCGCCAAAGCCAGCAAGCGCGAAGGGCGCGCGACCGGACAGGGAGTGGTCGAGGCGTACCTGCACAACACCGGCGACGGCTTCCCGCCGCAGGTGGGCGTGCTGATCGAGGTCAACTGCGAGACCGACTTCGTCGCCAAGGGCGCGGAGTTCCGCAAGCTCGCCAGGGAGCTCGCGCTCCAGATTGCCGGGTACGAGCCGAGGTGGGTGTCACGTGGCGACGTTCCGGACGCGGTGCTCGTCGAGGAGAAGGACGTCTACGAAGCGAAGGCGCAGCAGGACGGCAAGCCGGAGCAGATCATTCCCAAGATCGTGGAAAGCCAGGTCGAGAACTTCCTCAAGCAGAACTGCCTCCTTGAGCAGCCGTACTTCCGCGAGCCCAAGCACACCGTCGAGGACCTGATCAAGGAGAACATCTCCAAGCTCCAGGAGAACATCACGGTGCGGCGCTTCTCACGCTTTAACATCAGGGAGACGTAGTCGTCGGCGCCCGGCGCGAAGGTGCATTGTTGACAGAAGAAGTGGGGGATCGCTCGCCGAAGTACAACCGCATCTTGCTCAAGCTGAGCGGTGAGGCGCTTGGCGGCAAGCGCGACTACGGCATCGACCTCGAGGTGGTGCAGACCATCGCCGGGCAGGTCAAGCGGGTGCACCAGATGGGCGTCCAGATCGCCCTGGTCGTCGGCGGAGGCAACATCTTTCGCGGCCTCGCCGCCACCGAGCGCGGGTTCGACCGTGCGACGGGCGACTACATGGGCATGCTCGCGACCGTGATCAACGCCCTCGCCCTGCAGGATGCGCTCGAGCGCAGCGGAATCCCGGCGCGAACGATGACGGCCATCCAGATGCCGCAGGTCGCCGAGCCGTACATCCGGCGCCGCGCCGTGCGGCATCTCGAGAAGGGACGCGTCGTCATCCTGGCGGCAGGGACCGGCAATCCCTACTTCACCACCGACACCACAGCGGCTCTGCGGGCGGTCGAGATCGAGGCCGACGTGATCCTCAAGGCCACGAAGGTAGACGGTGTGTACACCGCCGATCCCAAGCGCGATCCCACCGCCACCAAGTTCGAGCGGCTGGGCTACCTGGAGGTGTTGAATCGAGGCATCGAGGTGATGGACAACACTGCGCTGACCCTGTGCATGGACAACGACGTGCCCATCGTGGTCTTCAATCTTCTTGAGCTCGGGAATATCGAACGCGTGGTGCTGGGCGAGGAGATCGGCACCCTGGTCGCCTCAGGCGTCGGAGCCGCGCGATGATCGATCCGGTCCTTCGCGACGCGGAGTCCAAGATGGCGAAGTCGGTGGAGCACTTCGCCGCCGACCTCACCACGATTCGCACGGGGCGCGCCAACCCTGCGCTGATCGACAAGGTGATGGTGCCTTACTACGGGACCCCGACGCCGCTGAACCAGCTGGCCCAGATCAGCGCGCCCGAACCGCGGCTGCTCGTGGTCCAGGTTTACGACAAGAGCCAGATCGGCGCCATCGAGAAGGCGCTACGCAGCGGAGACCAGGGTCTCAACCCGGCGAGCGAT
The DNA here is from genome assembly GCA_035531515.1 of Candidatus Dormiibacterota bacterium. Taxonomy (GTDB): domain Bacteria; phylum Chloroflexota; class Dormibacteria; order Dormibacterales; family Dormibacteraceae; genus DATKSS01. The sequence goes on along the minus strand of DATKSS010000071.1, from coordinate 6,056 downwards.
GGCACCGTGATCCGCGTCCCGATCCCTCCGCTCACCGAGGAGCGCCGTCGCGACTTCGTCAAGCTCGTCCTGCAGAAGGCCGAGGAGGCGCGCGTGGCCATCCGCAACGTGAGGCGCGACGAGCTGCACCGGATCGACCAGATGCAGAAGCAGGGCGAGGTCACCGAGGACGACTCCAAGCGCGCTCACGCCCGCCTCCAGAAGATCACCGAGTCGCAGATCGAGAAGGTCGACGCGCTCGGGGGCCGCAAGGAGACCGAGGTGATGGAGGTCTAAAAGCGCGGGTGAGGAGGCCTCCCCCGCGAGACCGCCTCCGAGCAGCAGATTGCCCGGCGGCGCCTGGAAGCTGGGCCCTGGGGGTCGACCGGAGTGAATTCGGCCTACTGCTGCACTGTGGGTACTCTTGATGCCCGTGGACTCTCAGGTTCCCCGTCATATCGGGATCATCATGGACGGCAACGGCCGGTGGGCCCGCCGCCAAGGCAAACCCGCCAGCTACGGCCACCGCGCCGGCGTCCGCACGATCAAAAGGGTCCTGGACGCCTGCGACAGGCTCGGCGTCAAGGTGCTTTCGATCTACGCGTTCTCGACCGAGAACTGGTCACGGCCACGCGCCGAGGTCCGCGCCCTGATGCGCCTGTTTCACGAAACCATGCAGCGCGAGATCGAGGAGATGCACAGGCGCGGTGTGCGGATCGTGGTCAGCGGCCGGCGCGACGACCTCTCGCCGCGCATGAGAGAGCGGATCGAAGAGGCGATGCGGCGCACCGCGAGTAACACCAACGGCGTGCTCAACGTTTGTCTGAATTACGGTGGGCGCGCCGAGATAGTTGATGCGGTGAGAAAGATCGTGTCCGACGGGCTCGCGACCTCCGACGTCGACGAGGCCGCGATCTCGGCGCGCATGTACAACCCGGAGCTTCCAGACCCGGACCTGATCATCCGGACCGCGGGGGAGCGTCGGGTCAGCAACTTCCTCCTTTGGCAGGGCGCCTACTCCGAGATGCTCGTCAGCGAGACCCTGTGGCCCGACTACGACGAAGTCGACCTGAAGGCCGCGCTGGCCGATTACGCCTCGCGTGTCCGCCGCTTTGGCGGCAGGCCGGAAGCCGCGACCTCCTAGATGACCGCCAGGGACGCCTCGCTGCCGGGCTGGAAGCCGAGCCCGCTGATGGTGCGCATCCTCAGCGCCTTCGTGATCCTGTTCATCGTCATCGGCCTGATCCTGGCCGGCACCTACGGCGCGTTTTCCCTGGTGTTGCTGCTCGGCGGGCTCGCCCTGTGGGAGTTCATCGGGCTCTCAGAGGGCATGGGCGCGCGCGCGCCGGCCTGGCTGTTGTTTCCTCTTGGCGCCTTCTTCGCCTTCAGCGGTACGGTGCTCAAGGGGGTCGACGTCGAGCTGGTCCTCGCCCTGACCCTCGTCGGTGGATTGGCCACGTTCCTGGTCATGCCGGGCCGCCGGCAGGGGCTGGGGCGATGGGCGATGGGCCTGGCGGGCGCGCTGTACATCGGCATGCCGTTCAACTTCTACCTGCTCCTGTACACCTCGCGGCCCGACGGCCTTCAATGGGCCCTGTTCACGATCCTTGCGGTGGTCGCGAGCGACGCGGCGGCGCTCCTGGTCGGCAGTCGGATCGGACGCCATCCGTTCTTCCACAACATCAGCCCGCGCAAGACCGTCGAGGGGGCTGTCGCAGGGCTCGTGGGTGCGGTGGCGGTGATGGTGATCGGCGTATCCGCGGTGCTCGGCATCTCACTGTGGCACGCGCTGGCGCTCGGGCTGCTGGTCGGCATCAGCGCCCAGGTGGGGGACCTGGCCGAATCGCAGATGAAGCGCATCGCCGAGGTCAAGGACTCGTCGAACATCATCCCGGGGCACGGGGGAGTGCTGGACCGGCTGGACTCCGTTCTGTTCCCGCCGATCCTCGTCTTCTTTTATCTGACGATGTTCCACATCTCGGGCTTGTGATGAAGCGCCCCATCAACGTCGCAGTCCTCGGCGCCACGGGTTCGATCGGCCGGCAGACGCTCGATGTCATCGATCGCCATCCGGAGCGGTTTCGGCTGTTCGGAATCAGCGAAGGCGCGCGGTCGACGCACCGCTCGGCGGACCACGTGGTGCGCGGCCAGGCCGGCGAACCTGACTTCGACGCACGCGTCGAAGCGATGGTGACCGACGCTCGGTGTGACGTCGTGGTGGTCGCGATCCCCGGCGCGCGCGCGCTGGCGCCCACGCTCGCCGCACTCAAAGCCGGCAAGGAGGTCGCTCTCGCGACCAAAGAGGTCCTGGTCATGGCCGGAGCCCTGGTCATGCGGGCCGCCGGCAAGCGAGGCATCCGTCCGGTCGACTCCGAGCACAGCGCCATCTGGCAGTGCCTGTGGGGCGAGCGTCGTGAGAGCGTGCGGCGGCTGATCATCACCGCGAGCGGCGGTCCGTTCTGGGCCAAACCCGAGCTGGACCTGGATCGCGTGACTGTCGACCAGGCGCTCAACCATCCCCGCTGGTCGATGGGCCCGAAGGTGACGGTCGACTCGGCGACCTTGATGAACAAAGGCCTGGAGGTCATCGAAGCCCACCACCTGTTCGGGGTGAGCCTGGACGCGATCGAGGTGTGCATCCATCCCCAGAGCGTGGTCCACTCCCTGGTCGAGTTCGTCGACGGCTCGCTCAAGGCGCAGCTGGGTCGCCCGGACATGCGGCTGCCGATCGCGGTCGCCCTGGCCTACCCCGACCGGCTGGCCGGCGCCGTCCCGCCCACCCCGCTCGCGGAGCTGAGCGGCCTCGAGTTCCATCCTCTCGACCCGGTTCGGTTTCCCAGCGTGACGCTCGCCCGCGAGGCCGCCACCGCTGCGGGCGGCCGCCCCGCCGTGCTCAACGCCGCCAACGAGGAGGCGGTGAGGGCGTTCCTGGCCGGGGAGATTCCGTTCAGCGGGATTGTCCGGATGGTCGTGCGGGCGCTGGACGCGTTCTCCGGCGGTGGCGAGACCTTGGAGGCCATCCTCGAGGCCGATCGCTGGGCGCGCGGCTACGTGAAGGAGAACGGGGCGCTACTCCGGTAGTCTGGAAGCCACATGAGCGCCGTCTTGAGCCCGGTGATTTACGTGATCGGCGTGGCGGGGATGTTCCTGCTGCTGATCGCTCCCCACGAGGCCGGGCACTTCCTTTTCGCCAAGCTCTTCAAGGTCCGGGTGATCGAGTTCTCGATCGGCGCTGGCACCAAGCTGTGGTCGTTCACCCGGAACGGGACGATGTACGCGCTCAGGCTCCTGCCGATCCTCGGCTACGTGCGGATGGGGGGCATGGAGGCGGACGACTTCAAAGACCCCAACGGTTTCCACACCAAGTCGGCGTGGCAGAAGATCGTCATCCTGGCGGGCGGTCCCGCAGCCAACTTCCTGGTGGCGATGCTGATCATCACGGGCTTTCAGCTGACCCAGGTCAACTCGGTGCCGGGGAAGGTGGTCGAAGTCGTGGCGGGCTCGCCTGCGGCCAGTGCCGGCTTTCGCGCCGGCGACTCGATCCAGACGGTAAACGGCAAGGCGGTGAGCAGTCCGGACGAGATGCGCAAGCAGGAGGATGCTGCACCCGGAGCGGCGATCACGGTCGGCGGCGTGCACTCCAACGGACAGCAATTCGAGTACGTCGTGACGCCCGTGTGCTCGCAGGGCACGTGCCAGGTCGGGGTTCGGATCCAGCCCGTGCTCACCTCGGGCGCCGCGATCACCTATGGGGTGACCTGGCCGTTCCAGGCCGTCGCCGGAATCGTCCAGGGGTTGTGGTCTCTGATCTCAGGCCAGGTCCCGGGCGGCCTGCTCGGTCCGCAGGGCCTGACCGGTCCCATTGGCATCGGCGCAGTCACCTACAGCGCGGTCAGCCAGGGCCCGCCGAGCTATCTCTTCCTGGTCGCGCTGCTCTCGGTCGCGCTTGGCTTCACCAACCTGCTGCCCCTGCTCGCGCTGGACGGAGGACGGATCGTGGTGGTGATCCTGGAATGGTTGCGCCGGCGGCCGTTCGACCGGACGACCGAGCTCAACTTCCAGCGCTGGGGCCTGGTCGCCCTGCTGGGCGTGGCCGCGGTGATCAGCTTCCTGGACATCCAGCGCATCGCGACCGGGCAGTTCCCGGGGCTTCACTGATGTCGATGGTCACCCGGCGCAAGTCGATCCCGGTCAACGTCGGCGGTGTGGTCATCGGCGGCGCGGCGCCCATCGCCGTACAGACCATGACCAAGACTGACACGCGAGACGTCAAGGCGACGCTGCGCCAGATCCATGAGCTGAAGGAGGCCGGCTGCGAGATCGTCCGTCCGGCGGTTCCGGACCACGAAGCCGCGGAAGCCCTCAAAGAGATCGTCAAGGGCTCGCCGCTGCCGATCATCGCCGACATCCACTACGACCACACCCTGGCCCTGATGGCGATCGAGGCAGGCGTTGCGTGCTTGCGCCTCAACCCGGGAAACATCCCCGACCGTGAAAAGGTCACGAAGGTGGTCAACGCGGCGAAAGAGAGGCAGATCCCGTTCCGAATCGGGGTGAACGCCGGCTCGCTGCCCGAAGAGGTGCACAAGAGCATGCGCGAGGACCACGCCATCGACCGCGACAACCGCGAGCGGACTGCCGACCGCATGGTCGAGGTGGCGCTCGGGCACTGCAAGATCCTGGAGGACCTCGATTACGGTCCGGGGTTCATCAAGGTCTCGCTGAAGGCGACGGACGTGTGGACCAACATACTGGCCAACCGCAAGTTCGCGGCGGAGCGCCAGTATCCCATCCACCTCGGGGTCACCGAGTCGGGTCCTGTCGAGGCCGGGAGCATCCGGAGCGCGGTCGGCATGGGCATCCTGCTCAGCGAGGGCATCGGCGACACCATTCGGGTCTCGCTCGCGACCTCCGACCCGCGCGAGGAGGTGCGGGTCGCACACGAGATCCTCAAGACGCTCGCCTTCCGCAATGAGAGCGCGACGCTGGTGGCGTGCCCGACCTGCGGCCGGCTCGAGTACGACATGGTGCCAACGGTCAAGGCGGTCGAGGCGCACATCGCGAGGCTCAAGGTGCCGATCACCGTCGCTGTCATGGGCTGCGTCGTCAACGGCCCGGCGGAGGCGCGTCACGCCGACATCGGTGTCACCGGAGGCCGCGGCAAGGGCGTGATTTTCAAGAAAGGTAAGCTTTACCGCACCGTGCCCCAGGAAGAGCTGCTCGCCGTGCTGCTGGCCGAGATCGACGTGATCGCGGCCGAGCACGCCCCTGCGCCGGCTCCGCTCCCGCGCTAGCCCGCTCTCACCCTCCCCGCGAGCGGGGAGGTCGCCGCGAAGCGGCGGGTGGGGACGCCGGGCTCAAAAAGGCGCTCGAATCTCAACTCATTAACCGGGAGCTGATTGCATGAAACAGGACCTCGAGGAGCAGAAGACCTTCGTCAAAGACGTCACCAAGATGTCTGACGACTTCGACCGTTGGTACACCGACGTCATCCGCAAAGCCGAGCTGGCGGACTGGTCCGGCATCCGCGGGATGATGGTCGTTCGGCCTTACGGCTGGGCGATGTGGGAGAACATCCAGCGTGCCTTCGACGACATGATCAAAGAGAGCGGGCACGAGAACTGGGCGTTCCCTTTGCTCATCCCTCGCGAGTACCTGATGAAGGAGGCAGAGCACATCGAGGGCTTTGCGCCCGAGGTGGCGTGGGTCACGCGAGCCGGGGGCGACAACGCCGAGCTCGAGGAGCCCCTGGCGATCCGGCCTACCTCTGAAACGATCATCGGCACCCTGATCAAGGACTACATACAGAGTCATCGTGACCTGCCCAAGCTGACCAACCAGTGGTGCAACGTGCTGCGCTGGGAGAAGCGCTCACGGCTGTTCCTGCGCACGCGCGAGTTCTTCTGGCAGGAAGGCCACACGTTCCACGCCAACGCGCAAGAAGCGAGGGACGAAGTCGACCTCACGACCGAGTACTACCGCCAGATCGCAGAGGATTGGCTGGCGGTCCCCGTGATCGTCGGGCGCAAGTCGGAGAGCGAGACCTTCGCCGGCGCCCAGTACACGCATTCGATCGA
>DATKSS010000070.1:0-14480 GCA_035531515.1 Candidatus Dormiibacterota bacterium | reverse complement strand
CTCGCCCTTCGTGCAACTCGCTTTCCTTCATGACGACCTCCTGTTCGGGATGTGCTTTTGCTATGGCGAGCTCCAGCTGGTTTCTTGTCTGCTCTCTAGAAAAAATCGCGCAGCCACCTCACTGTTTTTTGATACGTCGTTCCGAACGTCACGGGCTGGCGGGCGTTTCCATACGGTGCTCGCGAGCGCGAGCCCCATTTCACGAGACCGGCGGAGACGGCGAACGACGGGCCCTGCGCCTTGTCGGCGAGGCCGGTCAGGCCGGTGGGCTGTCCGAGACGGGCCGACGTGTTGAACACGGCCTGGGCCGCGTCCATCGTGCCCATCAGGCGCGAGCCGCCGCCGGTCACGACCACGCCCGCGGGGAGCAGCTGGTCGAACCCGGTCTTGCGCACCTCTTCGCGCGCCATCTGGAAGATCTCGACCATGCGCGGGCCGATGATCTCGGCGAGGAAGCGGCGCGGCAGGGCCTGGATGCGGTCGCCGCCGACCTGCCGAACCTCGACCCTCTCCGCATGGTCGATGACCTCGGGCAGGGCGTGGCCGTAGTTGAGCTTGAGGCCCTCCGCCTCATCAAGGGTCGTCCGAAGACCGATCGCGATGTCGCTGGTGACGTGGTTGCCGCCGACCGGCAGCACCGCGAGGTGGCGAGCCGTCCCTTCGTTGTAGACGACGACATTGGTGGTGCCCGCGCCGATCTCGATCAGGCACACGCCCAGCTCTATCTCCTGCCGGGACAGGACGCCTTCACCCGCGGCGAGACCGGAGCAGACGACGTCCTCGACGTCGAAGCCCGCGCCGTGGACGCACTTGATGACGTTCTGCACCGCGGTCTGCGCGCCGGTGATTATGTTGGTCTCTACCTCGAGGCGGTGCCCGGTCATGCCGACCGCGTCGCGCACGCCGTCCTGGCCGTCCACCGTGTAGGCGCGGGGGATGACGTGGATGACCTGGCGGTCGGAGGCGACGCTGATCGCGCGGCTCGCCTCGACGACGCGCTGCACGTCGTCGTCTCCGATCTCGTTGTCCCCGTGCGCCACGGCGACGACGCCCATCGAGTTCTGGCTGTAGAGGTGGGTGCCCGCGAGAGAGACGACGACTGATTCGATGCGCTGGCCGGCCATCCGCTCGGCGGCCACGGCCGCGGCCTGGATGGCGGCGATGGTCTTTTCGAGATTGACGACCACGCCTTTGCGCAAGCCTTCGGACGGGCTTTCCCCAACGCCGATGATGCTCACGGGAGCACCTGGCTCGTCAGACTCCGAGATGACGACGGCGACCCGGCTGGTGCCGAGGTCGAGACCGACGGTTTTCTTCCGCCGTGACAAAGTGTGCTGGGATGCCTCCTGGAACGTGGGGTGGGATTGTGGGGCGGGTTGCCGCGGATTATATCGGCTCCCGGGCGCTTGCGGGACCAGATTTTGTACTTCCTTGGCGTCGACGGGCCACGCCTAGTGGTTGGAACCCGGTCGGCGGCATCACTTCCCCGCTCCGCGGGGAAGGTGGCGCGCAGCGCCGGAAGGGGAGTCCTGGACCCGAGGCCCCGCCTAGAGATAGTGCCGGCGAATCGCTCCCAGGTTATTGAATATCCGCACCCCGAAGGCGACGATGGCGGCAATCGAGAGATCGACCCCGAGCTTGTCACCGAAGTAGACCAATCCCGCCGCCAGGGTCATGTTGGTCAGGAGCCCGCTGAAGAACACGCGGGGCTCGAACGTGCCCGCGATGTACGCCTTGAACGCGCCGAAGATCGAGTCCAGGGCCGCCAGCAGCGCGACCGCGGTGTAGCGCGCGTAGGTGATCGGGATGGTGACCGGCGACATCACGCCCAGCACCACGCCCAGGACGGCGAACAGGGCCGCGACGACGATTACTTGCATGTCGGGGCGGGGCTCGGCGACGGCTGAGGAGTGGGAGGCACACGGGGCTCTAGGGATTTGTAGCCGACGGCGGGCTCGGACGGGTTCATCACGTTGACGTACTCCAGGTCGGTGGAGTCGTAATTCACGTTGCCTTTGCCGGCGATCGCTTTGAGGGCGGCGATCTTGTCCCCCAGGGCCGTGAACTCTTCTGGCGTCAGCACGCGGCCAAAGTAAACCTTCCAGCCCCGCTTGGCGAGCATCGTGAGATCGCCGCAGGAGTCGAAGATGAAGCCGCTCACCTGCTGGCCGAGCATGGCCGGCAGGTCGCGCTGGATGTTGACCAGGGCCACCACCAGCTGCGGGTCGAGGGGCCGGTCTCCAACACGGGGATCGCTTCCGGCCGGTCCCTGGACGTCGACGAGAGCACCGTCGACGGGGGTGGCCCCAAGCACGACAGCCTGGTCGGACAGCAGAAACAGCTTCGTCGATTTGCCGGCGTGGTACACCGCGATCGGCTCCCACTCGCTCACCTGGATCAGCACGGTGCCGGGCAGCTCGGGCTGGACCGAGGCGGTCCGGATCCAGGTCTGGCCAAGGAGGCGCTCGCGGCCTGACTCCCCGTCGACCGAGATCAGCGATACGCCCTGGACCAGGCCCGCCGCTTGCGCCACCTGGCTCGCGGTCATGTGCTGGGCGCCGACCACGTTGATGGTCTGGACCGCGAGGGCGGGACCGAACCAGAGCCACCCGAGCAGCACGGTCTCCGCGCCGGCAGCAACCACCGCGATGGCGCGCCGAGCCCAGGGCACGTCTGGCTCGCGGAGGGCTTTCTCGGACCGCGTCCAGAGCTGACCCTTCAGCGGCTCGCTGGCTTCGAGCGCTCGGCGCGGACCCAGGCGTGAGAGCAGCGATCGACGGCGGCGCGGTCTCATATGCCGGCCGGCCCGATTCGATGATGGTGACGGCCGACGGCGTGGTCGACCAGTCGCTGGCACAGGTCGCCGAATTCGATGCCGGCGGCGCGCGCGGCGTCGGGCAGCAGCGACAGCTCGGTCAGGCCGGGGACGGTATTGACCTCGAGCACCCATGGAGTCCCGTCGTCCCCGACGATGATGTCGACCCGCGCCATGCCCGAGCAGCCGAGCTCGGTGAACGCGCGGCCCGCGGCGTCGGTGGCGGCGGCGCGAGCGGCCTCGGGTATGCGCGCCGGGATGATGTGATGCGACTTGCCGGCCGTGTACTTGGCGTCGTAGTCGTAAACCGGGTTGTCGCTGACGATCTCCAGCGTGGGCAGCACCTGGAGCTCCGGGGTCGCCAGCACACCGACCGTTATCTCGGTGCCGCGCGCGAACCGTTGGGCGATCACCCGCCGGTCGTAACGCCCGGCCAGGACAAGGCCGCTGGCGACCGCGTCGGCGTCCTTGGCGATGGTGAGGCCGATGGTCGAACCCTCGCGCACCGGCTTGATCACGAGTGGGAACCCGAAGCGGGAGGCGAGGTGTTCGACCAGCTCTCCCGCCACTCCCTCCTTGATCTCGAGCTCCTCGAACTCCGGGACGTGAAGACCGGCGCCGGCCATGACCTTGTTCGACCGAGACTTGTCCATGCACAAAGCGGACGCGAGCACGCCAGACCCCGTGTAGGGCAGGCCGAGCAGCTCGAGCATGCCCTGGACGGTGCCGTCCTCGCCGAGCCGGCCGTGGAGCGCGTTGAAGACGCACTCGAAACCGCCGTCGCGCAACAGGTCCCACGTCTGAAGGTCCAGGTCGATGCCGGTGACGTCGTGGCCGCGGGCGTGCAGCGCTTCCTCGACCTGGGCGCCCGAGCGCAGCGACACGTCTCGCTCGGCCGACCTGCCTCCGCGCAGCACTGCAAGCCTCATTTCCAGCGCCCTACCATCTCGACCTCGGTCTCGATGTCGATGTTGAACCGGCGCTTGATCTCGGCCTTCGCGCGATCGATCAGGGCCCTGACGTCGCTTGCCCTGGCGCCGCCCTCGTTGACGATGAAGTTGCCGTGCAAGTTCGAGATCGCCGCTGCGCCTTCGCGCAGACCTTTGAGTCCCGCGGCCTGGACCAGCCGGCCGGCGGAGTCACCGGGCGGGTTCTTGAACACGCTGCCGCAGTTCTTGGTCTTGATCGGTTGAGTCTCGTTGCGCTCTTTGGTCAGCCTGGCCATGAGCCGCTTCGCCTCGTCCCCATCGCCCCGCTCGAGCTGGATCGTCGCGGAGATAACCAGCGCTCCCTTGAGCGCGCCCTCGCGCAGGGCAGAGGTGCGGTACCCAAGCTTCAGATCCGCGGGACCCATGCTCCTGGCGCCCGAGCCGGGCTGGTAGACCTCAGCCTGGACCAGCACCTCGCGGATCTCCTTTCCCCAGCAGCCCGCGTTCTGGTAAACAGCGCCGCCGACGGTGCCGGGCACGCCGATGGCGAACTCGAATCCGCGCAGCCCCGAGTCGGCGACGATGCGGGCGAGCCGCATCATCTTGAGTCCCGCGCCGGCGCGCACTTTGGTGCCTTCGATGTGATGGTCCCGGTTGACCACGCGGATGACGAGGCCTTCGACGCCGAGGTCGGCGATGAGGAGGTTGGTGCCCGCGCCGAGAAGCAGGTACGGGATGTCCCGCTCGCGGCATCCCTCCATCGCCTTCTCGATCGCCTCGACGCGGCTCAGCTCCACGAAGAACTCCGCCGGGCCGCCGATCCCGAAGGACGTGCGCGACGCGAGCGGCTCGTCCTCGGAGACGCCGGGCAGCTCGCGCAGCCACGCGACCTTAGCTTTTGTGCGCCAGCTCATCGCCCAGCTTCTTGATGTCTCCGGCGCCCATCAACAGGATCACGTCGTCTCGGCCGGCCAGGCCCTCCAGCTCGTCTCGCGCCCTCGTGAAATCGCCGACGTAAGTCGCGTTGGGGACCTGGTGCGCCAGGTCGGACGCCTGGACACCGGACACGTTCTCCTCGCCGGCCCCGTAAACGTCGAGGACCAGCACCCGGTCCGCCCCCACGAAGGCGCGGGCGAAGTCGTGCATGAGGGCCGACAGGCGCGAGTAGCGATGCGGTTGGAACACGACGATCAACCGGCGGTGGCGCAGCTCGCGCGCGGCTTCGATCGTGGCCCGCACCTTGGTCGGGTGGTGAGCGTAGTCGTCGTACACCGTCGCGCCCTGGAAGACGCCGAGAAACTCCATGCGGCGGTGCGCCCCGGGGAAGCTGGCCAGCGCGGCCGCCACGTCGGCGAAGCGCACCCCGAGCTCGAGGGCCATGGCCGCTGCAGCGGTCGCGTTCTGAATGTTGTGCCGCCCGGGCTGGCGCAGCGCGATACGACCGACGAGCTCGCCTTCATGATGGATGGCGAAGGGCCTCTCCGGTTCGCAGCGGTAGGTCGCGCCATTACGGAATCCATAGGTCACCTTGCGCGCCTTAGGCGTCAGCTCGCGCGCCAGCTCGTCGTCGGCGCACAGCACCGCGAGGCCATCCTCGGGCAGCGCTGCAACGAACGACTGGAAGAGGTCTCGCACGGCGCTGACGTCTTGGAAATGGTCGGTATGGTCGAGCTCGATGTTGGTTACGATCGCGCGCTGCGGGTGGTGCAACGTCAACGTGCCGTCTGACTCGTCCGTCTCCGCGACCAGCCATTCGGAACGCCCCGCGCGTGCGCTCGACCCGTCGCCCACCAGCACGGTCGGGTCGAATCCGGCCGCGACCAGGATGTGGCCGAGCATGTGCGTCACCGTGGTCTTTCCCGCGGTCCCCGCGACGGCGATCGAGTTGCTGCCGTTGATGAGCTCGGCGAGCATCTCGGGCCGGCTGAGCACCTTAAGGCCCATTGCGCGGGCGGCGTCCAGCTCGGCCGAGTCCTTGATCGCGCCGCTGTAGACGAGGAGGTCCTGGAACAGGACGTGCTCGGGGTTGTGGCCGATCTCGATCCGCACCCCGGCGTCCTCGAGCTCGTCGGTCGTCTCCGACGACCTGGCGTCGCAGCCGCTCACGTCGTCCCCGCGCGCGAGGAACACGCGCGCCAGGGCCGAGACCCCGGCTCCTCCCGCCCCCATCAGGTGAACCCTCATGCGCGGAGGTGGGCCCGGGGGGCCGGCTGAGAGATTTGGAGATCCAGGTGGCCCCAGACCAAGGCAGGGGACGACGACGGGACGGGCCCCCTAACGCTGGAATGGGGCCGCATGGGCTCCAAAGATCCAGTTGGCATCCCCGGACTCACCTCCCTACCACCTCGTGCAACAAAGCCAGGACGCGCTGCGCGGCGTCGCGGCGGCCGGCCGCCGCGGACGCTTTCGCCATGGAGCGAAGGGTGTCGTCGTCAAGGCCCTCGATCGTCGCCACGAGGCTCGGGCCGGTGAGCTGGGCGTCGCCTATCCGCAGAGCGGCGCCGGCTTCGACCATGGACGCGGCGTTCTCCTCCTGGTGGCCGCCACCGAAGGTGCCCGGAACCAGCACCATCGGCAACCCGACCGCGGCGGCCTCCGCGATCGTGCCCACGCCGGCACGGCAGACGATCAGGTCCGCCTGGGCCATCAGCGTGGGCATGTCGTCCGCGAACGTCAAGCCTCGATATCGCTCGCGGGCGTGCTCGGCCACGCCCTGCGCTCCTTGCCGGCCTGCGATGTGCACGACCTCGACGAAGCGCGCGCAAAGCGCGTCGAGGGCCGACCACACGGCGCGGTTCAGGTTGCGCGCGCCCTGGCTGCCGCCCGTGATGAGCAGGCGGCGCGGAGGCACGTCCGGGGTGCGCTGCACGAAACCGTCGCGCAGGGGCACGCCGGTGAGCACGATCCGCTTGCCGTGCAGCCTTCTCTCGGTGCCCGGGAGAGTCGTGCAGATGGCGGCCGCCTTGCCCGCGAACATGCGGGTCGCCAGGCCAGGACGCACATCCTTCTCGTGGAGGACGTAAGGGATGCCGCGGAGCCGCGCCGCCGCGACGGCCGGCGCCATCACGTAGCCGCCCATGCCGAGCACCACGTCGGGACGAAACCGATCCACGATCCGCAGGCCGGCGCGCAGCGCGGCCGGGACGACGACCGGGAGGGCGAGGTTCTTCCATGAGGCGTCGCGGTCGAAGCCGCGAATGGCGACCGTCGCGAGCTCAAAACCGGCGGCCGGAACCAGGCGCTCCTCGGGCCCGCCCGAGCGGCCGACCAGCAGCACCGCACCGTCGGGATCCTCAGCGCGAAAGGCTCGCGCGACCGCGAGCGCCGGATACAGGTGCCCTCCGGTCCCGCCGCCAGCTATCAAAAGTCTCATCCGCACTCCGATTGTTGCCTAGTGCCGGCCCTGAGCCATGCCTGGCGATGCTCAAGAGCACGCCGACGGCGGCCAATTCGGTCGCCACGGCCGTGCCTCCGTAGCTGAAAAATGGCAGCGGAACGCCTGTGATGGGGAGCGTGTTGGTGACCGTCGCCATGTTGAGGAGTGCCTCGAAAGCGATCCAGGTCGTGATCGCGGCCGCGAGCGACATCCCGAACCTGTCCGGGGCGCGCAGCGAGGCACGGTAGCCACGCACGCAGAAGAGGAGGAAGCCGAGCATGACGAGCGTGGTGCCCACCAGCCCCGTCTCCTCGCCGACGATCGCGAAGATGAAGTCGGTATGCGCCTCGGGGAGCCACCCGTACTTCTCGATCGAGTGGCCGATGCCCACTCCGAAGATCCCGCCCGAGGCCAGCCCGTAGATGGACTGCGTGGCCTGGAACCCGGCGCCGAGGGGGTCGGCAAACGGATTCTTGAAGGCGGTCAGGCGGGCGAAGCGGTACGGCTCTAAAAGCGTGACCGCCACGAAGGCCAGGGCCAGCCCCGCCAGCAGGAGGACGATGTGGCGCAGCCTCCCGCCACCGGCCCAGAAGGCGCTGATGAAGACCCCGACGATCACGATCGCCGTGCCGAGGTCGCGCTCGAGCATCAGCAGCACCAGCACGCCGGCGAGCATGGCCGCGAACGGAACGAAAGTCCTCTGGAAGTCGCCCATGCGCTCGGCGTTGCGGTCGACCCAGTGGGCGACGAAGACTGCGAAGGCGAGCTTGCCCAGCTCGGACGGCTGAAAGGTGCCCAGCGGACCAGCGTCGAACCAGCGGCGGGCCCCGTTCACGGAAACGCCCAGGTGTGGCACGAGGACGAGAATCATCAGAAGGGCTACTGTCACCGCCCCCGCCGGCGCCAGCGGGCGCAGGCGGCGATAGTCGATGCGGCCGAGCACGAAGAGCGCGATGAAACCGAAGACCATCCACAGCGCCTGCCGCTCCGCGTAGTAGAACGCCGACTGGTGCTGCGTGTAGGCGAATGCCACGCTCGCGCTCGTCACCATGACCAGGCCGGCCCCACAAAGGAGCACGGTGGTGAAGAGCAGCAGGCGGTCGGGCTGTCGGCCGCGTGCTGCTTCGCTCACGCCGCAAACCTCCTGCGAACCAGCTCTTTGAACCGATTGCCACGGTCCTCGAAGTCCTTGAACATGTCGAAGCTCTTGTAGGCAGGACTGAGGAGGACGACTCCGCCGTCACGCGACAGCCCGGCTGCGAGCGCGACCGCCTCGTCGAGGTCTTTGGCACGCACGACCTTCGGGTGCGCGCTCAGCTCCCTGGCCAGAAGGTCGGCGGAGGCACCGATGAGCACCACGGCCTCGGTGTGCGCCAGCACGTCGGCCACCCAGTCGCGAAGGTCGAAATCGCTGCCATGGCCGCCCGCGATCAGCACGACCGGCGCCCCTGGAAACGCAGCCAGCGCGACACGCCCGGCGTCGGGGTTGGTTGCCTTGGAGTCGTTGTACCAGCGCACGCCCGCCCATTCGCCGACGAGCTCGAGCCGGTGCTCCACGCCCTTGAAGGACCGGATCGCGCGGTCGATGGCATCGTCGCTCAAGCCGGCGATCCGTCCCACCGCCGCCGCGGCCAGGGCGTTCTCCATGTTGTGCCGGCCGGGCAGCGGCATCGGCGGGATCGGTTGGTGGTGGTCGAACCAGACGACCTGTGCGAGCGTCCTGGCGGCCAGGGCTCGCACCACTTTGTCCCCGCCGTTAAGGACCGCGAAGTCCTCCGGACCCGCGAACTCGATGGCGCGCGCTTTGAGATCGACGTACCGATCGAACGTCCGATGGCGGTCGAGGTGATCCGGCGTGATGTTGAGGATCACGCCGACGTGAAGCTTCGGCCGCTCCACCGATTCGAGCTGAAAGCTTGAGAGCTCAAGTACGACCCAGTGCTCGGAGGTGATCTCATGGAGGCGGTCGAGGACCGTCTCGCCGATGTTGCCGCCCACCATGACCGGACGTCGGCCGGCCCCGAGCACGACACCCGTGAGAGCCGTCGTCGTGGTCTTGCCGTTGGTGCCCGTGATGCCGACGACGGTGCCCGGACAGATCTTGAGGAAGAGGTCGATCTCGCTCGACACCCTGATGACGCGCGCGCGAGCATCGGTCAGCAGTGGCGAATCCCACGGAACACCCGGGCTGGCGTACACGACGTCGACGCCGTCCAGGACCGATGGATCGTATCCGCCGAGTCTCAGCTCCACGCCGGCCGGCATCCGCGCCGTGGCGGATGCGACCTCGGACGCGGACCTGCGATCGGTCACGCGCACGAACTCACCGGAGGCCACGAGGTGGTTGGCCAGCGCGACGCCGCTGCGGGCCGCACCCACCACGAGTGCCGTCAAGTGGACAGCCGCGCCACCCCGACAGCGGCCAGCGCCGAGACGATCCCCGCGCCCCAGAAGGAAAGCGCGATGCGATTCTCAGACCAACCCTGGTGGTGGAACGTGTAGTGGATCGGGGTCATCTTGAAAACTCGGCGGCCGCCGCTGACCTTGAAATAGGCCACCTGAATGATGACAGACAGCGTCTCGATCACAAACACCAGGCCGACGAGAGGCAGCAGCAGAACGAGTCCCTGCTGGATGGCCATCGCCGCGAGGGCGTAACCGATGGCAAGAGCGCCGGTGTCGCCCATGAACACGCGCGCTGGGTGACGATTGAACACCAGGAAAGCCGCGAGCGCGCCGCACAGGCTCATCGCCACCGCCTTCTCGCCGGCCGGCGCCCCGGGCAAGAGCAGCACCGTGGCCGCGATTGCGATCACCGCGAGGCCGCCCGCCAGACCGTCCATGCCATCGGTCAGGTTGACGGCGTTGGCGGCGCCCACGATCGCGACCACGGCGAACGGAAACACCACCCAGGGCGTGGCCGGAAGAAAGAGCTGGTGCGACGGCCCCTGCACCGTGGCAAGCCAGGCGACCGGCACCGCAAGGACGACCTGGACCGGGAACTTGAGCCGCGCCGGGATCCCCAGGGCTCCGACCTGGAGCTTGGTGCGGTCGTCGAAGAAGCCGATCAAGCCGCCGGCGACCAGGCCGGCGGTCGCGGGCAGCGCGCCCTGGTGTCCCGCCAGCGTCGCGAGCACCCCGCCGAGCACGGCCACCGCCACGAACAGCATGCCGCCGCCGGTCGGCGTGCCGGCCTTCTTCTGGTGGCTGTCCGGGAGCTCGGCCTGGATCACCTGGCCTGACTTCCACCGCCGCAGGCCTCGGATCAGCCATGGATAAAGGACGACGGCGATCACCAAGGTGACGGTGAAAGTGATCAGGTCGAGGATCAAGTCGAGGTCAGCTCCCTGACCACCTCTTCGAGATGGATCCCATGTGATGCCTTGACCAGCACGCGGTCACCGTCTTGGGCGTTGCGCCTGACCCACTGCACCGCGGCCGGACGATCGGCCACCAGCTCAGCCCCGGCGGACTCGGCGAGGATGCGCGCGTGGCCGCCGTCGATGACGCACACGGCGTCGAACACCTCGGCGGCGCGGCGCCCGATGCGCTGGTGGGACTCCTCGGACAGCGCCCCGAGCTCCCCCATCTGACCGAGCACCGCGAGCAGCCGCCCTCGGCGTGGCGCCTCCGCCATCGCATCGAACGCGGCAAGCATCGACTCGGGGCTCGCGTTGTAGGCATCGTCGATGATCGAGTAGCCGGCCGCCACGGGCAGATCTTGCAGCCGGTGGTCGAGCTCCACCCCGGCGAGGACGGTCGCGCCTTCGGCGAGCGGCACGCCGGCGAACTGCGCTGCGGCAAGCGCAGCGGTCGCGTTCAGAGCCTGGTGGCGGCCATCCAGGGCAAGGCCTACCTGGACACCCCGGACTGAGAACTCGCATCCTCCTCCGGTCAGCGAACGATAGCCCTCGACGCGGTAATCGCCCTTCTCGAGACCGAAGCTCACAATTCCGGCCGACGTCATGCGGGCCAGAAGGGGGTAGAACTCGTTGTCGGCGTTCAGCACGGCGAGGCCGTCTTCCGGCAGCGAGGACACGAGCTCACCTTTGGCCCGAGCGAGCTGCTCGTCGGACGAGAAGAACTCCATGTGCACGGTGCCCACGTTGGTCACGATCCCGATCGAAGGTTTCGCGAGCGCCGCGAGCCGCGCGATGTCGCCGGCTCGCTGCATCCCCATCTCGAGCACGAGCGCCGTGTGGTGCGGCTCCAGCCTCAACACTGTCAGCGGGACGCCCGTCTCGGTGTTGAGGTTTCCCGTCGAACGCAGGACCTCGAAACGCCGCGCGAGGATCGCCGCGACCATCTCTTTGGTGGACGTCTTGCCGTTGCTTCCCGTCACGCCGACGACCAGCGGACGCACGCGCTCCAGCGCGTAGCCCGCCAGCGTGTAGAGGGCGGCCCAGGTGTCCGGCACGAGGATCTCGACGATCCCGGACGGTATGTCCATCCGGCGCTGGACGACGACCGCGGCCGCGCCCCGCGAGATCGCGTCGTTGACGAAACGGTGGCCGTCCGTCTCGCCGCCGCGAAGTGCGAAGAACAGACCGCCGCGCGCGACCTCGCGTGAGTCGGTGTGAAAAGTCGAGAAGGTGTTACCGACCTGGGTGCCGCCGACCTCGCCGCCCCCGGTCGCCTCGAGGATCTCGAGGAGACTCAGCTTCATGAGATAAGTAGAACTGTTAGCTCGGGTCTGGTGTTATGCGCCAATCCACGACCATCGCCTGGGCGATCTTCTGCCAGATCGGGCCGGCGGTGATGTAACCGTCGTTCAGCGTCCAATCGCGGTCGCTCCCCGCCGCATGAGGCTTGCGGATCACGACCAGCATGGTGAAGCGTGGGTGCTGCGCCGGCAGGAAGCCGACGAACGACGCCCACACATCCTGCGTGTACTGCCCGTTGACGGGGATTTGCGAGGTGCCGGTCTTTGCGGTCTGGTCGAGGGCGAAGCCCTTCACAATCGAAGTGAAGCCCGAGCCGTGCTGGACGACCGCCTCCATCATCGCGGTCATCTGCGACGCCGCCGCGGCGCTGATGACCTGGCGCTGGGGCTGCAGGAGCAGCGGGTTGATCTGGGTTCCGACACGCTCGACGACGTGTGGCGGCGCGTACTTGCCGCCGTTGGCGATGACGTTGACGGCCGCCAGCATCTGGACCATGTTGACGTCGATGCCCTGGCCGAAGGACGACGTCGCGTACTGCGAATCGGCCATTTGGGAGGCCGGTGGTGGCGCCACCGCATCCTCGGCCGCGACGTCGATGCCGCTCGGCTTGGTCAACCCGAATCCCTGCAGGTAGCTGTAGAAGGCCGCATGGCCCTCCGCCTGCATCGCCTTCATCGCGCCGACGTTGAGCGAGTGCTCCAGCACGTACGTGTAGTTGATGTTGCCGTGGTTTCGCCGGTCCCAGTCGTAGATCCGGTAGCCGCCGACAGAAAGGTAGCCGGGGTCGTTGATCACTGTATTCGGTGTGATCGCGCCCGAGTTGATGGCGCCCGCAAGCGTGACGACCTTCATCACCGAACCCGGCTCGTATACGGAGCTGGCGACGTTGTCGAGGAACAGCGATGGATCGGTCTGGTTGAAGTCGTTGGCGTTGTAGCTCGGATAGTCGGCCCATGCGACGATCCCTCCGGTCGACGGGTCCATGATCAGCACGCTGCCGCTCTCGGCCTTGTCCTTCTTGACGCCGTCGGCAAGCGCCTGCTCCGCGGCGTACTGGATGTTGGCGTCGAGTGAGAGCACGAGGTCGGAGCCGTTGACCGGGTCCTGCTGGCTATGGCTGCCGAGCACGATCTCGCGGTTGGCGAGGTCGCGGTAGCTCGAGATGTAGCCCGGCGTCCCGGCCAGAACGTTCTGGTACTGCGCCTCCAGCCCATACTGGCCGTCACCGTTGTAGTTGACGAATCCCAGCAGATTGGCGGCCAGCGTCGTGCCCGGCCCTGCGCCGGGCAGATAAGCCCGCTGCGTGTCATCTTCGAGCCCGACGCCGGGAAGCTGGAGGGCGCGCAGCTTGTCAGCCTTGTCTTGCGAGAAACGCCGGGCGATGTACGCGAACTTGGCGCCGGACGCAAGCGTGGTCATGACCGAGCCCTTGTCGACCCCCAACACGGAAGCCAGCCCGCCGGCGACCTGGTCGCGCTGAGCCGCGGTGATCTGGTCCGGCGAGACGAACGCCGAGTAGACGGTCGTGTTGACCACCAGCTGCGTGAGGTTGCGGTCGAGGATCACGCCGCGCGTGGCAGGCAGCTGGACCACCTCCCGGTATTGGGCCTGCGCTTGCCCCGCGAGCTGGCTGTGCTCGATCACCTGCCAGTAGGCGAGCCTGACCCAGATCGACCCTGCCAGCACGAGCGCGACCACGAGCATCGAGAGGATGCGAAGCCGCGCCGAGCCAACACGTTCAACACGTCCCGGGCGTCTCGCTCCGAGCGCCCTGCTCGACACTACTTGGTGGTCGCCGCCATGACGTCGCGCGTGCCGCCAAGCGTGTTGACGACGGCTGCGACGGCCTTCATCCAGAGAGGAGTCGTGTCGCCCGCCGAGGCGCCCACCGGCGCGCCCAGGTCGATCGCCAGCGGCTGGCCCGGGACGTAAGTGGCCGGCGCGACGCGCTGCAGGCCGCTCTGCGCGGCTTGGTGCTGCACCTGGGCGGGAGCGTGCGCAGTCACCTCCTGGTATCGCAGCTGATCCTGGACCGCGATGAGCTGGCTCTGCTGGTCCTGGAGCTGGGCGATTTGGTACGACGACTGCGTGATCTGGGCCGCGAGCGCGAGGTAGAAGAGCCCGATGATCACGACCGCGCCCAGCCCGAGGTAGGCGTGGCCGAAACCCGTCAGGCGCAGGCGTCTCGCGGCCGCCGAGCCGGCGACCTGGACGAATCCGCGCGTGCGGCGACGCCGTCGCGTCGGCGCGCTGACGTGGGGAGCGCTGCCTGAGACGATCAGGCGGCGCCGGGCCAGTATTCGGGTCGATGTCAAGACGTATTCCTCATGTGTTGCTGAGACCTGTGCTGTGACGTTGCTGCGTTTGTGGTTGGTGCTTCTCCCCATCCGGCCCTTCGGCCATCTTCCCCGCAATCGGGGAAGTCCCCCATCGGGAGGGGGAGTGGTGCCTGGTGACCGGAGGGGTTGGGCCGGCCACCAGGACTTGTGGAATCAGATTCGTTCCGCCACGCGCAGGCGCGCAGAGCGGGCGCGAGGGTTGGCTGCCACCTCCTCTTCGGAGGGCCGCACGGGGCGGCGGGTCACGATGCGAAGGGTGGCCCGGTGGCCGCAGGTGCAGACTGGCTGCTGGGGTGGGCAGATACAGTCTTTGGACTCGACGTTGAAGAATGACTTGACCAAGCGGTCTTCCAGGGA
>DATKSS010000069.1:0-3499 GCA_035531515.1 Candidatus Dormiibacterota bacterium | reverse complement strand
CGGCGGTGTCTTTCGCGCCACCGACGGCCTGTATGGAAAGTTCGGCGCCGACCGCGTCATCGACACGCCACTGGCCGAGGGCGTGATCATGGGCGCAGCGATCGGGCTGGCGCTCGCCGGCTGGGTGCCGGTGGCCGAGATCCAGTTCCTGGGCTTTGCGCACAACGGCTTCAACCAGGTGGTCGACCAGCTCGCGCGCGTGCGGTACCGGTCGGCTGGCCGCTACTCCGCGCAGGTCACGATCCGCGCCCCCTACGGTGGCGGCGTGCGCGCCCCCGAGCTCCATTCCGACGGCTTCGAAGCGCACTTCGCGCACGCACCGGGTCTGAAGGTGGTGGCGCCCGCGACACCGCGCGACATCAAGGGCCTCCTGCTGGCGTCGATCCGCGACCCCGACCCGGTCCTGTTCCTGGAGCCTCTTCGCGGCTACCGGCAGGTCAAGGGCGAGGTGCCGGACGGCGACTATGAGGTCGAGATCGGGAAGGCCCGCGTGGCGCGCGAAGGCACCGATGTGACGCTGGTGGCCTGGAGCGGCGCCGTGCAGGTCGCGCTCCAGGCGGCAGAGGATGCGCAGGCCCAGGGAATCTCGGTCGAGGTGATCGACCTGCGCACCCTCGTCCCTCTAGACGTGGCCACCCTCGCAGCCTCCGTCACCAAGACAGGTCGGGCGGTCGTGCTGCAGGAGGCGGCGCTGACCGCCGGGTTCGGTGCCGAGGTCGTGGCCACCATCCAGGAGGAGGCGTTCTTCTCGCTGCAGACGCCGATCCGCCGGGTCGCCTCGCCGGACGTGCCGTACCCGGTCCAGATGCTGGAGGAGCAGTACTTACCGAATCCCGAGCGCGTGCTCGAGGCGATCGTGGCGACCACGCGGGAGTAGCGATTGGCCAGGTACGAGTTTCGTCTGCCCGACATCGGGGAGGGATTGGCCGAGGCCGAGGTTGCCCGGTGGCTCGTGTCGGTGGGAGACGACGTCACCGAGGACCAGCCGGTGGTCGAGATGATGACCGACAAGGCCAGCGTGGAGCTGCCCGCGCCGGGCGCCGGCGTGATCGTCGAGCAGCGCGCGGCGGAAGGCGAAACAGTCAAGACGGGGTCGGTCCTGTACGTGCTCGAGACCGAGGCCAAGATCACCACGTCCGCTCACGCGCCGGCGGCCCAGGTCGAGGAGAGGGCGCAGGCCACGCTGTCAGCGCCCAGCGAGCCGGCCGGCATCCTGGCGCCCCCCGCTGTGCGCAAGCTGGCTCGAGAGATGAGCGTCGACCTTGCGCACGTCAAGGGTTCCGGGCCAGGCGGGCGCATCAGCGCCGAGGATGTGAAACGCCACGCCTCCGGTGCGGCGCCGTCCGCCCCGGCAGCCCCTTCCGCCGCGCCGGTGATGGCGGGCCGCCGCATCAAGCTGCGCGGAGTCCAGAAGCGGATGTCCGAGACGATGGCCGCTTCCGCGCGAACGATCCCTCATGTCACGGGGTTCCACGAGCTGGATGCGGGCGCATTCGCCGAGCTGGCGTCGCGGAGGCGCCGCGAGGCTGAGGCACGTGGATCGCGCTTTCCCTTCGACACGCTGCTGGTGCGGGCGGCAGCGATGGCGCTGCAACGCCACCCGATCTTCAACTCCTCGCTCGACGACGAACGCGGCGAGATCGTGCTGCACGATGACGTCAACATAGGCGTGGCGACCGCGACTCCCGACGGCCTGATCGTTCCGGTCGTCAAGCGCGCGGACACGCTCGACATCGCCTCGCTCGCCGCCGAGCTGGACCGCATCACAGGCGCGGCGCGCGAGGGAAAGGCGTCGGTCCACGACCTGCTGGGCGGCACTTTTACCATCAGCAACACTGGAGCGTGGAGGGGCGGGTACGGAACCTCGCTCATACCTCCACCGCAGGTAGCGATGGTCGCGTTCGGAAGGATCGAGGAGAGAGCCGTCGTCCGCAACGGCGCCGTCGTGGCCCGACCCGTGATGCCCATGTCCGTGACGTTCGACCATCGAGTGATCGACGGCGAGGCCGGTCTGACGTTCGCGCTCACTGTGCGCAGCCTGATCGAGGACCCTTCGCAGCTCGAGCCCGGCTCATAGATGGTCGCCGGAGACCAGAGCGATCCTGCCGACGTCCTGATCTTGGGAGGCGGTCCCGGCGGTTACGTGGCGGCGCTGCGCGCGGCGCAGCTCGGCCGCTCGGTGACGGTGGTCGAGCGCGGACGGCTCGGAGGCGTCTGCCTCAACCAAGGATGCATCCCCAGCAAGCACCTGTCGCGCTTCGCGGCGGCCAAGTCAGCGGCGGAGACGTTCGCCGCCTCGGGTATGCCTCCGTTTTCCGGGCGGCCGGACATGGCTTTGTTCCAGAAGAGCCGCGCGGCCGCCGTCGACACCCTGGTCAAAGGGGTTTCTTCGCTGCTCCACGGCGCCGGGGTCAAGGTCGTCGAGGGCAGCGCGCGGTTCGTCGGACGCACGCGGGTGTGCGTCGAGGTCGGCGAGGAGTCGGTGCGCTACTTCGATTTCAAGGACGTGGTCATCGCGACCGGTTCCAGCGCCGGAGGAGGCGATGCTTCGAGGGTCGAGCCCAGCCGCGCCCTGGAATGGGATTCGATCCCATCCACGCTCTTGGTCACGGGCGACGACTACATCGCCCTGGAGATCGCGGTCGCCTACGCCCGGCTCGGCAGCCACGTTACCCTGGCCGTGCCGGGCGACCGGCTCCTGCCCGACTTCGATCGCGACCTATCCGCGGCCGCGCTGCGGGGAGCGCGCTCGACAGGGGTAGACGTGGCGCTGTCTTCGGGTCCGACCCCCGGGAAGTGGGAGCGCGCGGTCGCGTCGGGTGACCGGCGGCCGAACCTCGACTACCTCGACCTCCGCGCGGCGGGCATGGCAGCGCCGGACGGAAAGCTCAAAGTCGATGCGCAGCTTCGCCTCGACCGCCACGTCTTCGCGATCGGCGATGTCACCGCTGGCCTTCCGCTCGCACATCGCGCTATGGCCCAGGGCAGGACGGTGGGTGATGTGCTCGGCGGCAAAGCGGCGGCCTTCGACAGCCGGGCGATTCCCCGCGCGGTGTTCGCGGCGCCCGAGCTGGCCGCGGTGGGCATGACCGAGGAAGAAGCGCTCGCGGCCGGCGTCCCGGTCTCGATCGGCCGATTCCCGCTCGGCGCGCTCGGACGGGCCGTCGTCGAGTCGGCCACGGCCGGCTTCGCCAAGCTCGTGTTCGCGCAGGACGGCGGCATTCTGCTGGGCGCGCACCTCGCCGGACCGCACTCGACTGAGCTGGTCGCGGAGATGGCGCTCGCAATCGAGATGGGCGCCACCTCCGAGGACCTTGCGCTCACCGTGCACGCCCACCCGACGTTCGCGGAGGCGCTCATGGAGGCGGCGGAGGTGAGCCTGGGCCGGCCGATTCACGTACGAGGCGCGGCCAAGCGATGATCACCCGCACCTTTTTCGCAGCGCGGCGAGCCGACATGAGCACCGAGCAGTGCCTCGCTCACTGGCGAGCCCACCATT
>DATKSS010000068.1:0-22103 GCA_035531515.1 Candidatus Dormiibacterota bacterium | reverse complement strand
CGATTTCTGCCGCGCGCTCAGGAAGAGCAGCCGGGTACCGATCATCATGCTCACCGCCAAGGACTCCGAGGTCGACAAGATCGTCGGCCTGGAGCTCGGAGCGGACGATTACATCACCAAGCCCTTTTCGATCCGCGAGGTTTTGGCGCGAGTCAACGCGGTCTTGCGACGTGCCATGCTCGACTCCACCGAACCAAGGTCCATACCCGAGGTGGATTCGATCGCTGATTTCACGATTGATCGCGCCGCGCGGCGCGTGGTGCTCCGAGGGCACGACGTGAAGGTGACGGCGCGCGAGTTCGACCTCCTCTCGTACCTGCTCGCCTATCCCGGCCGCGTGCATACCCGTGATGCGCTGATCGAGAATGTCTGGGGCCGAGAGTTTTCCGGCGACCCCAAGACCGTCGACGTCCACGTGCGCTGGCTGCGGGAGAAATTCGCCCACGTAGCACCGTTCACGATCGTGACCGTGCGCGGGATCGGCTACCGACTCGATCGAGAGCCCACGGCGGGCGGCGGCACCAATCGTTTGGTGTCGTAGAGGTGGCGACAGCAGTCGACTCTCGAGCCCTGAACGTCCCTGGCGGTAACAGGCGTCCCCCGGACCGGTTCCGCACCATGGTCGGGATCGTGGCCAGCCTCGCCCCCGCCGTGCTCCTGGTCATCGTCGCCATCCTCGTGCAGCAGGCGGCGCCGGCCATCAGGCACTTCGGCTTCAGGTTCCTTGCAAGCACGGATTGGAACCCGGTCACGGACTCCTTCGGCGCCCTGCCGGCGATCTTCGGCACGGTCGCGACCTCCTTCATCGCACTCGCTCTTGCCCTGCCCGTCGGCGTGGCGGTCGCACTCGTCCTCGCCGAGCAGGGGCAAGGTCAGGTTCGTGGATTGATCGGCACCGGGATCGAGCTGCTGGCCGCGATCCCAAGCGTCGTCTACGGGATCTGGGCTCTCTATGTGCTGGCCCCCTGGTCATTCCAGCACCTGGAAGTGCCCATCTCGGGCCGCCTGGGCTTTGTCGGATGGCTCGCCGATCCTGCTGTCAGGAGCCTCTTCAATGCCTCCCTGGTGCTCGCGATCATGGTCCTACCGACGCTGACCGCGATCTCTCGCGACGTCATCCGGGCCGTGCCACGTGGCTTGAAGGAAAACGCGATCGCGCTCGGCGCAACCTGGTGGGAGACGACGTGGGGCGTCATTCTTCCTTCCGCGCGAGCAGGCATCTTCGGCGCGACGATCCTCGCTCTTGGGCGCGCACTGGGCGAGACGATCGCCGTCACCATGGTCATCGGCAACAACTTCCAGATCCCCCATTCCATCTTCAATCCCGCCTACACGCTTGCGAGCGTGATCGCGAACGAGTTCACGGAAGCAACCGGGACCCTTTACCCTGCAGCCCTGGTCGAGCTCGGCCTGGTCCTCATCCTCGTGACCCTGATCGTCAACGTCGTTGCGCTGCTGCTGGTCCGCTCGACTTCGCGCGAAGCGAGTCTCGCGGCGTGAGCCGCAACCATCGAAGGCAGTTCGCCAGCCGGGCCTGGCTTGGTGGCACCTACCTGCTCACGGTCATCGCCCTCATCCCATTGGGCTTCGTGCTGTGGTTCACGGTCGTCAAGGGACTGCCCTCGGTCATCCACCCGCAGTTCTTCATCAATGTCGAGCGGCCCCCGTGCGAGCCGACCTGCCCTGCGGTTTCAGACGCGGGTGTCGCTCATGCCATCGTCGGCACGGCGATCCTCGTCGGGCTCGCATCGCTGATGGCCATCCCTGTCGGAATCCTTGGTGGGATCTACCTCGCCGAGTACGGTGTCGCGCGCTGGTCGAGCTGGGTCCGGCTGGCCTGCGACGTTCTTGTGGGCACGCCGTCGATCGCCATCGGATTGTTCGCCTACTCCTTGCTCGTGGTTCCGTTCCACCATTTCTCCGCCTATGCGGGATCGGTTGCCCTGGCGATCCTGATGCTGCCGATCGTGATGCGGACCACCGAAGGCGCCGTGTCACTGATCCCCAACGGCTTGCGTGAGTCCGGGCTCGCCCTTGGTCTCGCACGCTGGCGGGTTTCGCTGCAGCTCATCCTGCCGGCCGCGGTGCCGGGCGTGATCACCGGGGCGCTGCTTGCCGTGGCACGCGCTTCAGGCGAGACTGCGCCCCTGCTGTTCACCGCGTTCGGTGCCCATATCCTGGAGCTCAATCCCGCCGGTCCCATCCAGGCGCTGCCGTTGACCGTGTTCCGATACGCGTTGCTGCCGTACAAGTCGCTCCAGGACCAGGCGTGGGGCGCCGCGTTGGTGCTCGTCATCTTCGTCCTCGGCATCAACCTCACCAGTCGCTGGGTGCTGCGCCGGCAGATCAGGCTCGCAGGGCAGCTCTAAGGGGCAACTTGGCGCGAGTCCTCTTCGTCTGCCTTCACAACGCGGGGCGTTCCCAGATGAGCGAGGCGCTCTTCGAGCGCATGGCGGAGGGACGGCACGAAGCCCGTTCGGCCGGGACCAGCCCTGCCGAGCACGTCCACGACGG
Organism: Candidatus Dormiibacterota bacterium; assembly: GCA_035531515.1. Classification (GTDB taxonomy): domain Bacteria; phylum Chloroflexota; class Dormibacteria; order Dormibacterales; family Dormibacteraceae; genus DATKSS01. The sequence goes on along the minus strand of DATKSS010000068.1, from coordinate 19,589 downwards.
CGTCGTGAGCGTAATGCGCGAGAAGGGCGTCGACCTGAGCCATCGATCACCACAGCTGTTGACGGACAGTCTCGCCCGGTGGGCCGACGTCGTCGTGACGATGGGCTGCGGCGACGCGTGCCCGGTGATTCCGGGGAAGCGCTACATCGACTGGGACCTGCGCGATCCCCAGGGCCTGCCGCCGCACGAAATTCGCGCGATCCGCGACGACATCGAGAGGCGGATCGCAGGGCTGATCGATTCGCTCGACGAGAATCGATTTGAAAATGGGCTATCCGCGCAGCAGGCCGGCAGGTAAACTCGCCAACAGCGAAGCCGACCGCAAAGCGCAAACGTCGGGGATCCCCGCAGCCCAAACGTTTCAGCTTACGAAGGAGCAATCGTGGCAACCAAGATCCTGGAAGTTACCGATGTGAGCGTGATCAGGGCGGCGGGCGGCGTGGTCTGCCGGAAGTCCCGATCCGGCGACACCGAGATCGCAGTCATCCACCGACCCGCCTACGACGACTGGACTTTGCCCAAGGGCAAGGTCGAGCCTGAAGAGACACCCGAGGACTGCGCGATCCGCGAGGTGCGCGAGGAGACAGGGCTCCGCTGCGAGCTGGTCCGGGCTCTGGGCTGCACCGCCTACGTCGACCGGCGTGGGCGCGACAAAGTGGCGTGCTACTGGGTGATGGAGATCCTGGGCGGGCGGTTCAAGCCGGGCATCGAGGTCGACAAGATGCTGTGGCTTTCAGTCGGCGACGCGGTCAAGCGGCTCACGTACGGACGCGACAAGACCCTGCTGCTGCAGCAGGACCTGCCGTAGCGCGATAGGTCCCGCAACCAGCCGGTAAGCTGGGAGCGTGCAGACGCTTACGCACGCCGGCCCGCTGGTGATAGCAGGCGTCGAGCTTCGCTCGCGACTTTTCCTGGGCACCGGCAAGTACCCCAACGACGAATCGATGCTGGCCTCGCTGGAAGCTTCGGGCTGCGAGCTGGTCACGGTGGCCCTGCGCCGCCTCGACCTCGACGACCCGAAGAAGAAGACGATCCTCGACGTCATCGACTGGAAGCGCTACCGCATCCTGCCCAACACCGCGGGCTGCCGCACCGCTGAAGAAGCCGTCCGGATCGCCAGGCTCGCGCGCTCGATGGGACTGTCGGACTGGGTGAAGCTCGAGGTCATCCCCGACCCCCGCTACCTGTTCCCCGACCCGGAGGAGACCCTGAAGGCAGCGCGCATCCTCGTGGAGGAAGGCTTCAAGGTGCTGCCGTACATCAACGCCGACCCTGTCCTGGCCAAGAAGCTCGAGGAGGTCGGCACGGTGACCGTGATGCCGCTCGGCTCGCCGATCGGTTCCGGGCAGGGGCTGCAGACGCTCGAGCAGGTGAGGATCATCATCGAAGAGGCGCGAGTCCCCGTCGTGGTCGACGCGGGCATCGGCGTGCCGTCGGATGCGGCGCTGGCGATGGAGCTGGGCGCGGACGCGGTGCTCGTCAACTCGGCGATCGCGCTGGCCCAGGACCCGCCGCTGATGGCCGAGGCGATCAGGGGTGGCGTCGAAGCCGGCCGCAAGGCCTGGCAGGCGGGGCGCATCCCAAGGCGTGTGGACGCAAGCCCGAGCTCGCCGGTCGAGGGCATCTCGCGACCCTCCTAGCCTGGATCCACCGGCCGCGCGGAGCAGATTCGCGCTGGGGCGAGCCCAGCCGAAGGCGCCGCGAGCACCGGACCGGAGCGCACCAGTAGGTGCGCGAGGACCGGAGCGCAAGCGGCAACGCCCGGCTGAGCCGGCCCAGTAGCGAAGATGCCCGCGGGGATCGGTGGATCCAGACTTTGGCACTGCCGGTGGCCATGGCGGTGGTCGAGAGCGCGAGCGCAGGCACGCACGCCGCGTCGCGCGCCGGACTCATCCAGCTTCGCGCTCCAGGGCTCGGCGGCCGCGAGCTCGAGCGAGAGGCGACCGTGCTGGTGGCGTCCTCTCCCGTCCCGGTAATCGTGAGCTCACGCTGCGATGTCGCTCTCGCCGCGGGCGCGGCCGGGGTGAACCTTCCGGAGCGGGACATCCCGGTCGCCGCCGCCAGGGCTTTGCTTGGCGACCGCCTGGTCGGCCGGTCGGTGCATTCCGTCCAAGGCGCGCTGGAGGCCGAGCGCGAGGGCGCCGATTTTGTGATCTTTGGACCCGTGTGGTCGAGTGCCAGCCACCCCGATACCGCGCCGGCAGGCCTTCGCGCCCTGACCGCGGTGGCGGCCGCCGTGCGCATACCGGTCGTCGCCATCGGAGGGGTGACCGAAGCGCGCATCGCCGAGTGCCGGTCTGCGGGCGCCGCGGGCTACGCCGCGATATCGCTGTTCAGGTGATCGCTTTGCAGGTCAACGGCAAGCGGGTGGAGCTCGATGGTCCGACCGTGCTCACCGAGTACCTCGAGAGGCTCGGCGCGGACCCTCGCGCGATCGCCGTGGAGCACAACGGCGAGATCGTCGAACGCGCGGCTTACGCCAAGCTGGTGCTGAGAGACGGCGACCATGTCGAGATCGTGCGCATGGTCGGCGGCGGGCTAGTGGACCGCGAGTCGGTCCCGGATCGCGGCCTCGGCCTCGGCCCTTTCGTCCCAGGGCTCTGACCCGCCCGCCATCCGCATGGAACGCTCGTGCCCTTTGCCCGCAAGCAAGACGCAATCGCCCGGCCTTGCGATGTCGATGGCGCGTCGGATGGCGGCGCGGCGGTCGATGACGATCTCGTAGTCGCGACCGGGCGCTTTGCCCACGGCGCCGGACTGCACGTCGCGGGCGATCTCGACCGGGTCCTCGGCCAGCGGGTCGTCGGTCGTGATGATGAAGAAGTCGGCAAACTCGGCCGCCGAACGCCCCATACCCGGCCGGTCATGGTCCGACCGCGCAGTGGAGCCGAACACGACGATGAGGCGGCCTTTGGTGAAAGGACGCAGCTCTGCCAGGGCGCTCGCGAGCGCGCCGGCCGAATGGGCGAAGTCGATGAAGACGCGGAATTCCTGTCCCAGGTCGACCGGCTCGAGCCGCCCGCGCACGCCTTCGAACCCGGCCAGCCCCTGCCCTACGGCATCGATCGGCACGCCCAGAGCGAGGCATACACCGGCTGCGCACAGGGCGTTGTAGATGTTGAACCGCGCCGGCACGTGCAGCGAGACCTCCGCGTCGCCCAGCGGGGTCCGCATGCGGAACCGCGAGCCCGAACCGGTGAGGTTGAGCTCGACGGGGTGGAGGTCCGCAGCGGTCGTCAACCCGTACGTCCACCTGCGCGCGATGGGGCGCCGGGCCAGGCGGTCGTAGCTGGCGTCGTCCCGGTTGAGGACCGCCGTCTTCTCGACGCCCTTGTCGATGGAGCTGGCGGCCAGGTCGATCAGCCGAGCCTTCGCCTCGAGGTATTCCTCCCACGTGGCGTGATAGTCGAGGTGGTCGTGGCCAACGTTGGTGAAAGCCGCGACGTCGAAGTCGCATGCGCGCACGCGTTCCTGCACGAGGGCGTGCGAGGTGGTCTCGATGACTGCGCACGATGCGCCCGCCTCGACCATGCGCGCCAGCCAGGCCTGCACCTCCGGCGCCTCCGTCGTGGTCTGGCCGCTGGTGTTGTCCATCTCGCGCCCGCTCACCTTGAAGGCAATCGTGCTCATCGCCCCGGCCACGATTCCGCTCGCCTGCAGCACGTGCTCGGCCATGTGCGTGGTGGTGGTCTTGCCGTCGGTCCCCGTGACCCCGGCCACCCTGAGGTGGCTCGCCGGACGGCCGTAGAACTCCGCGGCGATCTCGGCGAGGGCGGTCCTGGTGGACTGCACGCGCAGGATGGGAGTGCCGGGCGGGGCCTGCACGGCGCGCTGCACGGCGATCGCCGACGCGCCCATCGCAAGGGCGTCGGCGACGAACACGTGGCCGTCCGCGCGCAGCCCTTCGACCGCGACGAACAGGTCGGCGGGCTTGACCCGTCGCGAGTCGTAGGCGATCCCGCCGACCTCGACGTCGCCGTTTCCTTCCAGGGTCGCGCCCGGTACTCCGCGGGCTATGTCGGCGAGTCTCATCCTGGCTCGCAGCATAATCGGCCCGTGATCGCTGACATCGGCGGCCGGCGTTTCGAATGGGGCACTCGCACGTTTGTCATGGGCATAGTCAACGTCACCCCCGACTCCTTCAGTGGCGACGGCCTCGGGTCTGACCACCCCGCAGCCGTCGAGCAGGGTCTGCGGATGGTGGAAGAGGGCGCGGACATGCTCGACGTGGGGGGCGAGTCGACCCGACCGGGCCACGTGCCTATCAGCGCCGACGACGAGATCACCCGGATCGAGCCCGTGGTACGCCGCCTGGCCAGGGACTCGGGTGTGCCCGTATCGGTTGACACGTACAAGCTCGAGGTGGCTGAGGCGGCGGTCGAGCTCGGCGCGACCATCCTCAACGACATCTGGGGCTTGACCCGATCGCCTGGGATCGCGGACCTGGCCGCTCGGAAAGGCTGCGCGCTGGTGGTGATGCACAATCAGGAGGGAACGGACTACGCAGTCGACCTGCTCCAGGAGATCAAGCGTTTCCTCAAGCAGGCGGCCAGCATGGCCGTCGAGGCGGGAGTGCCCAAGCAGAGGGTGATGATCGATCCCGGGATCGGCTTCGGAAAGACGGCGGAGCAGAACTGGGAGGTGATGCGGCGCCTCGCCGAGCTCAACGAGCTCGGGTTTCCGATCCTGGTCGGCACCTCGCGCAAATCGTTCATCGGCAAGCTGCTCGACCTGCCTGCGGACCAGCGGATCGAGGGGACGGTGGCGACGGTGGTCGCGTCGGTGCTACGGGGCGCGGACGTCGTGCGGGTGCACGACGTGCTCCAGATGACACGTGCGGTCCGCGTCGCAGACCGAATGCGTTGACCGTCGTCTATCTCGGCCTCGGCACTAACCTTGGCCGGCGCTCACGCAACCTGAGCGCGGGCCGCCGGCGGCTGCGTCAAAAAGGCGTGCGCATCCTGCGTCAAAGCCGCGTCATGGAAACCGAGCCATGGGGCGTCAAGGACCAGCCGCGCTTCCTCAACCAGGTCGTCGAGGGCGAGTGGCAGGGCACGGCGCGCGCTCTGCTCCGGGCGGCGAAAGAGGTCGAGCGCGAGGGGGGGCGCTTGCCGGGTCGCCGCTGGGGGCCGCGCGCCATCGACGTCGACATCATCTTCTTCGGCGACGAGCGCGTCGCGCAGCGCGACCTGGTGATTCCGCACCCAAGGATCGAGGAAAGGCCGTTCGTGCTCGCCTCGCTTCGAGAGCTCGGAGTGGAGCTCTAAGCGGGTCGCGCGTTGGTGAAGCGGTAGCCGATGCCTGGCACGGCCAGGATGTAATAAGGACGGGAGGGCTGCGTCTCGATCTTCCTGCGCAGGTTGCGGATGTGCACGTCGATGACGCGGGTCTCGATCGGATACTCGTAACCCCAGATGGAGTTCAGGATCTTCTCGCGGCTCAACACCTTGCCGGCGTTGCCGGCGAGGAACGTGAGCAGGTCGAACTCGGTGTGCGTGAGCTCGACCTCCTTGCCCGATTTGTACGTGCGCCGCTCGTTGACGTCGATCAGCAGGTCGCGAAACTCGAGCCGGCTGCGCGTCGCCTCCGCCGACTCGAACCTCGTCCTGCGCAGGTGCGCCGTCATGCGAGCCACCAGCTCGCGCAGGCGCAGCGGCTTGCCGACATAGTCGTCGGCGCCGATCTCGAGGGCGACCACGACGTCGATCTCGTCGGACCTCGTGCTCATCATGATCACGGGCACCGACTGGTCGACCTTGCGCAGCTCGCGGCAGACGTCGAAGCCCGCTCCGTCGGGCAAGGTCACCTCGAGCAGGACCACGTTCGGCCGCGAGTGCGCGACCTGTCTCAGCGCGTCCGCGGCGCTCTCGGCCTCGATCACCAGGTACCCGTCCTGCTCGCACGCGATCCTGACCTCGCGCCGTACCGCCGAATCGGGGTCGACCACGAGCACCTTGCGGGCGCCGTCCGCCACCACCACGCTTCTATCCTAACTGAATTGAAGGATTGTTAGGAGATGTTGCGTTTCAAGCCCCGAACGTATGCCCTGGCTTTGCGCTCAATGGTGACGATACGTGCGCCGGTGGCCGAGAGGACAAGCTCCCAGGCCCCGGTGTAAGCCACCTCCACGCCGCCGAACTCGGCCTTGAACGAGCCCAGCCCGCGCCAGGGGTGGTCGGCGCCGGCGTCGGGCGGCGGGATCCCCCAGAAGTCGAAGTCCTTGCAGCCCGCAGCGCTCGCGGACGCGATCGCCGCCCACCACGCCAGGTCGTTGCCCATGAGCTCGGGCCGGGCGCCGCTGCGACCGGCGAACAGGCTGTACGCGCGCCCGTCGTGGCGAGCCACCAGCACCGCCGCGAGAGCCTCGCCCCCCTGCACCACGCGCGCCACGTAGGTACTGCACGACGGAAGGAGGTCGAGAAGGAGCTCGTAGTAGCCGCGGTCGGGCAGGCTGATCGACTCGCGGCGCTCGACGGCGGCCGACTGACGCGCCAGCTCGGCCGCATCCTTGCCCTCCTCGACCACGACGCCGCGGCGCAAGCCGGCGCGAATGTTGTAGCGCCGGCCGTGGCGGAAGGAAGCCAGCATCTCGGGCTCCGGGCGCAGGCCCATGATGCGGGTGTGCTGCGGCTGCATCGGCTTGGTGGCCGTGAAGCCGTGGTCGGCTAACGGGACGTCGAAGCCGGTCGGTGCCTCCGGCTCGATGGTGAGGCGAGAGATCTTCGCGCCCCGGGCCCAGGCGACCAGCGCGTCAACTGCCTCCGCGGTCGCGGGCACCGGGCCCCGTGGAACATAGGCCTCGCGCGCAGGGCCCACCGAGCGCAGCTGCACGCTCGCCATGGCGCCCTGCGGCAAGCGCAGCCGCTCGATGCTCCAGCCGGCGCGGGCCTGGACCTCGCCCCATGCCCACGTCTGCAGCAAAGGCGCCGGGCCGGCCCTCTCGGCGAGCTCGGCGTCCCACCGCTGCGACTCGGCCGTCATCCCGGACCTGGCTCGACCACGAGGGCGGGCTCGAGGTGGCCGATGTCGTTGACGCCTGCGATGACGAGCTGGCCGTCGCGCCTTTCTATCACCGACAGCGAAGCGTTCTGGATCTTGAAGGGGAACAGCCCGCGGTTCGCGCGGCCGACCACGCGATGCAGGGCGACCTGGATCACGCCGCCATGCGTCACCACCAGGACGTCGCCGTGCTCATGGCGCTGCAGGATCTCCTCGATCGCTGCCGAGATCCGCGCCTCGAAAAGCGCAGCGCCCTCGCCGCCCGAAACGAGGTCCCAGTCCGGCTCGTCGGTCCAGGCGGCCCACGCCTCGGGGTACCGCTGCGCCAGCTCATCGGTGCGCAGGCCTTCCCACTCGCCGAGAAAGATCTCCCGAAGCGAGCGCAGCGGCTCCGGGGTGATTCCGATCGCGCGGCCCAGGATGGTCGCGGTCTCGAATGCGCGCTTGAGGTCGCTGGCATAGAAACCGGCCCAATGCCTGCCGGCCAGCCGCCGGCCCAGGAGCTCGGCCTGCCGCCGGCCCTGTTCGGAGAGGGGCGGATCGAGCTGGCCCTGGATGCGGTGATCGCGGTTCCACGTCGACTGGCCGTGGCGAACCAGGAGCAGGCGAGCGGGGGACGGCTTGGTGGCGAGCGGCAACTCGGGAGGCTCGGGACGCGCGGGTTTGATCTCGATATCTATACTAACTTCCTCTTAATTCCCTCGATCGGGCTGGGCCGATCCCAGGAGAAGACTCGTGCAGTCACACGGCTCATTGGCCGAAACGCCCCTTCGATCGTTGCTGGAGGCCGCTCAAGGTGAGCGGTCGACAGGTACCCTTACCGTCCGGAATGGGAACGACCAGTCGACCGCGCTCTATTTTCTGTTCGGCCATCTCTTCCATGCACAGGGCAACGGGAAGGCGGGCGACGCCGCCGTGGTCAGCGCGCTGCACTGGACGCGGGGCGATTTCGAGTTCGACGCCAAGGCCAAGCTTCCCGCCGACGAGACGGTCAAGGCCGGCATCCCGGAGCTGGTCCAGGCGGCCGAGTCAGGTTCCGAGCCTCCCGCTCCGGAACCCCGTGTGGAGAAGCAGCCCGAAGCAAAATCCGAGCCCAGAGATCATGCTGAACCGGAGAAGAAGGTGGAAGCACCGCAGCCGAGACGTGGCGTGAAGCACCGCCCCCAGCCGAAGCACGGCCGGGAGCCGATCCCTGTCCCCGCCGGGCAGGTGATCTACGACTCCCTGAAAACGTCGTTCGTTGACTTCCCTCGCCTGATCACCACGCTCGAGAAAGAGGGATACACCGGCTATGTGCGCCTGCTGACCGATGAAGCCTCCGGGTTGATCCTGTTCCGCGAGGGCTCCGCCCTCGAGTGCATGTACGACGGGGCAGCCGAGGCCGGGAACCTTGTGCTCGGCAAGCAGGGGCTCCAGATGTTCAACGACGACGTCACCGCCGGCCACGGCGTGCTCGACGTGGTGGGACTTTCGCCCGAGCTGATCGACGGGCTGTACGAGCTGGCCGTCTCACGCCCGATGTACACGGAGCTGTACGCGGCGTGGGTCGACATGAAGGCGCTGCTCAAGTTCCTCAGCGACCGCAAGTTCAGCGGCAGCGTGATGATCCGATCGGGCGCGGGGACGGGCGTGATCATCCTGGCCGAGGGCGAGCTGGCCGGCGCTTACACCAGCGAGTCGCGGGACATCTCGGACAAGCCGGACCGGGCGCTTGCGCTTTGCGACGACCCGGCCGCGATGATCGAGGTGAAGTCTGCCGACTCGACCAAGCACCCGCCTCTCGACGTGGCGGAGATCGTCGGCGCCCAGAGGCAGGGTCGCGGCCCCCAGGCCGCGCCCTCAGGAGGCGCCCCGGCGCCCGAGCCGTTCGTCGCCCAGACCAGCCCCACGATACCCGTCATTCCCGTCATGCAGGCGGAGCCGCCGACCGCGCAGATCCCGACGAGCTCCTTCTCCACCTTCACGCAGCCGACCCCGCCGTCGGTGCCGGTCGCGCCGACCACCCCCCCTCCCTCGGATAGCCCTCAGCTCGACTGGACGCCGATCGTCTCCGAGCTCCAGGCGATGGCCGAGGACGCGCTGGGGAACCGCGCCCGCAAGGTCAAGGACATCCTCGGAGCGGCCGACCCGTCGCTCTCCGGCATCGAATCCGCGATCGACCAGATCCCGAGCATCTCGCTGCTGTTCGTCGACTCTTCGCGGCTGGAGCAGCTCGCGCAGGAGATGAGGGCGCGCCTCAAGTCGCACCTCTGAGGGCGCGGCCCAGCCCTTAACCGGGTGGATTCCAGCCGGTTGGGTTCACGGGCGACCTGGGGCAAGGCGTGCCTTTGGCTCGGCGGGGCGCTGAGCGCAGCGATCATCCCTCTCAGCGCATGCGGCGGCAACCCGGCGCAGATCATCGACTATTCGCCGCTGCGGGGAAGCATCGACGTCTCGACCGCCGCGCCGATCCGCATCTCGTTCGACCACGACGTCGACCAGGCGTCGGTGGCGAGCCGGTTTCATCTGACTCCCAGCACCGCCGGGCACGTCACGTGGCTCAACGGCCGGGAGCTAGTTTACGAACATCCCACGCTCCGAACCAGCACGACCTACCAGGTCGTCATCGACGCTGGATACCGCGACCTCGCCGGCAACGTCTACACGCTTCGACACCACTGGTCGTTCATCACCGAGCTGCCCCCCAGCCTCGTGGGCTCCACTCCGGCGAGCCAGGATGCCGGCGTCGATCCAGCGGCTTACCTGACGCTCGAGTTCACGCGCCAGATGGACCCGGCCAGCCTGAGGTCCGCACTGAGCTTCAACCCTTCGACTCCGTTCGACGTGCGTCTCGACCCTGCCGACGGACGGCGCGCCATCATCGCCCCCTCGGAGCTCTTATCTCCCAACACCTCTTATCAGCTCTCGGTCGAGGTCGCCGCGACCGACGCCGACGGCAACCAGCTCGATCGCGACCAGACGATCGCTTTCACGACCGGCGACGCGCGACCGCTGCGCCACTGGATCGCTTTCACGACCGACAACGCCGACCAGTCGCCCGGCGCCCTGTGGATCGTCAATGATTCCGGCTTCCCTCGACAGCTCTACGGCGCTTCGCCGGTGCATTCGTTCAGCTGGTCGCCCTCCGGCGACCGCCTGGTCGTCCAGGGCGACGGCGACACCTGGTCCGTGCTCACGCCAGGCGTCGGCATCGCTCCGTTGACTTTCATCGCGACGTGGGCGGCGGCGCTCGCGTCCGGCATGGGCTACGTCTACATCGACGAGGGCGGAACACTTCGCTGGCAGGGCACCGACGGCAAGGACGAGGCCATCGCCGCCGACGTCGCCCAGGCGTCCGTCGCGGCGAATGGACTGAGGGTCGCGTTCATCAGCCGGTCATCGCCCGACGAGATCTGGGGCTATGACGTCGGTCTGCGCGCCCGCTACCAGCTCGCGCTCGACACCGGGCCCGTCAGCGACGTGGCGTGGGCGCCGGCCGGAAACCGCATCGCGTACCTGCGCAACGATCTGTCGACGTTCCGCCTGCGCGTGCGCAACTTCTCCGGCGCCGGATCGACCACCACCGTGGCCAGCGGAGACATCGCCGCGCCGGCCTGGATGCCGGATTCGAACAGCGTCGTGTTCGCCGCCGCCGTGACGCCTGGGGCGGTCCAGCACAAGGCGCTGGTCGTGAACGTCGCGGCGCCGCCCGCCCCGATCAACCCGGCGTCCGCCGGGCTGCCGTCGGACCCTGGCATCGACGTCGAGTCGCCGACCCCGTCGCCGGACGGCCACCAGATCGCGTTCTTGAACTCAGGCCAGGTCTGGCTGATGAACGCGGACGGCACCCGGCCGACTGCGTTGACTAAGCCGGACCCCGAGTCGTTCCCCTATTCGTGCCTGACGCCGGCGTGGACTCGAAGCTGAGCGCCGCCGGTCACACCGTCGAAAAGCTCGTGCAGCCCTTCGGCGGTGCGTGACCAGGAGAAGCGCTGCGCCAGGAGGCGGCCTCGCCGTCCCATCTGCTGGGCGAGCTCCGGGTCGGCAAGAAGGCGGCCGATGCGTTCGGCGTAAACGGCCGGGTCGTGGCCGTCGATGAGGTATCCGCTCACCTCGTCGCGGACGACCGAACGCAGGCCCGAAACGCCTGCGGCGACAACCGGGCATCCGCAGGCCTGGGCCTCAAGCCCGACCAGTCCGAACGATTCGCTGTAGGACGGCATCACGCACACGTCCGCCGACCCGTAGTAGTCCGGCAGGTCGTCGTGGGCGACCGAGCCGATGAAATCGACCCGATCGCGAACACCAAGCTCCGACGAGATCGCCTTCAGCCGCCGCTTCTCGCTCTCCTCGCCATCGCGGCCCGCGACGTTGCGCGAGTCCTCGCCGAGGATGAGCAGGCGGACGTCGTCGTGCTGGCGGTCGCGCAGGAGAGCGAGGGCTTGAATCGCCACCTCCACACCCTTGAGGCGCTCCAGGCGCCCCACGAACAGGAGGAGGCGCTCATCGCCGAAGCCGATCTTGCGGCGAGCCTGTTGCCGGTCGAAGGGCTGGAAGGCGGAGAGGTCGACGCCGGGCGGCACCACGGAGACTCGCTCGGGCGTCGCGCCATAAGCCCTGATGAGGTCCTCGCTTTCATCCCGGGTCGAAGCGATGAGCAGGTCCGCCTGCTGGGCGATCTCGCCTTCGACGCGGATGCGGAGAGCCGGCTCAGGGCGCGCTCCGCTGGCGAGGGTGCGGTTCTTGACGAGCCCGAGCGTGTGCGCCACGTGCGCCCAGGCGGCCGAGAGCTCCGGGCGGAGCAGGCACGCGACCTCGCCCGACAGCCAGTAGTGGGAGAACAGCAGGTCGTAGGAGATGTCCTCGGCGGCGGCGAAGTCGAGGATGCGCGTCGCGAACTGGGGGACCTGGTCGTACAGCGAGTACTTGTCCAGCCCGCTCCCCGCCGGCAGGTAGATGACCCGCGAGAGCGGGGCGAGGCGCTCGACCTCCGGGTCGTCTCGCGACTGGCGGCGGGTGAAGATGTCGGTCGCGATGCCGCGGTCGCTGAAAGCGGTGGCGACCTCGCGGACATAGACGTTGAGGCCGCCGTTGGCGTTCTTGCCCAGCGAGGCGGTCGGCGAAGTGTGCATCGATATGACCGCGATCCTCTGGGATCCCCGCGACTCGTGCCTGGGGAGAGGGCGGTCGGGAATCGTGTCGGTAACCTCAGCCACGGTAGGCCGATCTCGCGTCAAGCCAGCGTCGAGAGACGCAGACGAACCCGGAACGGGAGACCGGCAGACAGGACGCCATACCCGTTAAAACCTACGCCCATCGCGGCTATTCCCGACGGGGGCCCCCGTCGGGCCGTTCGAGCTCCGCGGGAACCGGCCTTGAGGCCCGACAATAAGGGGCAGGTATGATTCGGCCCGCCATCCGCCTACCTCGAGGCTTCAAGCTCTCCGCGCTGGTCGCCCTGGCCGTCCCGGCCGTGCTCGGGCTGACCGCCCTCTCCACGCTGGCCGACAGCAGCCCGTCGCCGGGCGCTTCGGGATCTCGCACCGGCTCGACCGCGCTGCCTGGCGACCCCACTCATGGCGCGACTCTCTACGGACAGAACTGCGCAACGTGCCATGGCGCCAACCTCGAGGGAGGGATCGGAGCGGTGCTCAACCCGATCGACAAGCTGCCTGGCGTGCCCGACTCGCTCGACCCCAACTTCCTGATCTCGATCATCACCAACGGCCGGACGCCGCAGGCAGGCGACCCGAAGCAGGTCGCGATGCCGGCCAAGGGCGGCAACACCAGCCTCACCGACCAGGACGTCAGGGACCTGGCCGCGTTCATCATCCAGCAGAACAAGGCCGGGGGCAGCCCCCCGCTCTCTGCGGGTGAGCTGGCCAAGCGCACGATCCTGTGGGTCAGCATCGGCATCATCGCGATGATCTTCGTGACCTTCCTCCTGGCCCAGTACAACATGCGGTGGATCGCGCGCCGCGCCGCGGCGCGACGCAAGTAGCCGAGCCGGCGGCCGCCGGCTCACAGCCGGTGCCGCCTCCACGTCCGACGCCGACCGGTGGATCGCCGCGTGTCCTGATCCTGTTCAGCGACACGGGCGGCGGCCACCGCGCCGCGGCCAAGGCGCTCACCGACGCGCTGAAGCTCCTGGATCCCACGTGCATCGTGACCGTGGCCGACCCGCTGATCGGACAGGGTCCGACCGTGGTGAGGAGACTGGCCTCGCTCTACTCGCCCCTCATCCGCCGCTCTCGCACCGCCTGGGGTGCCGTCTATCACACGAGCAACACCAAGCCTGCCTTCGCCGCCATCCGTGCCGTCTTCGGACGAGGCGTGCGCAACTCGATCGCCGAGCTGCTGGAAAGGCACGACCCCGACGTGGTGCTCTCCGTCCATCCGATGCTCAACCACGTGAGCCACCAGGCGATCCGGCGGAGCGGTCGCCCCCGCGCCCTGATGACCGTGATCACGGACCTGGTCGATTTTCACCGCGGCTGGACCTTCAGCCAGGCCGACCTCGTGATCGCGCCGACGGAGCTCGCGCGCAAGGTCGCGCTCCGGAGGCGGGTCCCCGCCGACCGCATCAAGCTCCTGGGCCTGCCGGTCGACCTTCGCTTCCGGCCTCCGGCGCCTGGCGAGAAGCGCGCCCTGCGCCGCCGGTTCGGGCTCGATGAGAAGAGGTTCACGGTGCTGGTGATGGGCGGCGGCGCGGGAGTGGGCCATCTCGAACGGCAGGTTCGCGCGTTGGCGTGGGAGTCCTACCAATGGCAGGTGGTCGTCGTCTGCGGGCGGAACGAGAAGCTGGGACGGCGCCTGGCCGAGCTTCGCTTCTCGACCCCGACGCTGGTCCTCGGCTTTGTCGACTACATGCCCGAGCTCATGCGCGCGTGCGACATCGTGGTGACCAAAGCGGGCCCAGGCGCGATCGCAGAAGCTCTGGCCACGAGCCTCCCTCTTATCATCACCGGCTTCCTGCCGGGCCAGGAGTCGCCCAACGTCGACTTCGTCGTCGAGTCGGGGATCGGGGCTTTCACGCCCAAGGAGCCGGAGCTTTTCGACGAGGTCAGGGTGCTCGCCGAGGGCGGCCCCACCTGGCACGAGATGTCACGCAAGGCGGAGGAGATGGCACATCCTTACGCGTCATCCGACATCGCGCGCGAATGCCTGCTGCTGGCGGCGCGCTACAGGGCGTCGGCGCAGGCGAGCCGGTAGGCACAAAGCCTGCATCGCCGGCGGTCGGGCCGCGCATCGAAACGGCCCGCGCGGATCCCTTCGGCCGCCCGCGAACTCTCGGTCCGCGCCTCACCGAGCAGAGCGCCTGGTCTTTCGATGCGGACGGTTTCCCCCGACGCCAGGTAGACGACCTCGAGCTCGACGGGCTCAATCGCCAGTGCCGAGGTGGCGCCGAGCGCATACAGCGCCAGCTGGAGGTCGCGCTTGCGCCGGGCGACCGGGCGGCCGCTCTTGTAGTCGACGATCGACCACCCTAAGGCGGTGCGGTCGATCCGGTCGATCACGCCTCGCAGCGTCCAACCGTCGACCTCGACTTGAAACGGGTGCTCGAGATAAGCGGGGACCGCGTCGAGGCCACCCTTCTTGCGATACGCCTCCAGTTGCGCTGCGCCGTTCCGCCGGAATGTCGGCGCTCGGCGCTCGTCGGGAAACGCGGTCGTGCTCCAGACCTCGGCGAGGATGGATCTCAGTCGCGAGGCGTTGACGGCGCCGCCTTCGCGCCGGATCTCGCCCGCGCGGCGCAGGACATCGTGCAGGATGACGCCGTGCACGGCCTCGGCGCTCTGCACCGCGGGCAATCGCTGCTCGTAGCGATACCAGTACTGGCGCGGGCAGTCGAGGTACGCCGCGATGGCGCTGTAGGAGAGTTGAACCTCCCCTGCGCGCGGCATGGTCGGCTTCGCCGTCGCGGTGGCGGGGCAGCCCTCGACTGCTCGCTCACGCACGGTCCGCGCCCCCGCCGTTCGCACCTCCTGGAGGAAGCGTGACTCGCGCCACCTGCGGCCGCCCTCGTAATGGGCTCCCCAGGTCAGGTGCAAGCTCTTCCTCGCGCGTGTCATCGCGACGTACAGCAGCCGCCGCTCCTCGGCGAGCACGTCCTCGCGGCCCCGAACCAGGGGTTCGAGCACCGCCGGGGGCAGCTCGAAACGCGGCGAGCGGCCCGACTGCGGAAGCCGTCCCTCGACGAGCGAGGGCACGAACACCACGTCGAACTCGAGGCCCTTCGCCTGGTGGATGGTCATGACCTGGATCGCCTCTTGCGGGCCGTCGGGCGCGGCGGGCTCCTCGTCCTCGCCGGACAGCAGCACGAGGTCGAGGTGGCGCATGTAGTTCTCCAGCGAATGGTCGGGAGATTCCTCGCAGAACTCAGCGATCGCCTCCGCGAAACGGCTCACGTTGGCCGTCGCACGCGCCGCCTCGCCCGCATCCAAAGACGCGTTGAGGACCTCGAGGTATCCCGTGGTCTCCATGAGCTCGAAGAAGAGGTCGCGCACATCGAACCGGTGAGCGGCGGCGGCGAATCGCTCCAGCTGGCCGGCCAGGGTGGCTGCCGGCGGCCAGGCCCGCAAAGCCTCGAGTGCCGATCCAGGGCCGCGATCCCTCAGCACGTTGAGCACCGCGGCCTGGTCGAGGTTCGCCGGCGGCCGCGCCAGCGCGCGCGCCAGCGCAACCACGTCGGCGGGGTCGCGCAGCACGCGCAGCAACGCGACGACGTCTTTCACCTCGGGCCGGTCGTGAAACCCGTGGCCGCCCGTGACCGCATGGGGAAGGCCCAGAGCCGAAAGCGCGGCCACCATGGGGCGGGCGATGGCGTTGGTGCGGCAGAGCACCGCGATGGCGGACGGCGATGTTCCGCCTTCGACCAGGGCTGCGGCCTCCGACGCGATCGCGTACGCCTCGGCCGTTCCGTCTGGGCAAGCCCAGACCTGGACCTCCGGCCCGGCTTGCTCCGAGCGCAGCTGCTTGGGCAGGCGGTCAGGGTTGCTCTCGATCAGAGCAGATGCCGCGGCCACGATACGCCGCGAGCTGCGCCGGTTCCTGCCGAGCGTGATCGTCCGCGCTCCAGGAAAGCTCTTCAGGAAGCGTTCGAGGCTCGCCCGGGAGGCTCCCCGGAAGCGATAGATCGACTGGTCGTCGTCTCCCACCACGAAGGGCTCGCCCTCGCGAGCGATCAATTCGACCAGGCGCTCCTGTGCCAGGTTCAGGTCCTGGTACTCGTCGACCAGCACGTGCGGGTATCGCGCGGCGTAGTCGCGCAGCAAGGACGCGCTGCTCTCGAGCATCCGCACCGCCAGCAGGAGCAGGTCGTCGAAATCGAGGAAGCGGCGCTTCCGGCACTCCTTCTCGTAGGCGCGAAACAAGCGCAGCGCGGCGCGCATGAACCCGGCCCGCTCCGGGTCGTCGCTCGATGCGGCCCACGCCTCCAGGCGCTGGAGTGGAACGAGCTCTTGCTTCAGCCGTTCGAGCATCTGTAGCAGGGGCGCGACCAGGTCGTCCGGTCGTTCGTCACCGGTCAGCTCGACGTCGCCGATGCTCCACATCAGCTCTCGCGTGAGGATCCAACGGTCGGCCCCGGCGACGATTCGAAAGCCAGACGGGACGCCCACCGCGCGGCCGTCGGCGCGAAGCCACCCTAGCGCCATCGAATGGAAGGTCCCGACGGAGGGCGCGGGCTGCGCGACGAGGTCTTCGATGCGCTGGCGCATCTCGGCGGCGGCGCGCTCGGTGAAGGTCATGACGAGGATCGAGCTCGGCGAGACTCCGGTGGCGACCAGGCGGCGGAAGCGCTCGGCGATGACGGCCGTCTTACCTGTGCCGGCCCCGGCGACGACCCGCACCGAGCCCCTGCCGATGGCGGCCGCCGCGGCCTGCTCCCGTCCGAGACCGCCGTTCACGAGGCCGGCGTGGAGTGCCCGATCCGCACGCGCAGGGTGCGGACCTTACGGCCCAGGTTCAATGTGTTGAGCCTCTCGAGGATCGTTTCGGCGTCCAGGCGCAGCTGGTGGGCGAGGGCCGGGCTGGAGGTCGTGACGACCAGGGTCCCCGAGTGCAGATCGACCTCGTCACACAGGGCGGCCGGCTCTCCGATGACGGTCCGAAACGCGGAGGCGACCTGCGATCCGATCAGGCGTCCCGCGTCGGGCTGCTTGCGCAGGACCCTGGGCAGGATATTGCCCAGCTTATCCACAGGGCTCGATCCTGCCGCCGTCCACGGTCCAGACCATGGCGCGGGAGATCAGCTCGGAGGGAAACGGGCCGACCTCGACGGATGTGATGATGACCTGGCCGTCTCCCGCCACCTCCTTGAGCAGGGCGGCCCGACGCTCGCCGTCCAGCTCGGAGAGGACGTCGTCCAGCAGCAGCACAGGAGGTTCGCCGGTGCGGCGCGCCATCAGGGCCGCCTCCGCCAGCTTCATGCTCACCACCGCGGTCCGCTGCTGGCCCTGGGAGCCATACGAACGGGCGTCCTGGCCGTCGAGCAGAACCCTGACGTCGTCTCGATGCGGGCCCACGCTCGTGGAGCCTCGGCGCAGGTCCTCGGCCAGGGAGTTATGCACAGCCTCCGCAAGGTCCTGCGGAGGCCCTTCGTAGCGGATCTCCAGGCGTTCTCCGGCCCCGATCTCGGCGTGGCACCTCGCCGCTTCAGGCCCCAGCTCCAGGACGGCCCTGGCGCGCGCGGAGGCGACCTCGGTGCCGATCACCACCAGCTCCTGGTTCCAGGCTTCGAGGACATCGTTGGCTCCTTCGCCCGCGGCCATCTTCTTGAGCAGGCTGTTGCGCTGGTCGAGGACGCGACGGAGCCCCGCCAGCGCGCGAGCGTACCCGGGCTCGACCTGGACCAGCATCTGGTTCAGGAAGCGCCGGCGGAGCTCGGGGCCGGCCTTGACCAGGCCAAGGTCGTCGGGCCAGAAGAGGGTGACGCGGAAGTGCCCGGGCAGGTCGAATGCCCGTCGCCGCACCCCGTCGACCTCGATGGTCCGCTTGGCCCGCTCGCCCTCCACGTTGAGCGTGATCGCCGGCTCGACCTTGCGGCCCGCGCTCTCGACCTCGGCCTCGATCCGAGACGCCGGGGTGAGCGGCCCCACGAGCTCAAACTCGCGGCGGGCCCGCGGCGAGGACGACAGCGCGAGCATGGCCACCGCCTCGAGCAGGTTGGTCTTGCCTTGCCCGTTGGCCCCGATGAAAATGTTGACGCCGGGACCCGGCGCCAGGTCCAGCTCGGCGTAGTTGCGATGGTTTCTGAGCCGCAGGCGCCGTAGTCGCACCTATGCGCCGCCCCGCTCGACGGGGCCCCACGAAATCACGGACAGGCCTTTGATCTCGGGGGGATCTAGGACATCGCCACCCGCACGGGCATGATCACGTAGAGGTAGTGCTCCTTGCCCGGCGGTCGCAGCAAGCCCGGGCTGAGGGGACCGTCGAACAGCAGCTCGACCTGGTCCTCACCGATGACGCCCAGGGCATCAAGGACGTAGCGGGCATTGAAGGCGATCTGGATGTCGGATCCGTCCACGTCGGCCACCATCTCAGCCTTGCTGTCTCCAACCTCATTGGTGGTGGCGGACAGCACGAGGGCGCCGGCTTGGGCTTTGATCCGGATCACGTTGGCGCTGTCGCGGGCGAAGAGCGACACCGCACGCACGGTCTGCATCAGCTCGCTGGTCGAAACTCGGACCTTGGTCGAGCTCTTGCTGGGGATAACCTGTGCGTAGTTGGGATACTTCCCGTCGATCAGCCGGGAGGTGAGCTCCGAGGTTCCGGCGCGGAAGAACACCTGGTTGCGGGCTTTCGAGATGATGATCTCGACCTTGCCCGGCTCACCCTTCAGCACCCTGGAAAGCTCGGCGAGCGCACGGGCGGGGACGATGAGGCTCGCTTCGAGGTCGGGCGCCCCGGAGGCCGCAAGCTTGCGCACGGCGAGCCGGTGGCCGTCCGTCGCCGCCAGCGTCAGGTTTCCCCCCTCGACCTGGACCAGGACTCCGGTCAGGACCGGCCGGGCCTCGTCGGTCGAGGCGGCCATCTGCGTCTGCTCGACGGCGCTGACCAGGTCGTCGAGGGCGACCTCCAGCCGGTCGCCCTCGTCCGGCCGCGGTCCTGGAGGAAACTCCTCCGACTCGATGCACTTGATGTGGGTGTCGAACCGCGCGCATCGCAGCGCGAGGGACTGGCTCGTCGGGTCTAGGGTCATTTCGAGGTCCTGATCCGGCAGTGTGCCTACGAAGTCTGTGAGCAGGCGGGCCGGCGCAGTCGTAGCGCCCTCCATGGCGACCTCCGCGGGGACCAGCTTCCGGATGCCGATCTCCAGGTTCGTCGCCGTCAAAGCGAGGCCGTCCGCGGTGGTCTCGATGAGGATGTTGTTGAGGATGGGAAGGGTCGTCCGGCTGGAGATGGCGCGAGAAACCACCTGGAGGGCCTGTCCCAAAACTGATGGCCTGCATGTGACTTTCATCTGAGCTGTGAGAACTTTGGCATTCAAGACACTTGTCCCCCGTTGAAATAGTTTTTCTTGATTGAACTTATCCGTACTCGATAACAGTAAGCGCTGTGCGGACTGTGGATGTCGAGATCATTTACAGATCGGACCGCTCCGTGGATAA
>DATKSS010000067.1:0-29563 GCA_035531515.1 Candidatus Dormiibacterota bacterium | reverse complement strand
GTCGCACAATAACGTCACCTGGCCGGGGAGTACAGATATCCCTCGAGTAGTCCATCGCAGGGCTGGGCCAACATCGATCAGGGGCTGGCAGGCTCATGGTCAAGACTGATCTGTTGGCCGCAGACTGTTGCGCGGTTCGCGTTACATAAAGCTTCGGCCCCCTCCGATTTGACAGCTTCGTTGACAGCTTCGCCGGGAGACTCTGTGAGGCATCGGGAGACGCCTAGAGACGACTGCGTCATTTCTCGAATACGGCAGAGACGCGCTGATGTGCGCTGAGATGCTCTAAGACGATCTGTCTGGAGTCTCTTAATCCCAAGGTTCAGGGTTCGATTCCCTGCGCGAGCACCATCCTGTTGTGTCTCAGAGTGTCAGGAAGCGTCTCTGGTGTACCTGACGTGTCAACTGATGGTGGGCACCTTCCGCCAATCCGCCGTTGACAGCTTGATTGACAGCTTACGGTTTGTGAAAGTGGCTCCCGAAATGCGCTGGATCGGGGCCTACCATGAACTCAGCTGATGTCCTTTTGATGGACCCGAACCGGGTCACAGCGAAGCGAACCAATAATCCCCTGCCCAGAAGTAATCGAGGTTCAGGTTCGATTCCCAGTGCGCAACTGCTCCGCATAATTCGAACCATGCAGTCTCTCGGCAAGACGTTCTTCCTAGCAACTACGTTGAGCCTCATCGCCCTGGCCGGCTGCACCACAACGCAGAACGCGGGTTCAACCGTCTGCAGTGTGGATAAGCGAACGCCGCTCCTCAAGATAACCCTGGTGGAGTGGACTCCATCGCAACCCTTCACCGTCAGATCCGGCTCGGTTGCGTGGATCCAAGTGACGAGGGATCCGACCTCGTCGGAGGGTTTATTTGGGACGGTGGGAGGAATCGCGGAGTTGCATTCAATCCCCAGTGGAACAGCTCCGAGCGTGGTCACGAGTTCAAACGGCGACACGCAGTCTCAGGATCCCGCGATCGTGATCCAGAAGCCGCTAACCTGGCAGAAGCTGAGCCTGGAGCACGGGGGCTGGCAACTCTATTCCCTGAGCAATCCGGGCATCGAGGTCGTCAGCTGCCCCGGGAGCGTTTAGACGGGCCTGAGCAGCCAGGTATTGACTGCCGCCAAGCGTGTATCCCCACAGTCTTTCGAGCCAACCTCATTCGGTGTTGGGGAGGATAAACAACTTTGCCACCGGTCATCGATCGTCTTACAGCAGGCGATCAGGACTCGCGCGGTTGGATCGCTGGGCCAACCATCAGTTACGTGCCTTGCCCCTACTGGATACCCCCATGGGGTCTCTCCCGACCCGAGCCGTCCGGGCCTCTCGGCACTGTTTCCCCAGAGAACCGGCTCCTACGCTCGTGACACAACCAAAAGGAGGTTGATTGAAATGATGTGGGGTTACTTCGACGGCGGGAATTGGCCCTGGATGGCGGGAATGATGGTCCTGTTCTGGGGCGGAATCATCGTCTTGGCGGCCTTTGCGATCCGGGCCTTCACCGAGCCCAAGAGCGACGACCAGGCCTTGTACGTTCTCCGGCGGCGGCTCGCCGGCGGCGAGATCACTCCCGAGGAGTTCGAGAAGACACGCAAGGCGCTGCAGGGTTAGCGGCGATGCGCAATCGTGGCCTGCTGATCATCGGAGTTGGAGCAATCGGAGCCGCATTGCTGCTGGGTGTTGCCGGCGTCTCGAGCGGTCGGATGGCCGGGTGGTCGATGGATGCACCCGGCGGAATGATGGGGCGGGTGTTCAGCGGGGGCGCCAACGACATCGGAATGGATCGGGCGGTCAAGATCGCTCAGAACACTGCTGCCTCATATTCGGGCGGCAATCTGACAGCGGACGAGGTGATCGAGTTCAGCGACAACTACTACGCCTCGATCCGTGAGAAGGGCACCGGAATCGGAGCATTCGAAATCCTGATCGACCACGCAACCGGGAACGTGATCAGGGAGCCGGGGCCGGACATGATGTGGAATGCCAAGTACTCGCCGACGGGCGGAGGCATGGTGGGCGGCTTTGGCGCTGCCGGCTCACAGCCGATGACCGTGTCGACGCAGCAGGCCCAAGACGCGGCACAGCGCTGGCTAGACGCGAATCGGGCTGGCGCCAACGCGAAGGCCCCGGACTCCTTCTACGGCTTCTACACAGTCGACTTTGAAAAGGCCGGACAGTTGGCCGGAATGGTCTCCGTCAACGGATATACCGGTCAGGTCTGGTACCACAGCTGGCATGGCACCTTCATCCAGCTGAAAGATCTCGGCGCGTGAGCGCAGGATGAAACGCGGTGCTACCCCTGCATGAAGATGCCTGGTTACAAGTCACACAAGTCTCTCGTGCAGGCCCGCCTGAAACGGATCGAGGGTCAGGTGCGCGGCGTCCAGAAGATGGTGGACGGGGACCGCTACTGCATCGACGTGCTCACACAGGTGAGTGCGGTGAAGGCGGCTCTGGACGCAGTTGCCCTGGTGTTGCTCCAGGACCACACCGAACATTGCGTGGTCGAGGCCATCCAGGCAGGCGACGGTTCACAGAAGGTTCGCGAACTCAATGACGCGGTCGAACGCCTTGTAAAGGGTCGATAAGAAGATGATCCGAATCGACCGCGCGACCGTCGCCGCCTGCCAGCGGTCACGCGATGAGTGCAGTTGACATCGCTGTTGTCGCGGGTGGAGCAGCGCTGACTGGTTCGCTGGATCGCGCCCTAACGGGCCAAGGAGACGACATGAGCGACGAAACGGCTGCCACCGATCCCGTATGCGGAATGACCGTCGATTCTGCGACCGCCGAGTACCGGTCTTTCAACAACGGAAAGGCCTACCACTTCTGCTCCGGCGGCTGCAAGGAGAAATTCGACAAGGATCCGGCGAAGTTCGCCGGCGCCGGCGCCAAAGGCGGACACGAGGGCCACTAACCGCAACTCGGCAACTCCGATTCGCAACGCCCCGGCGCTCAGCAGCCGGGCGTCGGCCCCCCACTGGGCACACCCTATTTGACACCTTGGCCGGGAGACTCCCTGAGACGGTTGCGTCACACCTACGCATGAGGGAGCTGAACCTGTCTTAGCAAAGGTACGAGTCGATTACAGTCATGGCGATGGAGATCCAGCACACGCAGGCGAGTGTGTCGGCGGCGGCACCGGAAAGCACCCGGGGCCTCCGTCGCTTCAACGTGGCGATGGGCTTGCTTCACCTGGGGCAGGGGGTGCTCATGGTCATCCTGTCCTCGAGCTTCTCCCTTCCGATCGTCACCAACTTCCTGTACTTCGACGCCACGACCCAGCGGCTGGTACCGAGACCGGAGACCTTGATCGACATCCGGATCGGCCCGGCGGTAGCCGCATTCCTGTTCCTTTCCTCAATTGCTCATTTCACCGTCGCGTCGCCGTGGGTCTACCCCTGGTACTCCGCCCGAGTCCGATCTGGCGCCAACCCCGCGCGGTGGGTCGAGTACTCCCTCAGCTCCTCATTGATGATCGCCATCATTGCGATGCTCGTCGGGATCTACGACGTTGCCGCGCTGGTCGCGATCTTCGGCGTAAATGCATGCATGATCCTTTTTGGCTGGGTCATGGAGCGCTACAACCTCGGCCGACCGGCCGTGGACTGGCTGGCCTACTGGTTTGGCGTCATCGCCGGCGCAGTGCCCTGGATCGCGATCGGCATCTATCTGTTCGGCGCCGGAGCCGGAACCTCAGCCCGGCCGCCGACCTTCGTCTACTTCATCTACGTGTCGCTCTTTCTCTTCTTCAACATCTTCGCCCTGAACATGGTGTTCCAGTACCGGCGCATCGGACGATGGCGCGATGTGCTGTTCGGCGAGCGTGTCTACATGGTGCTCAGCCTCGTCGCCAAGTCGGCCCTGGCCTGGCAGGTGTTCGCCGGTACTCTTCGGCCCATGTGACCACTTCGTCTTGCCGGGCGCACACGGCGTCGGGGTCCTGGACGGAAGATCTCAACTCTCGGCCCTCCTCCGGGCCACGTCGGCCTTCATGGCCAAACTCACTCTTGCGCGAGCGACCGACGGTGCGTAAATCGCTACCAAGGGTGGATGGACCGGCGAGCTCGCGCCCGCCGGCCCGATAGATGTCTAAGCGTGGACCGCGGTCTTGACGTTCGCCTTCGGCTTCGACACGGTGGCGGCGGTCTCGAGGACCACCTTCAACGCGTGAGTCTTGGCGGCGTCGCCGAAGACGTCGTAGGCTGCCATCGCCTCGGTCATCGGGAAGCGGTGAGTGGCAAATGTGGTCGGGTCGATGCGGCCGCCCACGATGAGCGACAGCAGCTGCGGGATCGAGTAGGTGTCAACCAGGCCGGTGGTGATCGTCACGTCCTTGATCCACAGCTTCTCGAGGTGGAGGGTGACCGCGTGACCGTGCACGCCAACGTTGGCGACACGACCTCCCGGTCGAATCAGCTCAGCGCACAGCTCGAAAGTGTCGGGCACTCCGACGGCTTCGACCGCCACGTCAGCCCCGAGGCCTCCGGTCAGCTCGAACACCTTCTTGACGGCGTTCTCGCTGCCGTTGTTGATCGTCACGTCGGCGCCGAACTCCTTGGCCTTCGCCAGACGCGAGTCGGCCAGGTCGATCGCGATGATCTTGCCCGGCGTGAACAGCTTCGCGGCCATGATCACCGCGAGGCCGATGGGGCCTGCGCCGACCACGGCGACGGTGTCGCCAGGCTTGACCTGGCTGTTGAGGACACCGACCTCAAACGCGGTCGGGAGGATGTCCGACAGGAACAGCACCTGCTCGTCGGCCAGGCCGCTCGGAATCTTGTAGAGGGAGTTGTCGGCGAAGGGAACGCGCGCGTAGTCGGCCTGGACCCCGTTGATGAGGTGGCCGAAGATCCAGCCACCGCCGTTGAGGCACTGGCCGTAGCGGCCTTCCTTGCAGAACCGGCACTGTCCGCAGGACGAGACGCACGAAACGAGCACGCGGTCGCCGATCACGAAGTTGGTCACCGACGCGCCGAGCTCCACGATGGTGCCGACGGCTTCGTGACCCAGGATCGTGCCGGCCTTGACCTCGGGCACGTCACCTTTGAGGATGTGCAGATCCGTACCGCAGATGGTCGCGGTGTCGATCTTCACGATGGCGTCGGTCGGCTTCTGAATCTTGGGGTCCGGAACGGTCTCCCATGAGCGCTTTCCGGGACCCTGATATACGAGGGCTTTCATTGGTTTCGCCTCCTATGGCTGATTGGTCGCGAAGGGTTGCTTTGACCTCGAGCCTGCGCCGGATCGACTTCCGAAGGGAGGGCCAAACGGCCCCCCCATGGCGGGCGACACCATGCCGTCAATGCGTCGCCTCAACCCACCTGGGCCGAGACCGACGGCGACCAAACTCGCAGTTCCCCCTCGAATTACACTTGGCCGCGCCAAAACCCACTTCGACCTGGATAAGGTCTTTTGGAAGGAGGGACCATTTGAGAATCGCTGAGTCAGCAGCAGAGACCCGTGGCAATGCTCTTTTCGGTGTCATCGCGATCCTCAGCGGAGTTTCATTCCTTGTGCACCTGGCAGTCGTATTTGCGCTGCCATCACCCAATTCGTATCAGGAGCTCGCGACCTACAAGACTCACCAGACCGTGTACGCGTTGCTCTTTTTCTCGATAGTGGTCTTCAGCGTCTTCGCGGTGACGTTCCTGGCCGGGCTGAGCCGGCTCCTCGCCCCCAGGTCGTCCAAGGTCGCGGCAGGGGCGACTGCCGCCATCGCCCTCGGCATCGTCGTGACCGGTTTGGGGGTCGTCCTGTCGATTGGAGCTCTGGCAGCGCTGGCCGGGTTGCCCTCTGATCCCACCTACGCGTCCAATGCGACCTTCGAGGCCGCGTTCTGGGCCAACCTGCAATCGCTCACGAACGTGTTCGGAGACGCCTTCATGGGACTTGGCTCGATCCTGCTTGGCTGGGTCGCGTGGGACAGCCGCATCGTGCCCAACTGGCTTGCGATCATCGGCGTCGTAGGCGGCCTCGGTGCAGTGGCCGCGATCGTGGCCGATCCCCTGGCCGGGATCAGCTACTTTGCCTTCACGATCTGGTCGTTGGCGGTCGGCGTCATCATGCTTCGAAGGTCACCGCAGCCGGAGCGGTCCGGCACTCCCCCGATGCCCAGTTGACCCACGACGCCCTGGAGAACGCGCACTGATCGCGGCGGCCTCTATTTGCTCCTCGCCTTGAGCTCCTCGACCAGCCGGCGCGTGATCGGCACCGCGATGCCTCTTTTCTCCGCATGCCTCACCACCGCTGCGCCGATCGCGTTCACCTCGAGCGGGCGGCCGCCGGCCTGGTCGCGCTGCATCGACGATTCCATCGACTCCGGCGCCGAGTCGATCATTCGAATCACTCTCTCGGCGTCGACGGTGCTTCCCTCGGCGCGGGCGACTGCAACCACCTCGGTGATCACGGCGACCGCATCGTCGCGCCGCCTCGTGCGAACCATCCCCACGTTGCCCCGCTCGTGCGTGGTCAGCAGGGCGAGGGGCGCCAGCATTGCAAGCTTGTCCCAGAGCATGGAAGTCTCGTCGTCTCGCACGCGCACGTCCAGGCCGGCCGCCTTGAGCTGAGCGGCGACGGCATCGACGCGATCCCGGTTGCCGGCGGATGCAGCCAGCTCGACCGCCGCGAAGGGGCTCATCTGTCGGATGACACCCGGCTCTACCCGCGCCGCCTCCACCCGGATGGTCCCCGCCACCACGCTGTCCGCAGGGTAGATGGCCCTCAGGAGCTCGACGTGGTCGATCCCATTGAGAAAGGGGATGACCAGACCCCGCCCGAGGGCGGTCGCGGGCACGCGCTCGAGCGCTTCAGGCAGCTGAGTTGCCTTGACCGTGATGAAGCATGCGTCCACCGTCTCCGCCAGGTGGGTCGCCGTTCGCACCGGCACCGTGAAGTCACCGAACTTTTTGCTCTCGAGCCGGATGCCCCGCTCGGCGATCACGCGCGACGTCTCCTCCCCGGCGATGACCACCACGGTGTTGCCGGCGCGGGCCAGCAGCGCCGCCAGGAGCCCGCCGACGCCACCCGGTCCGAGAACCGCGAAGCGTGGCGATTCCGGCCCCATCGCGCCCATCATATTCGCGGCCCAAACGGCCGGTCACACAGGAGGGGGGAGCGCGACCAGCCGCGCGGCGTCGACTAACGCGATCTTCACCAGCAGGGCACGTCCATGGTCAGTGGTGACCAGGCTGCCGCCGAACCCGGTGCGGGCGAAGGCCAGGAGGAACGGAACCAGGTCACCGACGGTCGCTGTGGGCCGGTGATTCACCCGACCATCAGGACTGTGGGATAACCGGCCGGCGAGGTGGAGGAGCTGTATCCGGAGATGGAGCCAGGCCCGGTTGGCTTTCATGTACGTGTCCATGGCGTGGTTATCGTGGGGCATCAAAGGCCGGGGCAGGGTCGCCGGCCCTCATCGGTCAGTGAGTGCAGCCCGGTTCGGCCGCGGACACTGCCGCGGCGTCGGCCTTCAAGTATCCCGCGTACTCCGCGACGCGCTGCAGCCCGGTGATGATCAGCTGCCTGCTGTTGTCCTGGTAGCCGCTGAGCGACAGCTCCAGGCCCGACTCGATGCCAGACCAATCCCGGCTGAACTGCGCCATCGGGGTGGCGATGCACGGCGGTATGTCCGCCGAGGCGATGGCCTTGGAGGTGGCCAGGACCTTCTGGTCGGTGGCCGAGATGGCGTCACGGCACGCGACGGGCAGGTCGGGGGTGCAGGCGGCCTGCATCCCGGGCAGCGTCTGGTTCACCTGGTCGATGGACGGCCCGAGGATGTCGTTCAAGAACCGCTGCGTGCGGTCGTACTCGCTCCCCGAAGGGGAAGGCGAGGGGGATGGGAGCGTCGACGAGTAGTCGATCGGCTGGGCGCGCAGCTGGTCTCGAAAGATCCAGCCCGTGAGCACGATCGCGCCGACCAGCAGAGCTCCACCCAGATAGATGAACGGCCTCATGCTCATGCGAGGAGGCGGTGCGGCAGGGAGTGGCATCGGTTCCGCCGCCGTCATGGGAGGAGGCGCCAGGATCGCCGCGGCGGACGGGTCGAGCCAGTCTGGAGGCGCTTCGGCGCCGGCCGGCGGGGACGCTTCGTAAGCAGGCGCCGGCTGGGCCGTTTCGGTCTGGGGCACGTTTGTCGCCTCGGCGCCGAACGGCTCGGCGAGCGCGACCCACGCCTGGCCGCTCCACCGCCACATCCCATCGGGCGAGTAGAGCGGCTGCCAGGCCTGCCCGTCCCACCAGAAGCGCCCATCGGGCGATATCGGCGGTGCGTCGGGCGTGAACGCGGCCACGGCCGTTGGATTGTATTGAGCGCCCACTCAATTGAGGCTCACTTAACGAAAGTTGCGCTGTCTCCATATTTTAGTGAGCTCCCCGACACGTTCGGTATCGAGTCGCCGGCGATGTACGAGGCCCGGCGGAAATTCCGCGCGGCCACGGCTAGGCCGGTGTAAGGCCGGTGTAGTCCGTCGCGATCAGCTCGTGCCCGCTGTCCGAAGGAGCCAGGCCCCAGCTCTTGGCGTAGGTCGAGCCGGCCTGTGAGAGCACCTTGCCCGTGGCGTCCATCGTCGTGAGCGTGGCGGTACCGTGCAGCGTCACGCCGATCAGCCGTCTCGCCTGGGTGCTGAACCTCGGCAGGAAGAGCGTGAGGCTGACACGGTCGAAGGTGTAGGTCTTCAGGATGATCTTGCCCGCCGCGACGTCCTGGCTGATGACGCCGGTGAACTCGCTCAGCCCGTCGCCGCTGGCGCCACTCTGCGCAAGGGTCATGTCGTGGGCGCGGCGGGCCTCGGATTCGATGATCAGGTCGAGCACGGCGTCGTGCGCCATCTGGTCTGCGACCTGCTGGCTCGTCGACGGGTCGAAGGCGACCACGTTGTCGGGAAGGCCCACCGGCGGTATCGGGGGTAGCACCCACACGCGCGCCGTGCCGGAAACGGTTGAGGTGCTCCCTGAGGGCGGCAGGGCCGCGCCTGCGTTGGTGATGATCCAGCCGGCCACGTCGGGACCGGGACCGACCGTCAGCGTTAGGACCGGGGTCGACCCGTCGGGAAGCTCGGGCGCCGGCTCGGGACCGTGGGTGGAGAGCGCCGCGGACACCGGGACCGCCGTGATCAGAAGGAGCGCGACGCCGAACACGGCCGGCGCCTTCCAGCCCATCCTGCGCACGGCGCCGAGCAGGCTCCCGGCCTCCTCGAGCGGCGCGATCAGTCGGACCAGCGCGAATCGCATCCCGCACCCGGCGACGAGGCTGGCGAGAATGGCGGTCTTGGTCCAGAACTCGAGCGTGGTCGGACCGATCAGCAGGACCGCGATCAACGCCACCAGCACGCCAAAGGCCACCCTCGCCGGCTGGCCGTCGGGCACCGTCCTCGGGTCGGGGACCATGAAGAAGGCGAAGATCAGCACCTCGGGCGAGGTGACCAGGATCTGCCAGAGGTCCCGGCCGCACAGCGGGGTGGCGTGCCAGCTTGCCACCATGCAGTGATCGGGGACCGGCGCCAGCGCCACCGCGACGAAGAACGCGAACCCGGCCAGGAAGCCCAGCTCCAGCCCGAGCAGCCTGAGCTCCCAGGCGATGAGAACGCCCCCGACGATGATGACCACGTACGTGACGATGAGCCACGGGCCCATCGGGATCCACCATAGGTCCTGAGGCTCGGTGTATCGCGGTCCGAGCGCGACAAACGCGAGCACCAGCCCGAGGTTCGACGGGTTGAAGATGTGGCGGCCGCGCCACCGGACCAGGTACTTGGAGGCCATCGATACGGCGACCACGCCGATGAAGATCCAGGCGCCGTGCAGGCTCCACCACTGCCCGTGATAGGTGCCCGGGACGCGCAGGATGAAGGCCGTGCTGTTGCCCGTCAGCAGCCCGCTCGCAGGCCACATGATGGTCTTGTCCTTGAAAAAGCCGACTCCGAGCTCGATCAGCGCGCCGGCGGCCAGGCAGACCAGGATCTGCGCCACCGACAACCTGAAATCGAGCACCGTCTGGCCCAGGACCTGGAGCGTGAGGATGACCACGGCGACGTGAAGCCGGGGATCGCGAAGGCTGGGCGCGATGACGGGATAGTCGCGGCCGCGGATGCGCACCGTCCGGCGCTGCGACGGCCCCGCGCCGGGCGAGTCCAGCCTCCGCGCCGGCACCGCATCCGTGCTCGCCATGGTCGGGTAACGGACATCGTATTCGAGCCGTTACAGGCAGGGATCACGATGGCCACCCATTACCGCTTGGCGCGTCGCCTGGCTTCGGCCGCGTCGGCCGGCGCCGTGCTCCTCGTCCTCGCGGCGTGCGACCCGACGCTGGGACTGGACCTGCCGGCGACCCGCGCCCTCGAAAACGGGGCCGCCGAGGGGCTCACCGGCGCCACGAGCCTCGAGCTCACCGGCACGTACACCGACTCGTCGACCCGCTGGACGATCGACCTGCAGGTCGCCCGGCCCGTCACCGAGCACGTGGTCGTGAGCGACGCAAGCGAGACGGTCGAGGCCGCCGTCCTCGGCGGCAACGCCTACTTCCGCGGGCAGTCGTTCCTGGCCAGGCACATGGGCTCTGATCCCCTGTCCGCCAACCTCGTCAAGGCGGCCGGGAACTCGTGGTGGAAGGGGTCGGCCGGCTACGTACCGCGCTTTGCCGATCTGACCGACGGGGCAACGTTCCAGGCGACCTTCCTCGGCTCCGCCGTGACGTCCCGCACCGACCACGTGTCGGTGGCGGGGATCGAAGCGGTGGACCTGGCCGGCCCGCGCGCCGACGTATTCATCGCGGCCGCGCCGCCTTACCGGCTGCTCCGCGTGCACATGAAGAACGGCGTGACGGTCGACCAGCTCGAGGATGGGGACCTGAGGTACACCAACTACGACCTTGACTTCCACATCACGGCGCCGGCGGACGTGATCGATTTCTCGGACCTGTCGACCCTGCCCCCGGTCTACACGGTGGTCTCCGTCGACGCGTCCGGGTGCGGGTCTCCCTGCACCGTCTCGGCGCTGCTCAAGAACCTCGGCGGCATGATCGGCGCGATCGCGCCGTCGACCGTCACCTTCACGATGACCAACCCCGTCACGCAGCAGGCGATCGGCTCTTGCAGCGTCCCCGTGCAGCCTGACGTCGGCTACAACGCGACCACCACGGTGACGTGCACGATGGGAGGCCTCACCGGTCAGCCGGCGAACGCGGCCGTCGTCACCGCGACGGCCGACAACCCGGGACGCGGCTCCTAGACGTCAGTCCACGGACTGTTGGTTTCTGGGCGCTCGCTGACGGAGAGTGGTCTCATGCCGGCCGACGGCCAGCCGCCACCCGCTAAAGTGGGCCGCCATGAGCAGCGCGCTGTCGCGCCTTCGCACCGAGCTGAGGCAGGGCGTGCTTTTCATCGGCTGGAAGGGTGCCGCCTTCTGCGTCGCGCTGGGTGTCGCCGACTACGTCGCGAGCCTCGGATACGACTACCTCAACCACGGCCCGTATCGACTTTTCCTGCGCAGCCCCATCGACCAGGCGCTCCCGGTGGTCCCGCTCTTCGTCGTGCCCTACGTGTCTCTCCAACCTTTCATCTATGCGTCGCTCGTGATCTTCCTGCTCTTCCGGGCGCGCGTGTACCAGTCGGCCGTGCTGAGCATGATCGCGACCTTCCTGGTCAGCTACGTCTTCTTCGCGTTCCTGCAGACGTACGTCGACCGCCCGGTGCTGACCGGTGACGACGTGTTCACGAAGATGGTGCGCGACGTGTATGCGGGCGATCACCCGTTCAACGACTTCCCGAGCCTGCACGTCTCCACGTCGACGATCATCGCCATCCACTGGTGGCGCTTGAGCCGCAGGTTCACGTGGCCTTTGATCGCCTGGGCGGCCCTGATCGCCATGTCCACGGTGATGGTTCGCCAGCATTACGTGGCGGACATCGCCGGCGGCCTCATCCTCGCTTTCGCGACGTCGCTTTTCTTCCTGCGCCTCACGCACCCCGAGCCGCGGGCTGTTGGTGGCGCGCCACCGGCTCCAAGCGCCGCTTAGAGCCTATCGCCGAGCGATGGGCTGCCGGACGATGGTCCTCAACTTCTCGGGCGCGGCACGCCGCGGATCGCCGAGATAGATCTCATGGTGCTTGCCCGAAAGCCGGTAGCCCTCAGCTGCGATGAAAGCGTGGAGCTTCTCGATGGTCGGCTTCTCCGCGCTGTACGGGCCGACGTGCATGACCTGGGCGGTCACCGGTTCCGGTTGCATGATCATCGCCGTCCTTCGCCACCTGTCCAGCTCCCGAGCTGCTCGTCCACCACAGCGCCTCGAGCGGCATGACCCGGGTTTCGACTCCAGCCTTCTTGAGGGCAAACCTGGCGCCGTAAGCGAGTGGGTACAGGGCGCCGATCGCGTCCTGGAACTCGTTTGAGGTCTCCGGCGCGCCGCGGCCGTCCACCATCAGGAAGTTGAATTCGGGGACTTCCACGATCTCGGGCCGGCCGATGGCGGGTTTGATCAGCCGGCCGAACGGTGTCGCGACTGAAGTTGCCATCGTGCATTCCTCCCCGATGGATCTTCTCGGGCAAGCATGCGGGCCAGACGCGCGAGCAAGGTGAGCCGTTCGACCTCCGGTCCGCCGGCCAGCAGGCCTCTCGGGGCGGATTAACGCCGCCAGGGCCCGGGTTCTAGATGTCGAATGAACAAGAAGTTGACCGGCAGAGAGATCGACGTCGACAGGATCCGGATTGCACTTTCACATCGCAAGGTGATCGACATCACCACCACCGGGCGGCAATCGGGCGAGCCCCGCAGGATTGAGATCGTCTTCCACAACGTCGATGGGAGGATCTACGTCAGCGGCATGCCGAGACCCGAGCCGCGCGCCTGGCTCAGGAACCTCGAAGCCAACCCGAGCTTCACGTTCCACCTGAAAGGCGAAACGCAGGCAGACCTTCACGCGACGGCCCGGGTCATCGATGGCGAGAGCGAACGACGGGCGGTCCTGCCGGCCATCGCGCGCGCCTGGAAGCGCGACGACCTTGAGGACATGGTCCGCTACAGCCCGTTGATCGAGGTGACGCTGACCGAACTCGCCGCCTGAGCCCAGGAGAGCGCTGAGCCGGTTGTTATGGCTATTGTTCTTCCGCGCGTCCGACCATGCTGCCTCAAGGTTTTGCGCTGACGGAGCACCCCTGAATTCCTGATGGCAAACACTTCCGACGCGCCGGTCAACGCGCGAGGAGGGCTGAGCATGGCCAGGCTCGAGCGCCCGCTGCGAATCCTGATCTACCTCCTGATCGCGCTGGCGATCGTCGAGCTGTACCGCCAGGCCTCGACGCTCGTCCTGCAGCTGACCAACATCGTCCTGATCTTCATGTTCGCGGCGGTGATCGCGATGCTCGTGACGCCGATCGTCGACCAGGTGCAGGGCATTCCGCTGCTGCGCGGTCGGCGCGGCCTTGCGGTCCTGGTCCTTTACGGGGCCATCCTCATCCTGGTCGGGCTCGCGGCCGCGCTGCTTGCGCCGACCGTGGTCGCCGACGCATCCAAGCTCGGCCAGCAGGTGCCCGCCATCGAAGACGCCGCTCAGCGCGCGCTTGATGCGGCACAGGCGAGCCTGCGCGCATTCGGCTTCAATCTCTCGTACAGGATTCCGCGAGGGGGGGCATCACTGGGCGGCGACATCTCACCCGCGAGTCTCACGAGCATCGGAGGGATCGTGAGCCCGCTCGTGAACACGTTGCTCGTTATCGTCGTGTCGATCTACCTGACCAGCCAGGGCCGCGAGCTGGTGGCCACCGCGCGAAAGCTGTTTCCCGCACAGGAACGGCTCTTCGACTTCACGATGCTTGCGGTCGGCGCGGCGGTCGCCGCCTACGTGCGCGCCCAGCTGCTCATGTCGCTGCTCATGGGCCTGTACACCGGGATCACGCTGAGCCTGCTCGGCGTCCATTACGCAGCCGCGCTCGGGGTCGCCGTCTTCTTCCTGGAGATGCTCCCGCTGGTCGGCGCGCCCATCGGGTTCGTGCTCGCGATCATCGTGGCGGCGACGCAGAGCCTGCCCCTGGCGCTTGAGGCGACCGTGGTCAGCCTGGTCGGGCATGCCATCGAGGCTTACATCCTGGGTCCGAGGATCAGCGGCAAAGTGACGCGCATCCACCCGCTTGCGGCGATGGGCGCTCTGTTGATCGGGGCTGAGCTGGGCGGCATCCTGGGTGCCCTGCTCGCGATACCGGTCGCGGTGATCGGGAACATCTTCCTGGGCGCGGTCTATGTCTCCTCGCAAGGCCGGGACGGCCTCCAGATCGCCGACACGCCCGGGCCGGTTGGGGTCAGCGACCTACCTTCGCTCGCCGAACAGATCTCGGTCAACGCGGAGGACGTTCCGGCCGAGATCGGCGCCGACCTGCTGATCAAGAAAGCCCCGGCGCGACGACGTCCGCGGCCTGCGCCTTAACGGGTCGTCTGTCCCCCTCGGGCCGTCCCGCGGCCGCCGGGCCACCAGTTGACGTTCCCCAGCACCTGCATCATCGCGGGCACCAGCAGGAGCCTGATCAATGTCGCATCGAGGAAGATCGCCACGGCGAAGGTGACGCCGAGCGCTTTGTTGAGCATCAGGCTCGACAAAAGAAGCGTGCCGACGACCGCGACGAGGATCAGGGCCGCGCTGGTGATGATCTGGCCGGTGCGCTCCATCCCGGCTGCGACGGCCGCGGCGTTGTCGTGGCCCGCGAGATATTCCTCCCGGATGCGTGAGAGCAGGAAGACCTCGTAGTCCATCGACAACCCGAACAGTCCGCAGAAGATCACGACGGGGACGATGGCGTCGATGAAGCCGACCGCTTTGAAGTCGAGCCAGCCTGCGAGATGTCCTTCCTGGAATGCCCACGTGAGGATGCCGATCGCTGCGCCGACCGAGAGCAGGTTCATGACGACGGCCTTGATCGGCAGCGCGATCGACCGAAACGACACCAGCAGCAGGAGCATGGTCAGCCCGAGGACCACCGCGAAGATCTTCGGGAAGTCGCTGAGCAGCACGTTCAGGAAGTCCTGGTACGCGGGTGCCTCGCCGGTCAGGAGAATCGTCACACCGGGCGGACGCGCCGTGTTGCGAAGCCGATCGAGCAGGTCATGGGTCGAGCGGTCGTTGTCGCCGGCCGGCTGCACGATCTCGTACACGGCATAACCCGCGCTGAGGTAGTTGGCCGCGAGCTCGGGCGGAACGTCACCGACGCCCAGCACCGGCTGGCTGCCCGCCACGGCGCGCAGCGCCCCTTCGAACGCAGCCGCTTCCTGCCCGGTCGAGATCCCCTGCGCCACGACCAGGATCGGCGAGTGGGGCGGTAACCCGAACTGTTCATGCAGCAGCCGGTCGGCCGTGAACGAAGGATCGTTGGGCGGCAGGCTTTCGGCGCCCACCACGCCTGGATAGAACGCCCGTGCGGGCGAGGCGAGCACGAGCACCACCACGACGACCAGTGCGATGAACACCCACGGCCTGCGCATGACGTTGGTGGCGAGCCCATGCCAGAAGCGGCGCGTGTCGCGGCCCCTGGTGAAGGGCAGCGCGAGGCGGTCGATATGGCGGCCGAACAGAGCCAGCAGGGCCGGGATCAATGTCAACGAGGCCAGCACAGAGGCCGCGACGACGATCACGCCGCCAAGCCCTATCGACCAGAGCACGTTCAAGCGCGCGAGCAAGAGGGCGCCGAACCCGATCATGACCGTGCCACCCGAGATGACGGTGGCGACGCCGGCAGTCGCCGCCGTGGTCGCCACGGCCTGCTCGACGGTCGCGCTCCGACGCAGCTCCTCTCGAAACCGGTTGGTGACCAGCAGCGAGTAGTCGATGCCGAGCCCGAGGCCGATCACCGAGCTCACGTTGAGCGCAAAAACCGAGACCGTGTGCGCTCGCGCCACGAAGCCGAGCACCGCGATCGCGGTGGTGACGGTCGCCAGGCCGGTGATCACCGGCAGGGCGCCGGCGACCACACCGCCGAAAACGAGCAACAGGAGCGCGATCGCGATGGGCGCCGAATATGCTTCGCTCCGGCGCAGGTCGGCCTCGGAGTCGGCAAGGAAGGTGTTGTAGACGGGCCCGGCTCCGCCGAGGTAGACGCTGGCAGGGCCCGCGTGCTGGAAGGCGGCCACGCGGCGCGCCAGGTCGATGAAATGGTCGGGCGTGTCGTTGGATTCCACGAACAGGGCCGCCGTGCGCCCGTCCTGGCCCGGTTGCGGACCGACCACCACTGCGTTCGAGGTCCCGACCGCCGATTGCAGGTCCGCGCGCCAGGCGGCGAGCTGCGCCTGGTAGGCGGAGTCTTCCACCGGCACGCTGTCGCTGTGAAACACGGCGTAGAGGACGGGACCCCGACGCTGGGGGAAGTCGGCCCTCAGGATGTCCGCGCCGCGCGTCGCCTGGGTGTCGGCGCTGAAGCCCGATGGCGAGAGCAGCCGCGGGGTGCCCAGCGAGAAGTAGCCCAGGAGGGCGAAGACCGCGAGCCACCCGCCAAGGAACCACCGGTGGTGGCGGGCGACGAACCCCCCGAAGGCGCGCGCTGCGGGGTTGCCTCTCTGCACCCGCCAAGGGTATCCAGCGAGTCGGACCGATCCGGCTTTAGGGACCTACCAGCGCGATGTCACATGTCGCCTTGGCGGCGGTGATGGCAGCGAAATCCGCCGGGACCGCCGGCACGGCGCCGCCGTAGCGCGCGAGATAAGCGTCGGTCTGGGAGGTGTTGTTGGCGGCGAAGCTCTTCATCGCGGTCTGGAGGTCGTCGTGCACCTTCGAGACGTCGCCTCGGAACCTGGCCACGGGAGTGGCGATGCAGGGGGGCACCGTGTTCTGGTCGACGATGGCCATCAGCGCCTGGGCCTGGTTGTCGG
Organism: Candidatus Dormiibacterota bacterium; assembly: GCA_035531515.1. Classification (GTDB taxonomy): domain Bacteria; phylum Chloroflexota; class Dormibacteria; order Dormibacterales; family Dormibacteraceae; genus DATKSS01. Next base: position 12,722 of record DATKSS010000067.1, on the reverse strand, counting down.
TCTCGGTCACCGCATCCTGGCAGCTGACGGTCACCGGACCGACGCAGGTCTCGCGCGTGGTCGCGATCCTCTGGTTCATGTCATCCATGGCCGGCGCGAGATAGCCGGTGATGAAGCGGTCGGCCTGGGCATAGCTCGACCGCGTCTTCAAGGGCGGGGGCCCGGCGGCTGCCGTGGGTCCGGAAGAGGGGGCCTGCATCCACGGCAGGGTGAACGGCCCGAAGGAATTGACCACCACGGCCAGGACGACCACGGCGATCACTCCCGCGGCGATGTAGAGATACTTGTTGAGCCCTGTGTCGGCCTGCTGCCGCCACAGGGGCACCGGCTCCTCGGGTGCCGGTGCGGGGGCGACGTACCTGACCACCGGGCGAGGGGCCGGCCGGGGAGCCTGGGCCACGGGGGCGGCCTCCACGGCGAGCGGCGCTTCGACTCGCACCCCGTTCCACGCCGAGAAGACGGCATGGTGTGTGGCCGTCGAAGGGTCGGCGAGCGGAAGCCACCGGCTGCCGTCCCAGACCCACTTACCGTCCGGCGACAGCATCGGGGCACCTTGCGGAGGGCCGGCGCCGACGCTCATGAGGACGTCAATCTAGGGCGCGAGATCGGCCGCATCTGCGGTTTAGAACGTAAAGAGTTATGAAGGTCACGCCGGCGGCAGCCTCTGCGACTGCTGACCAGGTCCCTGGGCTTCACAGGTCTTCAACGCTCGGAGCATGGGTTTCGGGTCGCCGGAAGGGGCCGGGACGGCCCGACCCCTTTCAATCGCAGCGCGTCAGATCAGCCCGTCGGCGCGAGGGTCGACGGCCGCGGGGCCGCCGGTTGTGCCTCGGGCCTGCTGTAAAGACGGCCCTCAGGCGCCGCGATGACATAAGCCACCATCACGGCGAATCCGATCAACCCGAACGCGAGGCCGAACACCCCGCCCAGAAGCAGGACGGCGAACCAGGTCTTGTCAGGGAGCCGGTAGCTGTTGACCAGGCCACCGATCCAGGCCGCGAGCTGGACGACCCCGCCGATCGCCGCGAGGACGCCCCCGACGACGATCACAACAACCGTCGACCAGAAGAACGAGTCGAGCGTCGGCACAAAGGTGTAGGAGTTGGCGGTACCGGCGATCTGCGTGAACGTCCCGCCGTAGGCCAGCATCAGGGCGACGCCGACGACTGCAACCACCAGGCCCGCCGCCAGGACGACGAGTCCTGCGATCCAGGTCTTGGTGATCATGGGCTTTGTCATTGGTTCTTCACCTCCGATCCCAAGGATCGTCGGCGACGACGGCGGATCCCAGAGGCCTGCAGCCCCCGAACTGCATGTCGAAGGGCCTCTTGGCGCGCCCTGGAAGGCCGGGTGTCCTCGTGCCCGTCGCATAATCGGCACAGTCATGGCCACCGCGCTTTCCCTGACCCACCTTGGCTCGCTCATGCGCGGGGTGCGCAGCGTGGACGAGGTCGGCGCCGACGAGCGTGCCGCGTCCCTCGCCAAGCGATCCATCAAGAAGTCGTCCAAGCTCTGGGCGCTCGACCTTGCGATCCGCTGCATAGACCTCACCACGCTCGAGGGTTCCGACACACCGGGCAAGGTGGCGGCGATGTGCGCCAAGGCGACCAGGCCGAAAGCCGGCGATCCGACGGTGCCTTCGGTGGCCGCCGTGTGCGTCTACCCGGCACGCATCGCCGACTGCGTCGCTCACCTGCGCGGCAGCGACGTGCGCGTGGCCTCGGTGGCCACGGCTTTCCCTTCCGGGCAAAGCTTCACGTCGATCAAGGTGGCGGAGACGGAGGAGGCGGTCCGCGCCGGCGCGCACGAGATCGACATGGTGATCGACCGCGGCGCGTTCCTGGCCGGCGACTACCAGCGCGTCTATGACGAGATCGTCGCGGTCAAGGAGGCGTGCGGCGCGGCACACCTGAAGGTGATCCTCGAGACGGGCGAGCTCGGCACATACGACGCGGTGCGACGGGCGAGCATCCTCGCGATGGCGGCCGGCGCCGACTTCATCAAGACCTCGACCGGCAAGATCCAGCCCGCTGCCACGCTGCCCGTGAGCCTGGTGATGATGGAGTCCATCCGCGACTTCATGCGCGAGACCGGCAGGCCCGTGGGCTTCAAGGCGGCAGGCGGGATCAGGACCTCCAAGCAGGCGATCGCCTACCTGGTCGTCACCTATGAAACCCTTGGGCCCGAATGGATGACCCCACAGCGACTACGGCTGGGCGCCTCCACCCTGCTCAACGATGTGCTGATGCAGATCGAGAAGGAGCGCACCGGCGCCTACCAGTCCGCCGATTACTTCTCGATCGACTAGCCACATAGAAAGGTAAAAAGATGGCCCTGAGCAAGAAGCACACCGCCGAGCTGGCCAAGCAGGTCTTCGAGTACGCGCCGGCGCCCGAGTCGATCGACCACGTTCGCATCCAACCGCGCTACGGCCTGTTCATCGGCGGCCGGATGGTCGAGTCGCACAGTAAGAAGCGGTTCGCCACCATCAACCCGGCGACCGAGAAGAAGCTGGCCGAGGTGTCGCAGGCCGACGAGGTCGACGTCGACTGCGCCGTAAAGGCGGCTGGAAAAGCTTTCGAGTCCTGGGGCCGGCTCGCCCCGTCGCGGCGGGCCCGATACCTGTTTCGCATCTCGCGCCTGCTGCAGGAACGGGCGCGAGAGCTCGCCGTGGTCGAGACCATCGACGGGGGCAAGCCCATCAAAGAGTCGCGCGACGTCGACATCCCGCTGAGCGCCGCGCATTTCTTCTACTACGCGGGCTGGGCGGACAAGCTCGAATGGGCCTTCCCCAACCGGCGCGCGACGCCGCTCGGCGTCGCCGGGCAGGTCATCCCGTGGAATTTCCCACTGCTGATGCTCGCCTGGAAGATCGCGCCCGCGCTCGCGACGGGCAACACGGTCGTGCTCAAACCGGCGGAGACGACCCCACTCTCCGCGATGCTGTTCGCCGAGATCTGCATGCAGGCCGAGCTTCCGCCGGGCGTCGTGAACATCGTCACGGGGGCGGGCAAGACAGGGTCGCTGGTGGTCCAACACCCGGGAGTGAGGAAGGTGGCGTTCACTGGCTCGACCGAGGTCGGCAAGCTCATCCAGCGCGCCCTGGCAGGCAGCGGCAAGAAGCTCACACTCGAGCTGGGCGGCAAGGCGGCCAACATCGTGTTCGAGGACGCGCCACTCGACCAGGCGGTGGAGGGCATCGTCAACGGCATCTACTTCAACCAGGGCCACGTCTGCTGCGCGGGGAGCAGGCTGCTGGTGCAGGAGTCGATCGCCGAGCCGCTGCTGGAGAAGCTGAAGCGCCGCCTCTCCACCCTGCGGCTGGGCGACCCGCTGGACAAGAACACCGACATCGGCGCCATCAACTCTCGCGCGCAGCTGGAGAGGATCCAGGGCCTGGTGCAGTCCGGGATCGAGGAGGGTGCGGAGCTCTACCAGCCGGAATGCCGGCTGCCCGAGCGCGGCTTCTGGTTCCCACCCTCGCTCTTCACCAACGTGGCACAGTCGTACCGCATCGCGCGCGAGGAGATCTTCGGCCCGGTGCTGTCGGTGCTGACCTTCCGCACCCCGAACGAGGCCGTCGAGAAAGCGAACAACACGCCGTACGGCCTCTCCGCCGGCGTGTGGACCGACAAGGGTTCGCGCATCCTGTGGATGGCGGAGCGGATGCGCGCCGGCGTGGTGTGGGCCAACACCTTCAACCGGTTTGACCCGACGTCGCCTTTTGGCGGCTACAAGGAATCCGGGTACGGACGCGAGGGCGGCGTGCACGGCCTCCTCCCGTACGTGGAGCTCAACTGATGGAGGTGCGCAAGACGTACAAGCTCTTCATCAACGGGGAGTTCGTGCGCTCCGAGTCGGGCCGCGCATACCGGCCGGTCGGCAACGTCAACGTTCCGCGCGGCTCGCGCAAAGACCTGCGGGATGCGGTCCGGGCGGCGCGGGCCGCGTTTGCGGGTTGGGCGGGCAGGACCGCGATGAACCGTGGCCAGATCCTCTACCGCGCAGCCGAGATGCTCGACGGCCGCGGCGCGCAGTTCGTCGAGCTCATGGGCGGCGGCACTCACGCTCGCCGCGAGGTGGAGCAGGCGGTCGAGACGCTGGTGTGGTACGCAGGATGGACGGACAAGCTGTCCCAGGTCACCGGCACGGTCAACCCGGTGGCCGGGCCATATTTCAACTTCACGATCCCGGAGCCCACCGGCGTGGTGGCCGTCGTTGCGCCGGAGGAACCGCCGCTCGTGGGGCTCGTGCGCCGTCTCGCCCCTGCGCTGTGCGGCGGCAACGTGGTCGTGGCGCTGGCGCCCGAAAACGATCCGCTGCCCGCGCTGACGCTCGCCGAGGTGCTGGCGACCAGCGACTTTCCGACCGGCGTCGTGAATGTGATCAGCGGGCAGCGCCGCGAGCTGCTGCCCTGGCTTGCCGCGCACATGGACGTCAACGCGATCGACGCCGCCGGTTGCACGGTGGATGAGACGAAGACCATCGAAGTGGCCGCTGCGGACAACGTCAAGAGAGTGATCAAGGTTTCGTCCGAGGAGCGGAGCCCGTACCTCATCGCCGCCTTCATGGAAATGAAGACCGTCTGGCATCCCATTGGAGTCTGAGCCTCACTAGAATTCAACCTGCATGGCCGAGGTAGCCACCAGACCGGTCCAGGTCGAGAGCAAGGTCTCCCGGCTGGACAGGCCGGCGTCCGGCAAGCCCATGATCAGCTCGACCAGGATCGCCCGCCGCGTGCGCCAGCTCGGGCGCCAGATCTCCGAGGTCTACGCCGACATCGAGACGCCGCTCGTGATGGTCGTCATCCTCAAGGGAGCGACCGTCTTCGCCGCGGATCTCTTGCGCAGCTTGAGCATCCCCGCCGAGCTCGAGTTCGTGCGCGCATCCAGCTACCCGACCGGCACCTCGAGCAACGGGCGCCTGAAGCTGGCTCACATGGTCCAGGGCACTTTGATCGGCCGTCATGTCCTGCTGGTCGAGGACATCATCGACTCGGGCGTCACGGTCAGCGCGATCGCCAGGCGCATTCACCGCGTCGGGCCCGCATCATTGCGCGTCGCGGCTTTGCTCGACCGTCCCGCCCGCCGCGAGGTCGAGGTCCAGATCGACTTCTGCGGGTTCGTCATCCCCGACCGCTTCGTGATCGGCTACGGCCTCGACTACGCCGGCCTGTATCGCGAGCTGCCTCACATCTACTCGCTGACCTGAAATAGCGGCTCCGGCGCGGTACGAGGCGTGGCGTAAAGCCGAGCTGCACTGCCACCTCGACGGCGCCGTGCGACCGGCCACGGCGGAAGAGCTGGCCCGGGAGCAGGACCTTGATCTGCCGCGACCGCTGCAGATGGTGGCGCCTGTCGACTGCCCGAGCCAGGCCGCATACATCGGCTACTTCGACGATGCCATCGCCGTCATGCAGACTGCATCGGCGCTCGAGCGCGCCGCCCTTGAGCTGGGGATCGACGCGGCCGCGGAGAACATCGACTACCTCGAGGTGCGATGGGCGCCTCGGCTTCACGTACGACGCGGACTACCGGTGGCCGAGGTGATCCGCGCAGTGCTCTCCGGCCTGGCCGCGGCCCCCCTGCAAGCGGTCGCGATAGTGTGCGCGATGCGCCAGCACTCGCCCGAGGAGAACGTCGCGCTCGCACGCGAGGCGGGCAAGTTCGCAGGTTCGGGCGTGGTGGGGTTCGACCTGGCGGGCGACGAGGTGCGCTACCCGGCGCGGCCTCAACGGCCGGCGTTCGAGGCGGCGCGGGCAGCCGGTCTGCGGCTGACCTGCCACGCGGGCGAAGCGGGCGGCCCGTCGAGCGTCGAGGAAGCGCTCGACCTGGGCGTCGAGAGGATCGCCCACGGCGTGATCGGTGCGCGCGACCCGCGGACGGTCGACCGGATCCGGCGGGAAGGAGTCGTCCTCGACCTGTGCCCGACGGCCAACTGGAAGTGCAAGGCGGTCCCGTCGCTGGGCGAACACCCGCTTCCCCGCCTGCTGCGCGCCGGCGTGCGCTGCACGATCAGCACCGACTCGCGCACGGTGGCCGGCACCAGCCTGAGCCGCGAGTTCAGGCTGGCATCGGAGATGGGCCTCGACGACGACGAGCTCAAGCACTGCAACGCCATCGCCTACGAGGCCGCGTTCGGCTCTCCCCACGGCCACGCCACGGATGGGGACTAGTTGCCGGTGCCGAACAGCCTGTCGCCGAAATCGCCCAGCCCAGGCACGATGTAAGCGCGTTCGTTGAGCTTCTCGTCCAGCGCCGCGGCGTAGATGACGACCTCGGGGTGGCGCTCGTCGAGCACCTTGACGCCCTCTGGAGCTGCCACCACGCAGACCATGCGGGGATACACTCCTCCGGCTTCCTTGATCAGGTCGAGCGCCTGGGCGGCCGAGCCGCCGGTGGCCAGCATCGGGTCGAGCAGAAGGGGGATCTTGCCTTTCAGGCTCGGCAGCTTCTGGTAGTAGATGCGCGCCACCGCCGTCTGTTCGTCCCGCTCCAGGCCGATGTAGCCGACGCTCACACGCGGCAGCAGCTCGAGGACTGGACCGAGAAGGCCCAGTCCCGCCCGCAGCACGGGGATGGCGACCACCTCGCGCTCGACCGTGGTCGCTGCGGCCTCGGCGAGCGGGGTCCGCACGGTGCCGTGCCGAACCGGCAGGTCGGCAGTCGCCTCGTACAAGAGCAGCGTGATCAGCTTGCGCGCGAGTCCGCGGAACTCCTCGGGGGCCGTCGTCTCGTCGCGCAGTCCGCGCAGGCAGTCCGCGACGACCGGGTGCTTACTGACGCTTATCGGCAACTGCGTCGCGCCTGATCAATCGCCGCACCGCATCCACCGCCACCTTCAGCATGCGGTCCATGTAGCTCGGGTCGAGGTGATGGATCTCGCCTGCGCCCAGCTCGTCGACGCAGAGGTTGATGGTCCCGGCACGCAGCTTGCGAAGCCGCGCGACCACGAAGAGTGTGGAGGTCTCCATGTCGTTGCTGAGAATGCCGGCCTTCGACCACATCTCGAGCTCGTCGCGCAAGTGGGGGCGCGGCATGCTGTCGGGCACCAGGTCGGAGTAGAGGGCGTCGACCGAACGGATGATGCCGACGTGGTAGGGAGCCTTCGACGCCACGGCTGCCTCGACCAGCGCTTCCACGACGTCGAGCGACGCGACCGCCGGATATTCGAGCGGGATGTAGCCGTTGGGCGTGCCCTCGCTGCGGACCGCTCCCTGGGCGATCACGAGGTCGCCAATTTTGACCTCCGGCTGCGCCGCCCCGCATGTGCCAACCCGCAGGAAGGTGTGCACCCCCAGCTCGCTCAGCTCCTCGACGCCGATCGCGACCGACGGGCCGCCCATCCCGGTCGACATGGTGGAGACGGGCACGCCGTCGACCGCGCCTGTGAAAGTGCGGTACTCGCGGCTGAACGCCACCTCCCGCGCGCCGTCGAGGTACTTCGCGATCATCGGCGTGCGACCCGGATCGCCCGGCACGAGAACGTAGTCGCCGACCTCGCCCTTGCTGAGGCCGACGTGGTACTTCTTCTCGCCGGGTGCGGCCACCGACGGGAAGTCTATCCGTCCTTGGTGACGCCGTTCCGGTCGACACGCGCGAGCACGTGGGGGGGCCGCCTGACCGCCTGATCGCTCATCCGCCACGCCTTGTGGAGGCGCGGCGCGACGTGCTCGACGAGCTCCTTCGAGCGCCCGTGCACGACGGCTAGCGTGTCGCCGGCTTCGACGCGCGCTCCGACCGGCGCCAGGATGACCAACCCGGCGGCTGGGTCGACCCTGTCCTCCTTGCGCGCCCGACCGGCGCCCAGCTCCAGGCAGGAGAGGCCCACCTCCAGGGCGTCGATCGACGCGACATGGCCCGCAACCGGCGCGAGCAGCGGCACCTGGAACGGCGCCACGGGCAGGCCGTCCTCGAGCCTCCCGCCCTGCGCTCGCAGCATTCGCTCGAAGGTGGTTCGGCCCGCGCCCGACCTCAGGACGCGCTCCGGGTCGGCGTCGACCTCTGCGAGCCGGCACATCTCGGCCGCCACGCGCAGCGAGACCTCGAGCAGCTCCTGGTCGCCCTCGCCCGCGAGCGCGTCGAGCGCCTCTTTGACCTCGAGCGCGTTGCCGACCGATCGGCCGAGGGGGTTGTCCATGGCGGTGACGAGCGCCACCGTGCGCCGTCCCGCGCCCTCGCCGAGCAGCACCATCTCCGAAGCTAGCTCTTCGGCGGCGGCCGGGTCGGGCATGAAGGCTCCGCGGCCGAACTTGACGTCGAGCACGATCGCGTCAGCGCCGGCCGCGATCTTCTTGGACATCACGCTGGAGGCGACCAAGGGAACCGAAGGCACCGTCGCAGTCACGTCTCGCAGCGCGTAGAGCAACTTGTCGGCCGGCACCATGTGCGGGGACTGCGCCGCGATCGCGATGCCGACCTCGCGCACCTGGCGGATGAACCGGTCCGGATCGAGGTCGACGGTCAGGCCCGGCACCGACTCGAGCTTGTCGAGGGTTCCGCCGGTGTGGGCGAGGGCGCGGCCGCTGAGCTTGGGGACCTTGACACCGCAGGCGGCTGCCAGCGGCGCGGCGATCAGGGTCACCTTGTCGCCCACGCCGCCGGTCGAGTGCTTGTCCACCTTGATCCCCTCGATGCCGCTAAGGTCGAGGACCTCGCCGCTCGCGACCATCGCCTGGGTCAGCGCCAGCGTCTCGGCCCGGGTCATCCCGCGCACGCAGACGGCCATCAGCCAGGCCGCCATCTGGTAGTCGGGGATATCCCCGGCCAGGTAGCCGGAGATCAGGAGCTGGATCTCCTCCGCGGTGTGCTCGAGCCCGTCCCGCTTGCGGCCGATGACCTCCAGTGCGTGCATCGCCGGCCGTCGGCTACTGCTTCGTGTAGGGCTTGCCGTCGTTGGCCGGCGGCCGCACCCGTCCGACCACGCCGGCGACGACCAGGATCGTGGCGATGTACGGCGCCATCAGCAGGAAGTAGCTCGAAATCGGCACGTTGAGGACCGACAGAAAGTTCTGAAGCGCATCCGCGAAGCCGAACACGAGCGACGCGCCGAACGCGCCCACCGGAGTCCATCCCCCGGAGATCATGGCGGCGAGCGAGATGAATCCGCGGCCGGACGTCATGTTCTTGGTGAACTGGCCCACGGCGCCGATCGTGAAAAAAGAACCGGCTAGCCCGGCGACCAGACCCCCCAGAAGCACGTTGATGTAGCGCGTGCGCAGCACGTCGATGCCTGCAGTGTCGGCCGCCCTCGGCTGCTCGCCGACGGCCCTCACGCGCAACCCCCACCGGGTCTGGAAAAGTGCGACCTGGATGACCACGAGGAGAATCAAAAGCAAGTAGATGAAGACGTTCTGGTCGAACAGGATGGGTCCGACGACTGGAATCTTGGACAGCAGGGGAATGGGCAGAGGGCTCACGACGGCCGCGCTGTTGAGCGTGGACTGGAACGGGACCATCAGGCGGTCGTAGAGGAACCCGGTCAGGCCCAGGCAGAAAAGATCCAGTACGACCCCGACGATGATCTGGTCGACAAGGTACCGGATGGCGAAGACGGCAAGGATCAGACCGATGACCCCTCCGGCGAGCATTCCGGCCAGAATGCCCAGCGCCGCACTGCTCGTTGCGCTGGTGACCATGGCCGCCACAAAAGCGCCCATCAGCATCTGGCCCTCGATCGCCACGTTGATAACGCCGGAGCGCTCACACAACAGCCCCGAGAACGCGCCCAGGGTCAGGGGCGTGGCACGCACAACGGTCCCTTGCAGCATGCCGACGAGACTCAAAGATGTGTCGCGTGCGGCCCAGGCCAGGAACGAGAAGATGAACAACCCGATCACGAGCGCGAGCACGACGTTTGACCAGCGTCCGAACCCGCGTACGACCTGTACGGCTCCCAGGAATGCGCTGATGGCAGCCAGAAGGAACGCCGTGGCGCGGACGGGCACGACAAGGTCCGGGACGGAGACAGCCTGCGCGCTGGCCAGGTTGAGGACGAAATCGGCCTTGGTGACGCCGGGGACGTTGAGGCCGAAGAGCAGCGCGATGGCAGCCGCGACGAGCAGGAAGAACACGCCCAGCGTCCGCCGCCGTACGACCATCGCGCTCGTCACCACGCCCGTCACACCCGCGGCGAGGCTCACGATCCCCAACCCGTCGATACGGCCGTCGCCCTGACTCCGCGCTGCGCGCGCAAGTGGTAGATCTCGCGGACCAGTGTGGGAGCCGCCACGAACATGATCACGAGCGCCTCGATGACCTGCACGAGGTCGACCGGCGTCGAGGTCGCCGCCTGCATCTGAACCGCGCCCGCCCGCAGACCGCCGAACAGCAAGGCGGCCGCCACCACGCCTGCCGGGTTGCCCCGACCCAGCAGGGCTACGGTGATCCCGTCGAATCCGAGGCTGGAGGAGAAACCGGGTGAAACGCTGTAGTTGACCCCAAGGATGATGTTCGCGCCGGCCAGACCGGCAAGCCCGCCGGCCAGGGACATCGCGAGCACGACGACGCGTCCGACTCCGATCCCAGCGGCGCGCGACGCGTCGGGATTGGCGCCGACGGCACGGAACTCAAAGCCAAGCGTCGTTCGCCACAGCAGGAAATACACGGCGACGGCCACCAGCACCGCGAGAATGACGCCGGCGTGAACCCGAAGGTTGACTCCCTCGAGGCTCGGCAGCGACGCTGCGCTGTCGACGATCTTGCTGATCGGATCCGTTCGACCCGGCCGCTGGAACAGTTTCGTGCTCAAAAAGTAGTAGGTGAGGTATATCGCGACGTAGTTGAGCATGATCGTCGTGATCACCTCATGCGCCCCCGTGCGGGCTTTCAAGAGACCCGGGATGAAACCCCACAGGGCGCCCGCGACGAAGCCCGCCAGCAGCGCCAAGGGAAGCTCGACAAAACCTGTCAGGCCGTGCAGAGAGAATCCGACGAAGCCGGCCGCGAGACCGCCTGCGATGACCTGGCCTTCACCGCCGATGTTGAAGAGGCCTGCCCTGAATCCGAGAGCGACGGAGAGACCGGTGAAAACCAGCGGCGCGGCGGCGACCAGCGTCTCAGAAAGGGGGTAGAAAGCGGAGGCAACGGTCCTCACGTTGCCGCTGCCAAGCTTGGGCAGAAAGGTCGAGGGGTTGCCGAGCGCGCCGCTGAGAAGCCCGCCGTACGCACCCGAGATGTCCAGCCACGCAGTCTGTAAGGCGGTGAGCGGATCGGGCGCCTGGATCACGTTAGGATCGGACCCGACGATGAAGATGGCACTCAGCACCAGCGCTGTGAAGAAAGCCAGGAAGACGATGAGCACCGAGTTCCAGGTTGTGGACTCGGGCGCGACCAACTTCTGGAACAAGACACGCGCGGAGCCGATTCGGTTGGGATTAGCTCGTGGTGCGGGCGGTTGGCTCAAGCGGTCTCACCGCCGCCGGGGGTTGAGGCAGCCTCTGCGCTCGACCCGGCCATCATGAGCCCGACCTGCTCGCGAGTGTAGAGCTGCGAGTCGAAGGGCCCACTCATGCGGCCCTGGAACATGACGGCGATGCGATCGCCGAGAGCGAACACCTCGTCGAGATCGCTCGACACGATGAGCACCGCGTCACCCTGATCGCGCAGCTGCACGATCCGCTCGTGGATGTATTCGATCGAGCCGACGTCCAGCCCGCGGGTCGGCTGCGCGGCGATCATGAGCGAGACCGGTCGTGAGAACTCCCGGGCGACGATCACGCGCTGCTGGTTGCCTCCCGAGAGCGTGCCCACGGAAGTCAGTGGCGAGGGAGTCCGGATATCGAACTCCTTGATGCGCAGCTGAGCCGAACGCTGGATCTCGTCCGGCTCGAGAACTGGGCCGCGCGCAAACGGCGCCATCCAGTACATGTCGAGCACCAGGTTCTCGGCCACCGACAGGTCGGCAACCAGGCCGTCCTTGATGCGGTCTTCCGGGACGTGGCCGACTCCAGATGCGAGCGTCTCGCGCGGCGAGCTGGTGGTGACGTCGCGGCCGGCTGCTGTGATCCGACCGGACGCGACGTGATCCAGGCCCATGATCGCCCTGACAAGCTCGGTCTGCCCGTTGCCCTGCACGCCGGCTACGGTGACGATCTCGCCGGCGCGGACCTGAAAGGAGACGTCATCCACCGCGGCCTGGCCGTGGACGTTCCTGACGGTCAGACCCTTCACGTCGAGCACCACCGCGCCCGGCTTTGACGGCGGCCTGTCCACCCCCATTCGTATCGCGCGGCCGACCATCATCGCGGCCAGCTCGGCCTCGGTCGACTGCCCGTGCACCGTCGAGCCCACGACGCGGCCTCCTCGGAGCACGGTGATGCGGTCGGCGACCTGCATCGCCTCTTTCAGCTTGTGCGTGATGAACACCAGGGAGCGACCGGCACGCTTCAGCGACTCCATGACCCCCAGAAGCTCGTCGGTCTCTTGTGGAGTCAGGACGGCCGTCGGCTCATCGAGGATCAGCACGCCGGCTCGCCGGTAGAGGGCCTTCACGATCTCGACGCGCTGCTGGGCGCCGACAGACAAGGACTCGACCAGGGCGTCCGGGTTGACGGGGAGGCCGAACTCCTTGCCGAGCTTCGCGACTTCGCTGCTGGCCCGCCGGCGGTCCAGAAATCCGAAAAGCCTGGTGAGCTCAAGCCCGAGCATGACGTTCTCGGCCACCGTGAATACCGGGATGAGCATGAAGTGCTGGTGCACCATGCCGATACCCATCCGGATGGC
>DATKSS010000066.1:0-5863 GCA_035531515.1 Candidatus Dormiibacterota bacterium | reverse complement strand
CGCAGCACCCGACCCTCCACCGGCTCGTCCACGCGCATCTGATAGGCTCGCTCCCGCCGAGCTGCCTGCAGGCGATAGCGGATCAGCGTCCCGGCGCCCTCGCCGCCCTCCTCGACCGTGTAATCGAGAAAGTTCGGCGTCAGAATCTGCGGCCGCTTGCGATAGTCGCGCAGAAAGGCGTAGACATCCTCCGGCTTCGCGGCGATCGCGCGGCTCGTCTGGACTGTGATCGTGCTCATCGCTTCTCTCCTTACCGATCCAGTATCCCATACCTCCGTCGTGCGTGAGTTGGCCCCCGCGTCGCCTGATCGAAGCCCCGCGTATAATCCCAGACAGACGAGCCGGCGAAGGCGACGAACGGGATACGAGGCTTATGCAGATCGGGCTCACCTCAGTGTTCTTGATCATCGTAGCGTTTGCCTTCGCCTGGAGCATGGGCGCGCACTATACGGGCGCCTGCATGGGGATGCCTTACGCGTCAGGGTCGATCCGGCTCGTGCCTGCCCTCGTAACCATGGCGATTCTTGCTCTGATCGGCGCCACCCTCGCCAGCCACAAGGTCGAGGTGACCGTCGGCCGGAGCATCATCGATCCCGCCCATGTGACGACGCTGACGGCCCTCGTGATCGTAGCCGCGGCCTTTCTTCTGACCACGGCCTACACCTACCTGCGAATCCCAACCTCGACCATCCAGATCCTCGTGTTCTCTGTCGTCGGCGCCGGCCTGGCCGTCGGGGCGCCGATTCACTGGCCGACCATCATCCATCTGGCGATCCTCTGGGTGCTCGCCCCATTTGTGGCCTGCGGTCTCGGCTGGAGCTTCACACATCTCATCGACCGCGCCATCCCGTCCGCACAACGGCATACAGGCCGGCGGAGCATCTTGCCGGCGCTCCTCGTGGTCGTCGGCGTCGCCGCCTCCTTCACGATGGGCGCCAACGACGTCTCCAACGCCACCGGCGTCTTCTTGATGACGCATCTGTTCGGGGTCTTTGCCGCGGCGCTGATCGGCGGCCTCGGACTCGCTCTCGGCGTCCTTACCTGGGGGAAGCCGCTGCTGAAAACGGTCGCCTTCGACATCGTCAAGGTCGACCTGGCCATGGCGAGCGCGGCCCAGCTCGTCCAAGCGCTTGTCGTCTTCACGGCCGTGACCTTCGGCTACTTCACCTCAATGAACCAGGCATTGATTGGCGCGATGGCCGGGACCGGTCTGGCGCGCGGCCGCGAGACGGTGCGCTGGCCGACGCTCTACGGGATTCTCAAGGGGTGGGCGATTGGTCCCGCCTCCGGCCTTGCGCTCGCCTATCTGCTCGCCCGCTTCGTGGGCATGTTCTGAGGAGGCCTGCGCGGGGCAGCACCACGCCGGCAATCGCCGCCGGTGTTGCGGCGTCTCGCCGGGCGTGGGAGAATGCTCGGGAAGAACCGCCAGACTGGGAGGCAGAGCTATGACCGCATCGAACCATTCCACGGACCAGCATGTTAGCTGGCAGCAGGCGCACATGCAGCGCTATCTCGAAACCAATGGGGAGGAGGGCCACATCTGGAACGGCCTCCCCACGCTGCTGCTCACGACGACTGGGCGCCGCTCCGGGCAACTGCACACAACCCCGCTGATCTACGGCCAAGACGCGGGCCGCTATCTCGTCGTCGCCTCACGCGGCGGCGCGCCGCAGCATCCGCAGTGGTATCTCAACCTCGTCGCGCAGCCGGAGGTGCAGGTACAGGTCGGGGCAGACCGCTTCCGCGCTCGCGCACGGCCGGCCACGCCGGAGGAGAAGCCGGCGCTCTGGAAGCAGATGGCCGGCATCTTCCCGAATTACGACGAGTACCAGACGCGCACCAGTCGCGAGATTCCCGTGGTCATCCTCGAACGCATCTGATCAGGGCGCGGGTGCTCAGTCCTTCGGGTCCTGTTGGTCATCGGCTGTCACGGCCGCGCCCGTCCAACCCGCGGGCAGCGTATAGCGCCAGCCCTCCTGCCAGCCAAAGGGCGCATCGACCAGGTCCGCGAGCTTGGCGCCGTTGAGCAGGCAGTCGAGCGCCCATTTGTTGGCCGAGTGCGCAACGACGACAACCTTGCGGCCGTCCCAGCCTGCCGCCAGATTGCGGAGGAAGCCGCGCATCTCGTCGACGACCTGCCGGTAGCTCTGGCCGTCCGGGTGCGCCTCATCGATGTACCGACGCCGCTCGGCCGTGAGCCGCGCGGCCGGCATGCCGTTGAGCACGCCGTAGTTGCACTCGCGCAGGCGGGCGTCCTGACGGATCGGAATCCCGCTGCCACCGAACGCGATCCTCGCCGTCTCAACCGCGCGTGCCAGATCCGACACGAACACGACGTCGACCTCCTGGCCGCGATGACGCTCGCCAAGCTCCTGAGCCTGTCTGCGCCCTTGCTCGGACAGCCGCCCCGGCAGCCAGCCGGTCGCGATCCCAGCCTCGTTATCCACCGTCGTCGAATGGGTCTCGTAGATGATCTGAACAGCCATCGTGACCTTCGCTGGAGACTCCGGGCGACGCGCAGCTACATTCTCACGCAGATTTCGGCCCCGTATAGACGACTTCGAGCAGAATCCGATCCGGCGACTCGAACATCACCTGGTAGTAAGTCTGGTCTTCGCTCTGCGCAAAATCGGGGCGATGCTGTGGCGTCCCAAAGAGCAGCTCGACTTTGTGCTCCTTCAGGTACGCCGCTGCCGCATCCACGTCCGCCTGCGACTCGGCGGAGATCGCGAGGTGATTCATCCCCGGCCCGTCGTAGTCGTTGTTCACGTCTTTGGTTTGGCCCATGAACCAGAGGCTGCTGCCGCTCTTCCCGGAGACGCCGAGCATGCCTTCGTCAGCATAGACGGTCTGCCAGCCCAGAAAGGCCATCAGGTCCTTGTAAAATGGCACGTTCACCGGCTGGACGTTGAACTGAATGTGACCAAGATCGGTCTGCATACTCTCCTCCCAGTCCTCCCATATTTCGTCGGCGCGCCGCGCCGCTGCCCCAGCAGAATAGAACATGCATTCTTCCTAGTCAATCGCGTACGATAATCTCAAGGGGCCTGGTTCGCGTTGCAGCGGACGAAGGCCCGCGGCGCCGATCAAATAGGACGCAGGCATGACACTCGACGTGAGCGGCAGGGCGGCCATCGCCGGGCTCGGGATCACCGAGATGACGCGTCAGTACACCAAACCGGCCGCCGGCCTTGCTGCCGAGGCGGTGCGCCTCGCCAGCGAAGACGCGGGCCTCGCCAAAGACGCGATCGACGGCCTGCTGATCAACTCCGGCATCTCCGCTGCTTCCGGCAGCCTCGGGCTCGGTCTGCAGGTCACGCTTGGTCTGCGCAACCTGCGCCTGATGAACCACATGAACGCCGCGGGCTCGACAGCGGGCCAGATGGTCCACTACGCCTCGCTTGCGATCCTGGCCGGCATGGCGCACGCCGTCGTCTGCGTCTTCGCCGATACTCCGCTCACGCCGGGTGAGACGGCCGGCGGCGCCTACGGGCGCATCCGCAGCAACCGCGGCATGGCCGGGCTCGGGCCGGCCTACGGATTCTTCGGCGCCAACACCGGCTACGCCCTCGCCGCCCGCCGCCACATGGCGCTCTACGGTACAACCCACGACCAACTCGGCGCGATCGCCGTCTCGACCCGCCGCTGGGCGACGCTGAATCCACGAGCGATGCTGCGCACCCCGATCACCCTTGAGGACTACCACAACTCGCGCTGGGTGGTCGAACCGCTGCATCTGCTCGACTGCACGCTCGTCTCCAACGGCGCCGTGGCCGTCATCGTCACGTCGGCGGAGCGCGCCCGCAGCCTGAGGCAGCCGCCGGTCTACATCGCCGGCATGGGCCAGGGCCATCCGGGCAACCCACGCCGCGCCGGATACGAGAACGAAGTCAATACCGGCGCGGCGCTCGCGAAAGAGACCGCCTTCCGCATGGCAGGGATCACGAACGACGACGTTGACGTCTGCGAACTCTACGACTGCTACACCTACACAACGCTGGTCACGCTCGAGGATTACGGCTTCTGCAAGAAGGGCGAGGGCGGACCCTTCGTCGAGGACGGCAGGCTCGGACCAGGCGGGGCGCTGCCGACGAATACGGGCGGAGGCGAGCTCTCGGGCTATTATATGTGGGGGATGACGCCGCTCTCAGAGGGCATCATCCAGGCGCGCGGCCAGGGAGGTGAGCGTCAGGTTCCCAAACACGATGTCGTGCTTGTCAGTTGCCAGGGCGGTACGCTCGATTTCCACGCCTGCCTGATCCTCAGCCCGCATCAATCGCGGAGCTAGTGTTCGATCAGAGGACGTGGTGTGCGTCCCCTCAGGGTCCCTGGAGAGGGTCGGGGTGAGGCGGTGTCCCCCTCTCCCCGGCGGGAGAGGGCCGGGGTGAGGGCGAGCCCAAGACCCGGGCTCACGCCCAGCACCCACCCGCCGCCTCTGCACAGAACCTCCCCTGTTCTTGCACTAGTGCAGTTACCGACAAGGTCGTAGGTTATGAGTTATCCTGGGTGGCATGAAACACCTCATTTTCGTCCGACCGCTCACGGAGGCCGAGCGGCAGGCGCTCGGGGCGGGGCTGCGGTCGGCGGCGGGCTTCACCCTGCGGCGCTGCCAGATCCTGCTAGCGTCCGCCGAGGGAACGTCGGTGCCCGCCATCGCTGCCTCCCTGCGGTGCAACCGCCAGACGGTCCGCAACGCCATCCACGCCTTCAATCAGACCGGCCGCGCGGCGCTTTCGCCCAGTTCCTCGCGCCCCCACACGATCCATGCCGCCTTTCCTGGGTCGCGAGCCGAGCAGGTGCGCGAGTTGCTGCATCGCAGCCCGCGCGACTTTGGCAAGCCGACCAGCGTCTGGACCCTGGCACTGGCGGCCGAGGTCAGCTTCGCCCAGGGCCTGACTCCGACGCCGGTCAGCCCCGAGACCATCCGCGCCACGCTTGGGCGCCTCGACGTGCGCTGGCGGCGCGCCAAGCAGTGGATTACCAGTCCCGACCCGGCATACCTCCGAAAAAAAGCTGGCGCGACCGGCTGCAGCGGCTGGCCACGACCCATCCCACCTGGCTGCTTGGCTTCCAGGATGAGGTGTGGTGGAGTCGGGTGAGGCAGCCCCATCTGCACGCCTGGGCCGACGCGGGCCAGCCGCTGCAGCTGGTGGAGCAGACGGTCGCACGTCCGAAGCGCCCGAGGCGGGCGCGAGGGAACGGGAAGACGACGGCCGCGCCGCCAGATGCGGCCAAGGCGCTGGCCTGTTATGGCGTGCTGCTGCGCCACGCCGATACGCCTGTCCCGACGAGTGGCCGCGATGCGGTCTGGCTGCGCTTTGTTACCGGCCGGCCGGTGAGCGGTGTGACGACCCAGTTTCTGGCGTGGTGTGCCGAGCAAACCGCGGCTCACCACAAGACGGCGCTGCTGCTGGTTTGGGACAATGCCTCCTGGCATGTCAGTGCCGAGGTCCGCGCCTGGCTCCGCGCCCACAACCAGCACGTCAAGCAGACCGGCCAGGGCGTGCGCCTCCTGGTCTGCGGTCTGCCCAGCAAAAGCCCCTGGCTCAACCCCATCGAGCCGAAGTGGGTGCATGCCAAGCGCGCGGTGGCCGAGCCTGCACGCCTGCTCACCCCAGCCGAGTTGGAGGACCGGATTTGCGCCTACTACGCCTGTGCCCAGTTTCCGCATCTCACCTTAACCGAAAAGGTCGCCTGATCTTGCACTAGGGAAGGGAGCCGCGGGTTAGGCAATCCGGCACAGGCGACATTCCCAAACGGTAACGCATCTTGGCGAGCGTGCTCATCAGATGCACGAGCGGGCTGGCGGCGTGGCCGGTGATCTTGCCCTGGCGCAGGGCCTCCAGAAAGTCATCGCGGTTGG
>DATKSS010000065.1:0-38069 GCA_035531515.1 Candidatus Dormiibacterota bacterium | reverse complement strand
TGGCCGGCGGCCGAGACGTGGCGGCTGACGGATCTCACCAAGACGTCGTGGCGCGGCTCGCCCCCGAGATGGTGATTCCGCCTCCCAGTAGATTCAAATCGCTGAAGCCGTAGTACACGTACACGTCGACCTCTTTCTGAGAGAGCAGGGTGGGGGAGCCCGTGCAGTCGACCGGGCTCCCGCACCAGACGACCACGATCGCCTGGCCCGCCGCCGGAGTGACCGAACCTGCGGCGGGCTTGGTCGCCACAACGGCTGGGCAGCTGACGTTGGAGGTCACCGCCGCCAGGTCCGCGGTCACGAGATTGCACACCGCGGCCGCTCCTGGGCCGTTGGTGGAGGCGGTCTTGCCGGCTAGGTATCTCGCGCCGTCTCTCGCCGCATCCGAGGTTGCGATGGCGAAGGAATATCCCCGGCCCATCTCCATGGTGCCGGCGGCGAGGAACATGAGCACGGGCAGAGCGATCGCGAGCTCGACCAGGGCCTGGCCACGCCGTCTGAGCGTGGCGTCATGCATCTAGCTTCAAGCTCGCCAGGATCACGCGAGCAAGTTCGGTGGCTCCGCGTGAGACCAGCGATGAGGGGTCGCGCAAGAGGACCAGCCCCCCGGCCAGGGTCGAGTCCTCCGGTCTGGAATCGTCGAAACCGACGACCACCGACATCTTGCGACCGAGGATCGACTCGACCGCGGCGCGATCGAGCGGCGGGTGGGGAGACCGCTGGTTGAGCACCAGCACGATCCTGTTGTCGGGCACGTTCATGATATCGCGGAACACCGCGAGCGCGCGCCGCGCATCGGTCATCGCGGCGATCTCGGGCGGCGTGACCACGACCAGGCATTCGGCCCGCTCGATGACCGCGAGGGCGGCTTCTCCGAGCGACGTGCCCAGGTCGGCGACGACGAGCTTCTGCCAGTCGACCACGACATCCAGGACCCGCCCGGTGAGGTCGCCCGTTACGGTGTCGACCTCTTCCGGCCGCAGCGTTCCCGGGAGGACGCCCATCCCGGAACGGTGGTTGACGATGTTGCCCCTGAGGACGGACTCGAAGTCGGTCGCCGCGGTCCGGGAGGCGCTGGCGATCGACCCCGTGGCGATCAGGTCGGCGAACAGCGCCGCGTGGCCGAAGGGTACCGCCAGGTCGACCAGCAGGACCTGGTGCGGGAACTTCTTGGCCAGGGCTGCAGTGGTGTTGATCGCCAGCGTGGTGGTCCCGGAGCCGCCCTTGGCCGAAAAGAAGGCGATGATCGGCGCCACGGAGCGCGACTTGACCTGAGTCTCCGCCGCCCGCGCGGCGGAGAGCTCCTGCTCCCAGAGCTTCTCGAGGGTCACGGCCACGGCCTCGACCTCGCTGCCGAGCCCCTCCAGGAGGCCGTCCCGGTCCAGCGTGAGCAGCGCCGCGTCGGTGAGACCGAAGATGCTGGTGACGTACCGGTCCCCCGTCCGCGGGGCGGGCAGGATCACCAGGTCGCCCGGCGCTGGGCGGCGGGTCAACAGCACCTTGCCCGTCCCGTCCGCGATCGACTCCTCGACCTGGCCGGAGGCCAGAAAGACGACCACGTCTCCGCCTGTCCCGCCGAGACGGAGCGTATCGCGGGCCTTGAGGCCGAGAGACCTCATCCGGCGCGCGACCGCTCGGAGCGGGCCGTCCCCAAGCTCCGCGAACACCGATGACATTTCCAGGATCCGCACCCTGCCCTGCAGGGCGGAGGGGGGGTCGGCGGCGCCAGGTCCCGAGCTGCCAGCCACGTAAAGTGGATCTTCCTCCCGCGCCCGAGGTAAGGTTTCGCGAACCTCACGGGCACTCAAAACGTCGATAATGTACCAACGTCCCCCCAGATCGACTCCCCGCATCGCAGTAATGGCTCGAATACGAGGCCCACACCTCAGACGGCGGTACGAGTGCCCGCCAGCCGGTCAAAGCTTGCCGAGCGCATTGACCGGGTGCTTAACGGAGCGCTTGCCGGCGAGCCGGCGGTGATCGCCAACATCAGCGCCGCCGACCTTCTCGAAGAGTCCACCCCGGTGGCCAACGTGATCTCGGCCGCGCTCGCCCGCCCTGGCAGCGGGCTATCAGGCCACTGGCGGGTCACAGAGGCGTTCCGGCACTCAGGCCTCACCGACCAGATGCTCGACGCGCTCGCGGCCGGCGACCCGGCAGTCAGGTCGGCCGCCTGCCGGCTCTGTGGCGCGATGCGTCTGACCGAGTCGGTGCCGTGGATCGGCGACCTCGCGGGTGACCCTGACCCGCTCGTCCGGTGGACGGCCCTCCGCGCCCTCGGGCAGCTCGGCGGCCGCCGGGCAGTGGAGATCCTGATGGCGATGGCCGAAAAGGTGCCCTTGCACCGCCTTGCGCTCGCCCTGTCGCGGGCAGCTTCCGACCTCGACATCGAAGCCCTGATGAGGCAGCCGCCGTCCGAGAAGGCGGCGGTGGCGACGGTCCTGGCGTGCGGCCTGCGAAAGGACACACTTCGGGTGGCGCCGCTGCTGGGCATCGCGCACGACCGCCGCTGGCCCAAGCAGGTGCGCCTCGCGGCCTGCAAGGCTCTGGCGATGATCGGCGACGCCGGGGCCACCGACGGCTTGAACCAGCTGGCGACCGACGACCCGGACCCGGCCGTGAAAGCGGTCGCGTCGCGCGCCCATCGACGCCTTTTGAAGACGGCCGTGCGGAAGAAGCTGTGAAGCTCTCGGAGCGGTTCGACCGCCGCTACCAGCAGGCGCCCGCGCCGGCTCCGAGCGGTCCTGCTCCGGCCGAGCCGCCCGCCGCCAACGGCTCGGCCACCGTGGCACCGCTGGAGCGCAGGACGGTCGCCCGAGAACCGGTCGCGTCCGCCCCTGTCGCCGCGCCGGCCGAGGCGCCCGCCCGCTCAGACCAGGGAGGGCAGCTGAGCCCCGCCCTGGCGGCGGCCAAAACGGAGATCCACGCGCTGCTCCTGGCCCGCCATGCCGGAGCCATCGACATCAACAACCGCGCCGGCATTAGGCGCCTGCTCACGCAGCTCACGGAGGACCACTTCCGCGCCAAGCCTCCTGCGGTCCTGATCACGGCCGCCGACCGCGAGAGGCTCGTCGAGATCCTTTTCGACGACGTCATCGGGCTCGGGCCGCTGGAGTCGCTGCTTCGAGACCCAGGGGTCACGGAGATCATGGTCAACCGGCCGGAGCAGATCTTCGTCGAGCGGGCAGGGCGAATCGAGCTGACCACTCTGGCCTTCGCCGACGAGGACAGCCTTCGCCGAGTGATCGACCGCATCGTCTCGACCATAGGACGGCGCGTTGACGAATCGGAGCCGATGTGTGACGCGCGTTTGAAAGATGGCTCTCGCGTCAACGTGGTCATCCCACCGGTGGCGATCTACGGACCCTGCCTGACCATCCGCAAATTCGGTCGCGAGGTGCTGACGCCGGAGAAGATCATCAACAGCGGTGGATCGAGCGAAGCCATCTTCGAGTACCTCGACGCGGCGGTGAAGACCCGCTTGAACATCATCGTGTCGGGTGGCACCGGGTCCGGCAAGACGACGCTGTTGAACGTCCTGTCGGGGTTCATCCCGGCCACCGAACGGATCGTGACCTGCGAAGACGCCGCCGAGCTTCGCCTTCGACAGGTGCACGTCGTCAGCCTGGAGTCGAAGCCCGCGAACGTGGAGGGCCGCGGCCTCATCTCGATCCGCGACCTCGTGCGCAACTCCCTGCGCATGAGACCTGACCGGATCATCGTGGGCGAGTGTCGCGGCGGTGAGGCGCTCGACATGCTGCAGGCCATGAACACCGGGCATGACGGATCGATGAGCACACTTCACGCCAACAACCCGCGCGACGCGCTGAACCGCCTGGAGACCCTGGTCTTGCTCGCGGGCACGGAGCTACCTTCCCGAGCCATTCGCAGCCAGATCGCATCCGCGATCAACGTCATCGTCCAGACTGAGCGGACGCGCGGCGGAGGCCGGAAGGTCACGAGCGTGGCCGAGGTGCTCGGAATCGTCGAAGGAGAGCTCGTGCTGCAGGAGGTGTTCGCGTTTCGACAGATCGGTGTTACGCCGGACGGGCGCGCAGTCGGGTATCACACCGCGACCGGGACGCGTTCGAACTTCGACGCGCATTTCCGGTCGAACGGGGTCCAGCTGCCTGAATCGATGTTCGAGCCGACAGAGCAGCCGCCGGCGGAGCAGCTTTACTGATGGGTCAATTCCAAGACGTCGACGAGAAGCCGGACAAGGACATGGTGCCGGGTGCAGGCGTAAACGGCGCGGCCGGGCGCGTGGTCATCGACTCGGAGCTGATGGCGGACATCGGCCACCAGCTGCGCAACCAGCTCAACGCGGTCCTCGGCGCCGCCGGGCTGCTCTCGGGCGGCGCGGAATCGGGAGAGGAGCGCGAGCTCGCGTCGATCGTCGAGGTCGGTGCCGAGCAGGTGGCCAGGCTGATCGACGACGTGTTGGACGCGGCGATCATGCAGAGCGGCGAGCTCGAGCTCGCGCTGCACCCCTTCGACCTGAGGTCGTGCGTCGAGATGTGCATCGCCTTGGTCGCGGACGATGCCGGCGTGAAGAGCCTCGACCTGTCGTTCGGCGCGCAGCCGGACGTGCCGAGCATCGTGGTCGGCGACTCGAGGCGGTTGGAGCAGATCCTGCTCACCCTGCTGCACGGCGCGATCGATCGCACTTTTCGTGGGGGCGTGGGCATCGAGCTCAGCAGCGAGGACCGCGGTGGGCTGGTCGCCCTGCACTTCACGATCCGCGACACAGGCCGTGGCGTGCCCGCCCGGATCCTGCGCGGCGGTCTGGACGGGACCCCGGCCCAGCACGAGCACATGGAGCCTGGTGACCGGCTCGCGGTGCTGAGCTTGGGCACCACCAAACAGCTCGTCGAGATGATGGACGGGGACCTGCGCGTCGAGCAGGGCGGAGTCGAGGCCGGCCCGGACGCCGGAACGGCATTCGATTTCACGATCCTGGCCCAGGCTCTCCCGGCTTCGGTCGCGACCGGTCAGCTGACCCTAGACGGGATGCGTGTCCTGGTGGTGTCGGCCGACGCGACGGACAAGCGGGTGCTCGCCCTCCAGGCGGAACAGTGGGGGGCCGGCGCCACGGCGGTGTCGCCGGAGGAAGCGCTGGGCATAGTCAAGGAGGGCAGGCCCTTCGACATCGCGCTGGTCGAGCACCGGCCGCCGGCCATCGACGGGTTGGCGCTTTCGACCCAGATCCGTGCGCTGCGGCGGCCCGACCAGCTTCCGATCGTCCTCATCTCGGTCGCGTCCCCAGGACCCCAGGAAGCCGAGGCCGCGGACAACGGGGTGATCCAGGCGACCCTCACCAAGCCGGTCGTGCCGCGCACCCTGCACGATGTGATGGTCCAGGTCGGAGCGCACGGTGAGGTGCCTCCCCAAGTAGCGAAGGACGCCATGCCCGGCGGCCTCAGCGTGCTGATCGCCGACGACAACGCCCTGAACCAGAACCTCCTGCGCCGTCTCGTGACCAAGCTCGGTCACAGCGCCGACGTCGTGTCCAACGGGCGCGAGGCCGTGGCGGCTATCGCACAGCAGCCATATGACGCGGTGCTGATGGACGTGTTGATGCCCGAGATGGACGGGCTCGCGGCCGCGGAAGCGATCTGCCGCCGCTGGCCGCGCGGCAACCGGCCGCGACTGATCGCCCTCACGGCGCTCGCCGGCCCGGGCGACCAGGAGCGATGCATCAAAGCCGGCTTCGACGACTACATGAGCAAGCCGGTCCACCTCGCCGACCTGGTCGAGGCGCTGAGGGCGGCGGCGGGCTATCGCACCAGCCGGGAGCGGACGGCGCTCTAAAGCGGGCCTGGACCTAGTGGCGGAGCCTGGAGTCCACGGTTTCCTCGTGGGTCGAGCGACGTGAAGCCCGGGCTTCGAGATAGACGACCACGATCACGAGCATCCCGCCCAGAACCATGAACCCGCCGAGGGCTTCGGCCTCGACGCCGCGTGGCTGCACGATGATCTGGACCATCGCCGCACCGAAGACGAGGATGTAGCTCAACCCGAGCAGGCGCACACGCGGCGCGACCTCCTGGTTGTCGCCTCCCCGCCACGGCCGCTTTCCGATGATCAGCAGGTAGGCGCCGGTGATCAACGCCAGCGCGGCAAGGACCAGTGAGATGAGCTGGATCAGGGCGGTGGTCACCGGCGCCAGATATTAACCCCAATCGCTGCGGATGCCTGAAGCGGCGCGGCAAACTCGGCACTCGGTCCGGATGGTGAAAACCCACGGTTCTTACAATCGAACACTCCAATGCCCCGCTCCGAGCCCATCAATTCAGTCCGCGGCATGCGCGACATCCTTCCGGGCGACCGGCCGTTGTGGCGCGCCGCGGAGAAGGCGGCGGTCGATGTCGCTCGGCGCTATGGCTACGAGGAGATCCTTACGCCCATCATCGAGTCGGCAGAGCTCATCGAGCGTGTGGGCGAGGACACCGACGCGGTCGCCAAGGAGCTGTACCGGTTCGACGACCGGGGAGGTCGCAACCTGGCCCTCCGACCCGAGGCCACCGCGGGCGTTGTGCGTGCCTACTTCGAAGGCGGGCTCAACCAGGCGCCGCCGCCGTCCCGCCTGTACCTGATCGGAGCGATGTTCCGCTATGACCGCCCTCAAAAGGGTCGATACCGCCAGTTCTATCAATTGGACATCGAGGCGATCGGCAGCGCCCAGCCCGCCCTCGACGCGGAGGTGATCGAGCTTGCCAACGACTGGCTGGTCGAGGTCGGGCTGCGCCACCTGCGCGTGGAGCTCAACACGATCGGCGACGCCAAATGCCGGCCCGCATATCTCGAGCTTTTGAAGGAGTACTACCGGCCGCTGAAATCAAAGCTGCACGGCGACTGCCAGCTCCGGCTTGAGCGCAATCCGCTGCGGTTGCTCGACTGCAAGGTCGACATCTGCCAACCCTTCAAGGAGCACGCTCCCAAGGTGACCGACCACCTCTGCGACGAATGCTCGCAGCACTGGGCTGCCGTGCTTCGCCTGCTGGATGGCGCCTCCATCGAGTACCAGCTCAACCCGCACCTCGTGCGCGGGCTCGACTACTACACCCGAACCGTCTTCGAGTTCTACCCGGTGGGGGCGGCCGGCCAGCAAGATGCGCTGGCGTCGGGCGGCCGGTATGACGGTCTCGCCGCTGCGATGGGACGTCCTTCGACGCCTGGGGTCGGATTCGCCGGCGGTCTCGACCGCGTCACCGAGCTGATGGCGGCGAGCGGGGAGGAGGTGATCGCAAGTCCGGCCGCCGAAGTGGTCGTGCTGGCCGACGGCGACCTCGATCTGGCGGCCGCGGAGGTCGCCCGCATCTGCCGCACGGTGCGCTCGGTCGCGGTCGATTACGAGGCGAAGAGCCTGCGGGCCAAGCTGCGAGGCGCCAACCGGCTCGGCGCCCGCTGGGTCGTCCTGCTGTCGGCCGAGGATGCGGCGCGCCGGACGGCGCAGTTGAAAGAGATGGCCAGCGGCGAGCAGGCTCAGGTGGAGTGGGTGGACCTGCCCGGGCGGCTGGCGTGAGCGGATTCGGCGCCCGTCACTGCGGGTCGCTGCGCGTCGCCGACGAGGGCGGCGAGGTGGAGCTTTACGGCTGGGTCGCCCGGCGCCGCGACCACGGCGGGCTCATCTTCATCGACCTGCGCGACCGCTGGGGGGCGGTGCAGGTCGTCTTCAACCCGGCCAAATCGCCGCAGGCGCATGGCGTGGCGTCGGAGCTGAGATCTGAGTACGTGGTGCGGATCAAGGGGACGGTCGGGCGGCGCCCCGCGGGGTCCGAGAACCCGCGCATGCCGACTGGCGACGTCGAGGTCGCCGCCTCCGACGTCGAGGTCATCAACACCTCGGACACCACGCCGTTTCCGATCGTGGACCCGGAGGAGCCGGACGAAAAGACGCGCCTCGAGTACCGCTACCTGGACCTGCGCCGCCCCCGGATGATGCAAATGCTCGAGCTTCGGAGTCGAGTCAACAAGATCATCCGGGATTTCATGGACGGCAAAGAGTTCATCGAGGTCGAAACGCCCATCCTCACCCGCAGCTCACCATCAGGCGCAAGAGACTTCCTCGTGCCGTCGCGCCTTCACCCTGGAAGCTTCTACGCGCTGCCCCAGGCGCCGCAGATGCTCAAGCAGCTGCTGATGGTCTCGGGTGTGCAGCGCTACTACCAGATCGCGCGCTGCTTCCGGGACGAGAACCTGCGCGCAGACAGGCAACCGGAGTTCACCCAGCTGGATCTCGAGATGTCCTTCTGCGACGAGGAGGACGTCTTCGGTTTGATCGAGGGGCTGTTCAGCAAGCTGTGGCGTGACGTGCTCGGGGTGGAGCTGTCCACTCCGTTTCCGCGCCTCGACATCAAGGAATCGCTGCTTCGCTACGGCTCCGACAAGCCCGACCTTCGCCACGATCTCGAGATCGTCGACCTGGGCCAGGTTCTCGCCGGGACGAAAGCGCAGATCTTCCGCGGCGCGCTCGATGCGGGAGGCGTCGTGCGCGGCATGCGAGTCCCGGGAGGTCGAGACATGGCTCGTCGCGACCTCGACGACCTGGTCACCGTCGCCAGAGGCGCGGGTGGCAAGGGAATGGCGTGGCTGCCTGGAAGCTCGATTGACAAGTTCCTCAGCGAGGACGAGCTCTCCGGCATCCGGCTGGCGACCGGCGCCGGCGTTGAAGACATCGTGCTCCTGGTGGCGGATCGAAAGCGAAAGGCAGAGACCGTGATGGGCCTGATCCGCCAGGAGGTGGCGCGGCGGCGCAAGCTCATCAGAGAGGACGAGTGGAAGTTCCTCTGGATCAACCCCACCTATCTCTTCGAAGAGGACGACGAGGGCAAGCTGACGTATGCGCACCACCCGTTCACGCGACCGTTCCAGGAGGACATGTCGTTTGTCGAGGAGCGTCCGTATGACGTTAGGGCCCACGCGTACGACATCGTCTGCAACGGCTATGAGCTGGGCGGCGGGAGCCTCAGGATCTACGACCCGGCGATGCAGGAAAGGGTCTTTCAGCTGCTCGGCATGCCCCTGGATACCATCCGCGAGCGGTTTGGCACTCTGCTCCAGGCTTTCACCTACGGCGTGCCGCCCCACGGCGGGATCGCGCCCGGAATCGACCGGATCGTGATGATGCTCGGCGGCACTGACAACATCAGGGATGTGATCGCCTTCCCGAAGACCCAGTCCATGTCGGACCTCATGCTCGGCGCGCCTGCGGAGGTCGACGCTTCGCAGCTCGACGAGCTGAACGTGGTGGTGAAGCCACTCAAGAAAGCCGGCTCGTAATATTGGCTGGCTCCCGAAGGGCTGCGGGCGATGTGCGCGTTGCCCAACTAGACAGCATTAGGGACCCCGGAGTCCGGAAAGCCGACCAAATGCCCGCTGGAAAGCCCCTCGAGATCTTCGATTTCGCGGGGACCCCGGTTACGGGACTTGGAGAGCCAAGGCAGGGGACCCACCTGAGCTCGCTCAGGACAACCCACCCCCGTGGTCCGGAGGGAGCACCGTCCAACACCTGCCCATTTGTGCGGAGCTGGCCCGCGGGGCCGGTGGGCACGTCGCTGTCAGGTGATTCTTGGGCCTGATCCCGCCCGGGCTGATCGTCCTGGTCCTGGCCGTGCTCATCACGTCGCAGCTGATCTACGCGTTCGTGCCGTTCCGTCGCCGTTCGTACGTCCCCATCCTCCTGATGACCGCGCTGGGGTTCGCTCTGGGCCAGCTGTGGGATTACCTGGGACTGCCGGCCCTGCGCCTGGGCCAGGCCAACCTCGTCCCGGCGTTGATCTTCGCGCTGTTCCTGCAGCCGCTGGCGCGATTTGTGCCTCGCCCCAGCCGGGAGACGAAAGAGCCGGGCACGAGCAACCCGGCACCGCCGAACTAAGATTGCCATTGGTGTTTGCAGCCTCCGTCCGAAGGGTATTGAACCGATGAGCGGTCAGAGCTTCATGTGGATCGCTTTTGGGGTCGCCGCCCTCGTGGTGGCACTGGCCCTGGCGGCGGTCCTGTTGAGACTGCGCGGCACGCTCGGCGCCGTGGAGGAGCTCTTGGACACGACCAATGAGGAAATGAAGGAAACCCTGCCCGAGGTACGCCAGACGATCGGAAACGTCAACGACATCACGGCCGGCGTCAACGTCGGATTGCGCACCGGTGGCCGCGGCGCGGCGGCCGTGGGTCGTGGCATCAGCGCCGCGGCTCATGGAGTCAAGGTGGCGGGTCAGAGCCTTTTCCGCTCGGTTTTGGGAGGTTAGACATGGCAGATGAGAGAGACGGCGGCGGCGGCGGTTTCGGCTGGTTCATCCTCGGCGGCCTGATCGGCCTGGCCGCGGGCGCGTACATCGCATCCGGCCCGGGCCGTTCGCAGGTCGACAGCCTCAGGAGCAAGACGATCGAGCTCAGCGGCAGCGAGCCCGTGCAGCGGGCCAAGGAAGCGGCCCAGAAGGCACGCGAAATCGTCACCGACCCCGAGCACCCGGTGGGCAAGGCGATCCAGGATGGCGTTGCAGCCGCCAAGCGCAAGCGCGAGGAGCTCGAGGCGGCCGCCACGCGCTAGGTCCGCCAGGCCACCAACGGCGAGGAGTAGGACCGAGAAGACGTGGCCAAACGAAACCTCGCGGAGCTCAAGATCCCGGCATCGTCGGCGTTCATCCCGGTCGCCAAGCGCGTCGCCACGACGCTCGGCGGGCAGCTCGGATTGAGCCTGGTCGACCTGGACGAGCTCAACATCGCGCTCACTCAGGCGTGCGACAGCGCCATCGCCGCCGCCGACGGCATGGACACCGCCGCAGACCTTCAGCTGACCTACTTCGCCACCGACCGGGCCCTGGTCGTGGACGTGGACCTCATGCCGACCGGAAACGTCATGCCGGTGCACAAGCACGAGGTCGCGGTCGACCCCGAGCTGCAGCGGCTGGCGTACGAGATGATCCGCTGCTTCGTCGACGACTTCCGGCCGCTCGTCGAACCGCGTACCGGTCACGTGCGCTTCCGGATGGTCAAGCACCTGGCAGGCTGATAACCCGCAAAGCACCACACTAGATAGGTAGTGGGCTCATCTCCGCGGATGCCGCGCGAGGAGCTGCGGGCGCTCCATCGCCGTTACCGGGACAGCACGGATCCCGCCGAGCGTGAGCACATCCGCGAGCAGCTCGTCGATGCGTATCACGATTTCGTGTACTTCCTTGCGCGCAAGTTCCAGAACCGCGGCGAGCCGCTCGACGACATCGTGCAGGTCGGGTACCTCGGCCTGATCACGGCCATCGAGCGCTTCGACCCCGACCTGGGCTACGAGTTCACCACCTTCGCCACGCTGACGGTGGCAGGCGAGATCAAAAGGCATTTCCGGGACAAGGGCACGGCGATCAGGTTCCCGCGGCGTCTCCAGGAGCTTCACCAGTCGGCAGTGCGGGTCAACGAACAGATGAAGAACGAGCTCGGGCGCGAGCCGACGGTGACCGAGGTGGCCGAGCGCTTAGGAGTCACTCCGGACGACGTGACGGAGGCGATGGAGATCGGGCCCGCCTACATGCCCCTCTCCCTGGACCAGCCGGTCGCGACGGGAGATGGGCAGGACAGCCGCGCGGTCTCCGAACAGATCGGGGACCTCGACCCCGAGCTCGACCGCGTCGAGATGCGCGACGTCCTCAACCGCGCCATGGTCCACCTGACTCCTCGAGAACGCGCCATCATGGCCATGCGGTTCTACGACCAGATGTCGCAGTCGGAGATCGCCCGACGGTTGGGAATCAGCCAGATGCACGTGTCGCGGCTCCAACGAGCCGCTCTCGAGCAGCTTCGCAAGCACGTGCCGGAGGAAGCCGGCACGTCATGAGGGAGCGTTAGGGTGCCGCTCCTGGAGTCGAGAGCGCCCGCAGACCCGCTGGTCCTGTTCCGGCGTTGGTATCGGGAGGCCGAATCAGCGGGCGCACTCCAGCCCGACGCCATGGCCCTCGCCACGTCGGGTCGCTCGGGCGCGTCGGCTCGAATGGTCCTCTTCAAGGGTATCGAGGACGGAACGTTCGTCTTCTACTCGAACTACCAGAGCCGCAAGGGTCGCGACCTGGCCGATGACGCCCGCTCGGCGATCGTCTTCCACTGGTCGGTCACCCGCCACCAGGTCCGGATCTCCGGGACCGTGCGGCGGCTGGGCCGGGCGGGCTCGCTCGCGTACTTCAGGAGCCGCCCGCGCGGCGCCCAGCTGTCGGCGCTCGCCTCGCGGCAGAGCCGGGTCGTCGCTTCGCGCGCCGTGCTCGAGAAGGCGGCGGCGGAGCTGGATGCGCGACACCCCACCGAAGTCCCGCTGCCCGCCGATTGGGGCGGATATGCCCTGCGTCCGCGCTGGATCGAGTTCTGGGAGAGCCGCGAAGACCGCCTCCACGACCGGCTGCGGTACGTCCGCAGCCGGGGCGCCGCCTGGCGCGTGGAGCGGCTCGCCCCCTAAACTGAGTTCCGCCCCGTGACCGGGAACGAGATCCGCAGACGTTTTCTAGAGCATTTCGCGAGTCGGGAGCATCTGGTCATTCCCAGCGCACCCCTGGTGCCGCATGGGGACCCGAGCACGCTCTTCATCTCGGCCGGAATGCAGCCGCTTCAGCCCTACTACCTGGGCTTTAGCCAACCGCCCGCGCCCAGGCTCGCAAGTTGCCAGAAGTGCCTTCGCACCGGCGACATCGAGGAGGTGGGGAGGACCGATCGGCACAACACTTTCTTCGAGATGCTCGGCAACTTCACCCCCACCGGCGCGTACTTCAAGGAGACGGCGATCCCGCTTGCGTGGGAGCTCGTAACCAAGGGTTTCGAGATGCCGGTCGACCGGCTGCGGGTGACGATTCATCCTACCGACGACGAGGCATACAAGATCTGGACCGAGCGCACCGGCGTGTCACCCCACCACATAACGCGTCTCAGCGACAACTGGTGGGGCCTGGGCAAGGGCCCTTGCGGGCCTGACTCTGAGATCTGGTGGGACCGCGGCTCACAGGTAGGGTGCGGCCTCCCGGACTGCGTCCCCGACCACTGCGAACGCTTCACGGAATTCTGGAACCTGGTGTTTCCGCAGTTCGACCAGCAGGAGGACGGAACGCTCGTCCCGCTGGCGCGCCCCGCCATCGACACCGGAATGGGGCTGGAGCGCATCTCGTACATATTGCAGGGCAAGTCGAACATCTTCGAGGCCGACATCCTTCATCCCCTCGTCGATTTCGTGAGGCAGTCCAGCAGCAAGCCGACCACCTTGTCCGAACGGATCATCGCGGACCACGCGCGCGCGATGACGTTCTGCATCGCCGACGGTGTCATCCCTTCCAACGAGGGGCGGGGATACGTGCTGCGCCGCCTCATCCGGCGTGCGGCGCTGCACGGGCGCAACATCGGGTTCTCCGACAGGTTGAGCAGCGGCACAGGTGTTGCGGTCTCGATGTTCAAGGACCATTACCCGGAGCTGAGAGAGCGCGAGCGCTTCATCGCCGAGACCGTCGATACGGAGACGGCGCGCTTCGAGCGCACCCTGGAGCAGGGCATGGAGCAATTCGACAAGGTCGCGGCCAGAGGCGTCAAATCCGTCGGCGGCGCCGATGCCTTCAAGCTGCACGACACGTTCGGGTTCCCGCTCGAGCTCACGCGCGAGCTGGCGCAAGAGCGCGGAATCGAGGTCGACGAAGAAGGCTTCCGCGAAGCGATGGCAGACCAACGTGCCCGCTCTCGCCGTGCCGCCCCGCAGCACTGGGCGGTCGCCAAGGATTTCCCGAAGTCGGAGTTCAGCGGCTATCAGGAGCTCGCCACCGAATCCAGGATCGTCGGTCTGCGCAAAGACGGGTCGAGCGCAGATGTCGTAGCCGAAGGCGACACCGTCGAGGTGTTCCTCGACCGAACGCCCTTTTACGCCGAGTCCGGCGGGCAGGTCGCCGATACCGGGATGATCAACACTCCGGGCGGCCGGGTGCGCGTCGAGGACACGCAGAAGCCCGCCGACGGCGTCATCGCGCACGCGGGCACCGTGATCACAGGTGAGGTCCGCGTGGGGGAGAAGGCGACCGCGGCGGTCGATTCGCGACGCCGCGCCCAGATCGCGCGTCACCATTCCGCCACCCACCTCCTGCATAGGGCGCTTCGCGAAACCCTCGGAGAGCAGGTCGTGCAGAAAGGATCGTGGGTCGGTCCCGATCACACGACCTTCGACATCCCGCTTAGCCGCGCCATCACCAAAGAAGAGCTGGACCGGATCAACCGCCGCGTGATGGAGAAGGTGCGCTCCGCTCTGCCGTTCCATGAGAGCCAGAAGCCGTACAAGGAGGCCGTGGCGGAGGGCGCGATGCACCTGTTCGAGGAGAAATACGGCGACGTCGTGCGCGTGGTGTGCTTCGGCGACTGGACCTGCGAGCTGTGCGGCGGCACGCACGTCAGGAACACGGCCGACATCGGCACCGCGCTCATCTTGTCTGAGTCGAGCATCGGATCCGGGCTGCGGCGCATCGACATGGTCGTAGGCGAGGCGGCGGACGAGCTCGTGCGCCGGGATCGCGAGCTGCTCTCCGAGCTGGCCCGCTCATTCAACGCAAGCCCCGACCTGCTGCCCGGGCGGCTTCAGGCTCTGCGTGCACAGCTGAAAGAGACAGAGCGAGAGCGCGACAGGCTTCGCGAACAGCTGCAAAAGGCGAGTCTCGCGGGCGGCAACGGCGTTTCGGTCAAGCACGGCAAGGTGGCCTACGTGACCGAAACCGTCGATGCCTCTAACCTTGACGAGCTTGCGGGATATGCCGACCGGTATCTCGAGTTCGTCAAGTCGGGCGTCGTAACCGTTGTCGCCGGCGAGATGTTTGTTATCAAGGTGTCCAAGGACCTGACCTCCCAATTCGATGCCAACAGCCTCAAAGACCTCCTCGGCAAGGGGGGCAAGCAGCCGCCGCACTTCGCGCGCGGTAAGCTCGCCGTGCCCGCGGACGAGGCTTTCAAGCGGCTCGAGGAAGCCCTGAGTTGACCAAGTTCAAGTTCCTGCGCAAGCGCAGCGAGTACTACCGACACTTCACGGTCCTGGACATCGGGACCGACCTGATCAAGGTCCTGGTCGTCCGGCGCGACGGGCCCGACGGCGAGGTCCTGGGCGTCGGCCGCGAGCCGCAGGGCCCGGCCGCCATGTCGGGTGGGGCGATCGCCGACCTCGAGTCGGTGATCCAGTCATGCAACCGCGCCCTCGAGGCCGCAGAGGACATGGCGAAGACCGTCCCCGGCCAGGTCGTGGTCGGCATCGCCGGTGAGCTCATCAAGGGCTTTTCGTCGACGATCGCCTACCCACGGGAGAACTCGAACGCTCGCGTGCGGTCGAGCGAGATCTCGACCATGCTCCAGATGGTTAAGCGGCGGGCCCTGCGCGAAGCGCAGCACCTCCTGGAGATGGAGCGCAGCTACGGCCAGCTCGAGGCTCGGCTCGTGCACTCTGCGATCACCAGCGTCCGTGTGGACGGCTATCCGGTCACCAACCCGGTGGGTTTCACCGGCAAGAACATCGAGGTCACCGTCTTCAACACTTTCGCGCCGATGACGCATATCGACGCCATCGAGACGGTCGTGCGGGAGCTCGACCTCGAGCTTGCGGCGGCGGTCGCGCAGCCGTATGCCCTCGCCCGCGCCTGCGCCAGCGAGGAGACGTGGGCCGAGGGCGGGATCTTCGTGGACGTCGGCGGGGGCACGACCGATGTCGCGCTCATCCGCGATGGCGGGGTCGAGGGCACGCGCATGTTCAACCTCGGCGGACGCGCGTTCACGCGCAGGCTCGCCTTGGCGTTCGGCTTGAGCTACGAGGAGGCCGAAGCCCGCAAGCTACGGCACTCGGAGGGCCTCCTTTCGGCGGATCAGCACCGCCAGGTTTCGGAGCTGTTGAGCGCCGACGCCGAGGTGCTGCTGCAGGGTTTGGCCCTCAGCGTGAAGGAGCTCTCGCGCGGCGAGCGGCTGCCGACCAACATCTTCCTCTGCGGCGGCGGGAGCCTGCTTCCAGAGCTCACGCTGGAGATGGTGAAGAACAACTGGGCCGCGGGCCTTCCGTTCCCTCGCGAGCCGCGCATCCGGCACCTCGTTCCGGCCGACGTGCGTAACCTTTCCGACTCCACCGGTCAGCTATCGACGCCGCGGGACATCGCCCCGATGGGCCTTGCGAACCACGCTCTCCGGACCGAAGCCGAAGAGCGTGACACCGTCAACACCGTCATGAGACGGGTCCTAAGCGGTATAAAAGCTTGAGCAGACTCCCAGGAGACTTGTAGACGCCATGGCAACAAATCCCATATACGTAGAGACCGAAGAAGAGATCCCGGAGCTCGTAGAGCGGCTTCGCCGCTACCACGGCGAGGACACGATGCTCGTGCTGCCGATGCGTTCGCGCATCGGGCAGAGCCGCTTCAACTTCCAGCTGCTGCGCAACTACGCGGCCCGGTTGGGCAAGCGCGTGACCGTGGTCTGCGACGACCCGGCCGTGCAGAAGATGGCTGCCGAGAGCGGGTTCCCGGTATTCGGCGCGGTCGGCGCGCTAGGCGAGGGAATCCCTTCCGAGCCGGAGGCGCAGCCGCCGGTCAAGAGGTGGTGGCAGCGTGCTCGATCCGAGCCGACGACCCATGTTGGGATCGCCGCGCCGACCAGGCTTCTCACCAAGACCGCGACCGAGCTGCGGCCCGGCCGTGTCCTTCTTTACGTGACCGCCGCGACCCTGCTCGTGGTCGGCTTGTTCGCGGCAGCCGTCTTCGTGCCGTCGGCCTCGGTCACGCTCGTGGCGCAGGCGCAGCCGTTTGCCGAGAACAACGTGGAGATCCAGGCTCAGCCCGGCAAGGCGCCGATCCACGTGCGGGTGGTCAAGGTCTCCGTCTCCAACTCGCAGGGCTTCAAGACGACCGGGTCGATCACGGTGCCGCTCGCCCCTGCGACCGGCCAGGTCATCTATACGAACACGTGCAGCGCTGGAGGCCACACCAGTCCCGGCTACTGGCTTTATCGCGGTCAGCGGCTGGACAACTCCAACGGCCTGGTGTTCGCGCAGACCTCGAGCGACACCTTTGTGCCATGGGGTCAGTCGAGTGCTGCTGTGAACATCATCGCCGTGCAGGCGGGCTCGGCCGGCAACGTTGGAAGCAACACCATCTCCGGGTGGCAGGCTATCGAAGGAAACCATGTCGACTGCCTGACCGTGAACAACCCCCAGGCGACCGGCGGTGGGACCGATCCTTCCAACACCCCACAGATGACCGAGGCCGATTTCGACGCGGGCCGGGCGCAGCTCGAGCAGGAGCTCCACCAGAGCATCGCGCAGCAGCTTGCGACCGCGGGCCAGGCCGGCGAGACCTTGAGCCCGACGATCATCTACGGGCCGCCCCAGTACACGACCGACCACCAGCCCAACGACAAGGTCCCGAGCTTCAGCGGCACGATGACGGTGGTGGGCGAGGGCGACTTTTACGCCGACGCCGACGTGAAGAAGGCCTTCCAGACATACCTTTCGCAGCGCGTGCCGAACAACCAGCAGCTGCTCACCGAGAGTCCGATCCAGACCACGTACAGCATTCTCAGCGACACGGCGGGCGGCAACATGACGTTCGTCGGCAGCGCTTCCGCGTATATCGCCCCGACCCTGGACGAGGCGATGATCCGCTCGCAGATCGTCGGCCGGCCGCTGACCCAGGCCAGGTTCTACCTGCAGACTCTGCCGATCCGATCGATGGCGATCAAAGAGCTGCCCCTGTCGCTGCCGCTCATGCCGCTCCTGGCAAGCCGCATCTCGCTCCACTACGTGGTCGAGTCAGGAGCGCCGGCTCCGTCGGCGGGCGGCAGTTCCGTTCCCTCACCGTCCCCGTCGCCTTCTCCGAACGGTTAGTGCGGACGCTCGCCGTCGATCCCGGCACCAAGAGGGTCGGTATCGCGGTCAGCGATCCGACCGGGACGATCGCGCAGGCGCTCACCACGATCGACGCGGCTCCGCTGGAAAGCCTGGCGTCGCGCCTGGCGGACATCGCCTCGAAGCAGGGCGCAGGCCGAGTTGTCGTGGGCCTGCCCAGGCGGATGGACGGCTCATATGGACCTGAGGCGAAGGCCGCACGCGAGCTCGCCGACGGAATCCGGAAGGCTTCCGGCCTACCCGTCGAGCTCGTCGACGAGCGCCTGACCACCGTGGCCGCCGAACGTTCGCTGCTGGAGGGCGGTGTGCGGCGCGCGAAGAGGCGCGAGAGCATCGACCGGGTCGCGGCCACGATGCTGCTGCAGTCGCACCTGGATCGCAAACATGCCGGCTGAGGGGCCCGAGCCGGCGCAGGTCATCACGCTGCTCGACGAGACCGGCCTCGAGAGGCGCTTCACGATGCATGACGCATTTGACCTCGAAGGCACCGCCTACTACCTGGTCGAGGGCTTCGACGATCCCAACCAGGTGCTCTTGCTTCGCGAAACCGATGGCGGGCTCGAGACCGTCGATGGCGACGAGTTCACGCGCGTGATGGCAGCGCTCGAACAGGACAAGGTGGATTGAGGCGGCTCATCGCCCTGGTCGTCATTCTCGCCGTGCTGGGCTTCGGCACCTCCAAAACCATGGATTGGTGGAACTTCAACGTGAACACGCCGATATCGACCTCCAGCCATACGGTCCCCTTCAACGTCGACCAGGGTGAAACGCCCACCGATATCGGGACCAACCTGTTCGACCTGCACCTCATCCGCAGCACTGTGGCCTTCGACCTCTACACGCGGCTGACCAACGCAGGGCCCAGCTTCGAAGCCGGCTCGTTCGTGCTCAACTCGAACATGAGCTTGGCCCAGATCGTGAGCGCGCTCCAGCACAGCAACCCCACCGAGCAGGTCATCACTTTTCCGGAGGGTTTTCCCCTCCGCGAGCAAGCGAAGACCGTCGAAGCGAAAAAGCTTGGGGCGGCGCCGAACTTCTTCACGGCGGCGGACTACCTCCAGGCGGCCAAAGACCCGAGCTGGGCCGCGTCCTACGGCTTCCTACCCAGGCAGCCAGCCAGCGCCGACTTCCCGTACGAGGGCTACCTGTTCCCCGACACCTACCAGATCGATCCCGCCGCCGGCGTGCGCGGCCTGGTCAAAGAGCAGCTCGACCAGTTCGGCGTCGTCTTCTCTTCGGACCTTCAGGCCCAGATCGCCCAGGCGACCCCGAACCGCCCGGCCGAGACGGTCCAGGCGATCGTCATCCTTGCATCGATGGTCGACCGCGAGGCCAACGCCAACAACCCCAGCGATCGAGGGAACGTGTGCAGCGTCTACTACAACCGGCTCAAGATCGGCATGCCCCTTGGGGTGGACGCGACGCTTCTTTACGCCCTGGGCAGGCTGTCGCCCGAGCCGACCGCGGCCGAGCTGACGCTCAACTCGCCCTACAACACGCGCACCCACGCTGGGCTCCCGCCGGGACCCATCAGCAACCCGGGCCAGGCCGCTCTGCTTGCCTGCATCAACCCGCCCAAGACCAACTACCTCTTCTACTTTGCCGACAGGCAGGGCGTGACCCACTTCGAGACCAACCAATCGGATTTCGACCGCGACATCCAGAAGTACGGCGTGAGCGGAAGCTGAAAGTCTTTTTGCTCGGGCAGGGAATCTCCTATTCGAGGAGCCCCGTCATGCAGAATGCGGCCTTCCGAGCACTCGGACTCGAGTGGACCTACGAGCTGCTTGACCTGGCCCCGGAGGGCGTTCCGGCCGCCATGGCGATGCTTCGCGAGCCAGAGGTCGCCGGCGCGAACGTCACCATTCCGCACAAGCAGGCGGTGATGCAGCACCTCGACACCCTGGAGCCCGAGGCGTTGCGCGCACGGGCGGTGAACACGATCGTGAACCGGGAGGGGCGGCTGGGCGGCTCCAACACCGATGTGGCGGCCATCCGCACCGCGATCTCCAACGTCGGCGTCGAGCCTCGCGGGGCCAAGGTGGTGATCCTGGGGGGCGGCGGCTCGGCCCGCGCGGCGGCACTCGCTCTCGATGGTGCGCACCTCGCTTTCGCCGTCCGCCATCCGGAGGACGCTGACGTGCCGGGCAGGGTCCTGGCCTGGGACGATCCGGAGGTCGCAGCACAGGCGCGATCGGCGGACCTGCTGCTCAACGCCACGCCGCTCGGGCGTCGCGACGAGATGCCCCTTCGGCCCAACGCATTGCCCAGGTCGGGCGCCGTGATCGACCTCGTTTATGTGAAGGGCGGAACGCCTCTCGTCCGCAAGGCGCGCTCGCTGGGCCTGCGCACGGCGGACGGTTGGGAGGTCCTGCTCGCGCAGGGGGCCAGGTCCTTCGAGCTGTGGACAGGGATTCCCGCGCCGCTCGAAGCGATGCGCCAAACTCTGGATCCGTGACGGTCCTGCTTGCGTTCGGTTGGGGCATCCTCGGCGCGGCCGCCGGATGGGCCGTCCGTTGGGGGTCGGTGCGCCTGGCCCGTCTCGAAGGGCTCGAGCCCAAAAGCCTGCCCTGGCAGGTCTACGGGCCGCCCGTCCTGAGCGCGGCCCTGTTCGCGGCGTTTGCGCTGCGCGTCTCCCCGTTTCCGCTGCTGGCGCTGCGCAGCCTGTTCGTCCTGGTGCTGGTGCAGGTGATCTTCTTCGACTTCGAGCATCGCCTGATCCTCGACCGGGTGATCTTCCCATCGATGGTCTTGGCGCTCGTGGTCAGCCTGTTCGACAACCCGTGGTGGGCCGGCATCGCCACCGGCCTTGCGGCCGGCTTGCTTTTCCTGCTGATCGCCGTGATCGGCGCCGCTATCTTCAAAGCAGAGGCGCTGGGCTTCGGAGACGTCAAGCTCGCGCTTTTCATGGGGCTCCTGCTGGGCCCGCTGCCCACTGTCCAGGCGCTCTTCTACGGCGTTTTCCTGGCGGGCATGGTCTCGGTCGCGATCATCATCTGGCGGCGATCGATGAAAGGCACGATCGCCTACGGCCCTTACCTGGCCGCAGGAGCCCTCATCGTGTTGTTCCAGTTGCCATGACGGCGGTGGCGCAGAATAGTCGGCGATGAGTAACCTGCTCCCGGGCGAGAACCTGGTCCTCAAGGCGCATCCGCACTGGATCACCTTCATCCGCACGCTGATCGTGCCGGCCATCCTGCTCGTCGTCGTGCTCTGGGCCGATTTCACGATCCTGCTTGACAACTACAACGCCTGGAACCTGCCACTGCACTTCCGGACCTTCTTGACCCTGGCCGTGGTGGCGTTCGCGGGCATTTGGCTGATCGTGGTCTGGATCCGCTGGCAGTCGACCGCCTACACGCTCACGGACCAGCGCATCAAGATCGAGACCGGCGTCTTCGGCCGGCAGGAAAAGGTGATCCCGATCGACCGGGTCCAGGACTGCACGACGAAGCAGTCGGTGTTCGGCCGGATGCTGGGGTATGGCCGGGTGGAGGTCGACGCGGCCGGGGCCCAGGGCGCCGAGGTCCTCGACCACCTGCCGAACCCGGGGACGTTCCGGGACCAGGTCTTCGTGCAATCCGAGAAGCGGCGTGGCGGCGTGGCGCCGGCTGCGGCGCCAGTTTCGGCCAACCCAAGCGGCCTCTGACGCTCTGAAGCCCACCCTGACTCTCATCGGTTTCATGGGCTGCGGCAAGTCTGTGGTCGGCCTGCTGGTCGCCCAACGCGCCGGCGCCCCGTTCCACGACCTCGACCTGCTGATCGAGAACGAGGCTGAGATGACGATCTCCGAGCTCTTCGCGACCCGCGGGGAGGCGGCGTTTCGAGCCCTGGAGTCAAGCCTCCTACCGACGGTCCTCACGCCAGGGGCCGTCGTTGCGATCGGGGGCGGCGCGCCGCTGGACGACGAGAACTGGCGCCTCATCACCGAGCGGTCCGTCACCGTCTTCATCGATTGCGAGTTCGAGACCATCTGGCGGCGGACAAGCGGAACCACCAACCGACCCCTGGCCGTGGGGCGCTCGCGCGACGAGCTGGAGGCGCTTCTCCAGGCTCGCCTGCGTCGGTACCGCGAGGCGGTCCACCGGGTCAAAGGTGACGGCCCGCCCGACATCGTGGCTTTGGAGATCCTCAAGTTTTGGTCCGACTGATCCTCGACTCGGCCTCGGGCAGCTACCCGGTCGTGATCGGGACCAACCTGCAGCAGGAGCTCCGAGCCACCGTCAGGCGCCTTGAGCCCACTGGCGTCGCCATCATCACCGACACCAACGTGCGCCCGTGGGCGGTGAAGGTCGTCGCCAAAGCGGTGAAGCGATCTGGCCTCAAAACCGCCATCCACACGATTCCGGTCGGCGAGCGCTCCAAGTCCATGGCCCAGCTGCAAGAGGTGCTGTCGTTCCTCGAACGGGCGCGAATCGACCGCGGCGGGTGTGTCATCGCGGTTGGCGGTGGGACCGTCGGGGACCTGGCCGGCCTGGCCGCCGCCGTCTGGCAGCGAGGGGTGCGCCTGGTTGGGGTCCCGACCACGCTGCTGGCGATGGTCGACTCCAGCATCGGCGGCAAGACGGCGGTCAACGGGTCGCGCTCGAAGAACGCGATCGGGGCGTTCTGGCAGCCTTCGGCGGTGATCTCGGACCTCGCCTCGATCGACACGCTGCCTGCGGCCAGCTACCGAGACGCCTTTGCCGAGGTAGTAAAGTACGCCGTCGCCATGGATCGAGGCCTGCTCGTGCTGCTGCAGAGGGAACGCGAGCGCCTGGTCGCCGCCGACAAGGCCATGCTCGAGCGGGTGGTCTTCCGGTGCGTGGCGGCCAAGGCGCTCGTGGTCGCCAAGGACGAGCGCGAAAAGGGACCGCGCGCGATCCTCAACTACGGCCACACCGCGGGGCACGCCCTGGAATCGGCCAGCGGCTTCCGCGTATCGCACGGCAGGGCTGTCGCGTTCGGCATGCGTGTGGCCGCGCGGCTCGCGCTCGCCATGGACCTTTGCAGCAAACGCCTCGTGGAGACCCAGGACGAGCTGCTCGACGCCTACGGACTACCGGCTCGGGTTCCGCACGTCGACCCCAAGCGAATCCTGGCCGCCATCTCGCTCGACAAGAAGGCGCGCCGCGGAAAGGTGGCTTGGGTGCTGCCCAGGCGCATGGGCCACGCAGAGATCGGCCACACCGTTCCAGGAGCGCTGGTCCGGCGGGTCGTGACGAAGGCATTGCCATGAAGAAGATCGTGGTCGTGAACGGCCCCAACCTGAACCTGCTGGGCAAGCGCGAGCCGGAAATCTACGGGACGCGGTCGATGGCTGATCTCTTGAAGAGCGTACGCGCCAAGGCGCGAGCGCTGGGAGTCCAGGTGAGCGTGTTCCAGAGCAACCACGAGGGCGAGATCATCGACTTCCTCCAGAAGGAGGCCCCAGGCTCGGTGGGCATCGTGATCAACCCCGGCGCGCTGTCCCACTACTCGCTCGCGCTTTACGATTGCCTTCAGGCGCTGGCCGTGCCGGCGGTCGAAGTCCACATCTCGAACATCCACGCGCGCGAGGAGTTCCGCTCGAAGAGCGTGACGGCTCGGGCGGCGCGTGGGGTGATCACGGGCCTGGGCTTCACAGGGTATGGATTGGCCATGGAGTATCTGACGGCACTGTGATATCAACCAACGACTTTCGCAACGGGACGATGTTCGAGATGGACGGCCAACTGCTGTCGATCGTCACGGTCGAGCACATCAAGCTTGCGCGCGCCGGCGCCGTGATCAAAGCCAAGCTGCGAAACGTGCTGACCGGCTCGATCTTCGAGCAGAGCTTCCGCAGCGGCGACAAGTTCAAGACGGTTCGCATCGAAAGCAACGAGGCGACTTACCTCTATTCCGACGGGACGCACCACTACTTCATGGACTCGCGCACGTTCGACCAGGTCCCGGTCGACGAGGACATGCTCGAATCGGTTTTGCCGCTGCTCAAGGAGGGAAGCGTCGTATTCCTGCAGCGCTACCAGGACCGGCTGATCGGAGTCGAGCTCCCGATCAACGTCGAGCTCAAGGTGCTGTCCACCGACCCCGGGTTCAAGGGCGACACCGTGTCGGGCGGCACCAAGCCGGCCACCCTCGAGACCGGCGCCAAGATCCAGGTGCCCCTTTTCATCCAGTCCGGCGACCTGATCCGGGTCGACACCCGTACCCAGACCTACATGGAGAGGGCGTAAACGCGGCCGCAACGGGTAGCATCACCCCTGATGAGTGAGAACGGCTCGCTGGGGTCGGTCCGGGTGGCCAACGAGGTCATCGCCAGCATCGCCGCGCTCGCGGCCTGCGAGGTCGAAGGCGTCGAAGGCATGGACGAGGCCGCCGCGCGCCATTTCGGCGACTTCGTGCGGCGCCAGAGCGCCCATCGCGGCGTGCGGGTACACATCGAAGCCGACCGCTCGATTCACCTCGAGGTCTTCATCACCGTCGACTCCGAGGCCAAGCTTGCCGAGGTGGCGGGCGCGGTGCAGGGCAACGTCGTCGAGGCGACCGAGCGCATGCTCGGCCTGGAGGTCGGCGAGGTGAACGTCTTCGTTTCCAGCGTCGCCTTCGCAAACTAGATGAGAGGGAACCTCACGGTTCCCTCTCGTACGGGGCGCTCAACGGCCGAAGATCGCCCTGGCCTTCATGTTGCGCATTGGCGGCCGGATTCGCGCCCCCACACCCTCCCCGGGAAGAAATCAATTGATTGGCCACTCCCGGCAGGGGTCGACCGCGATCAGGCGATGTGGTGTCGCGGCCGGGATGAACCCGGCCGCCACGGCCACGCTAGTGTTCAAACGTAATGGGGAAGAGGCACCAGGCCAGGGAGCTGGCCCTCAAGGTGCTGTTTCAGCTCGAGGGCTCGAACGACGACGTCGACGAGGTTTTGCGTTATCACGCGGCCGAGGGCGCGGCATCTCCTGACGTCGCCGTCTTCGCGGGCCAGCTCGTCCGGGGCGTGATGGCAAACCGCGAGAAGCTGGACCGGATCCTGAGCGAGGCTTCCGAGCACTGGAAGCTCGAGCAGATGGCCAAGGTCGACCGGATCATCCTGCGCATCGCCGTCTACGAGATCGCCATCGACCGGCACGTCCCCACCAAGGCCGCGATCAACGAGTCGATCGAGCTCGCCAAGACGTTCTCCGGCGACGAGGCAGGGCGCTTCGTCAACGGCATCC
Source organism: Candidatus Dormiibacterota bacterium (assembly GCA_035531515.1). Classification (GTDB taxonomy): domain Bacteria; phylum Chloroflexota; class Dormibacteria; order Dormibacterales; family Dormibacteraceae; genus DATKSS01. Next base: position 13,022 of record DATKSS010000065.1, on the reverse strand, counting down.
TCGGACGGGTCGCGGCGACCGCGCCATGAGCCGCAGCGAAACAGCCGCCCCCGCCTTCGAGGAGCTGCTGGCGGGTCTCGAAAAGACCATCGCCCTGCTCGCGACCGGCACAGCACCACTCGAAGAGCTCGTGGCTGCCCATCAGAAGGCGGTCAGGTTGCTGGCCGAGGCGTCGGCGCGGCTGGACGAGCTCAAAGCGCGTGCCGAGCAGATCGCACGATCATTGGCCGAGTGAGATACCTGCTCGCGCCGCTGGTGGCGTGGACGATCGCGCAGGCCACCAAGGTGATCTACACCTCGGTCCGCCAGCGCAGGCTCAACCTCAGGGTCCTCGCCGAGACCGGCGGCATGCCCAGCAGCCACAGCGCCATAGTCATGGGCCTGGCCGCCTCCGTCGGTAAATATTCGGGCGTCTCTTCCGCGGCGTTCGCCATCGCCCTTATCTTCTCGTTCGTGGTGATGTACGACGCGGCGGGGGTCCGCCGGGCGGCCGGCCGTCAGGCCGAAATCCTGAACCGCCTGGTCGAGGACCTGGTCCACATGCGGGGCGTGCAGGAGCAGAAGCTGCGCGAGCTGCTCGGACACACGCCCGTCGAGGTGCTGGTGGGCGCTGTCCTCGGCGTGCTGGTCGGGATCATCCTGTAACGCGAGTGCCACGCCTCGATGTGCTCGTGACTCAGAGTGGCCTCGCCGAATCGCGCGAACGGGCGCAGGCCCTAATCCTTGCCGGCAAGGTGCGTGTCGCGGGGGAGACGGTGCGGCGACCCGACCGCACCGTGAGCGAAGACGCCTCGATCTCGGTCGAGGCCGGTCCCGACTACGCCAGCCGCGGAGCTTTGAAGCTCGGCCCCGCGCTCGAACGTTTCGGCGTCGACCCGTCGGGCAAGGTCTGCGCCGACATCGGCGCCTCCACCGGCGGCTTCACCGACATTCTTCTACGGCGAGGGGCGGCCAGGGTTTACGCGCTGGACGTCGGACGGGGCCTGCTGCACTGGCGCATCAGGCAGGATCCGCGTGTGGTCGTGATCGAGCGGGTCAACGCACGAGAGATGGCGCCGTTTCCGGAAAGCGTCAAGCTGGTCGTGATCGACGTCTCCTTCATCAACCTGGACAAGGTGCTGCCCGCGGTGCTCCGCGCCGCGCCCGAGGCCGAGGTGGTGGCGCTTTTCAAGCCACAGTTCGAGGTCGGTCGATCCGAGGTGGGGAAGGGCGGGATCGTGCGCGACCGCTCAGCGGTCGAGGCGGCGCTGGCGCGCTTTGGTGATTGGTGCACGGGTAACGGCTACGAGGTGCTGGGCACTGCGCCGTCGGAGGTGGCGGGCGCGGAGGGCAATCGCGAGATCTTCGTCCACCTCGAGCCGGCGCCCCAATGAGGGTCTGCATTCTCCGCGGCCAAAGGGCTGAGCAGGAGGTGATCGATCGCGCCCTGGCGTGGTTGAAAGGACGCGGTGCGGAGGTGTGGGAGGCGCAGCGGGACGGTCCCATGAGCGCGCTCGCCGGGCGACTCACCGGTACCACTCTCCTGATCACCCTCGGCGGCGACGGGACGTTTCTCTCCGGCGCTCGCCTGGCCGCGCCGCGTGGCATCCCCATCCTCGGCGTCAACCTCGGCCGCCTGGGCTTTCTCACCGAGCTCGAGGCCGACCAGTTGGAGAGCAGCCTCTCGCGCTTCGCGGAGGGGGCGTACCGGATCGAGGAGCGCACCATGCTCCAGGTCACGCTGAGCCGCGGCGGCCGTAGCGTCGCCAAGGCCATCGGGCTCAACGAGGTCGTCATCGACCACTCAGGCAAGGCGCGGATGCTCCGGCTCGAGATCGACGTCGCGGGACAGGCCGTGGGCGTGATCGACGCCGACGGCGTCATCGTCGCGACAGCGACCGGCTCGACCGCGTATGCGCTGGCCAGCGGCGGCCCCATCCTCGAGCCGACGCTCAGGGACCTCGTCCTGGTCCCGATGAACCCCTTCGCGCTCACGGTCCGCCCGATCGTGTTTCCTCCCGGGCAGGACATCACCCTGGCGGTGGTGCGCGGACCTGGCGAGATGCGCATCGACGGCGGCCGGAGGGGGCGCGAGGTGAAGACCGGGGACTCGGTTCGGTGCGGCTCGCATCCACGACGGCTGAAGGTGGTCCGGTTCAACCCGCCTGAGGGCTTCTACCAGCGGCTGGGGGACAAGCTCGGCTGGGGTCGGCCGCTTGTCCCGATGAAGTGACTTGCTCAAAGAGCTGACAGTCCGCGACCTCGCGCTGGTCGCGGAAGCCCGCGTCCGGTTCGGGCCCGGGCTCAACCTCCTGACCGGCGAGACGGGTAGCGGGAAGTCCCTCATCGTCGACGCGCTGAGCCTCGCGCTCGGCGCTCGAGGCGGGACGGAGCAGGTCCGCCACGGCGCCGACCGAGCCAGCGTGGAGGGAGTGTTCGAGTCCGGGACCACCAGGCTGGTCCTCCAACGGGAGATCGGCAAGAAGAGCACCGCACGGATCGACGGCCGCTCTGCGACGCCGGGTCAGCTCCGCGAGCTCGGGCGTCACCTCGTGGCGCTGCACGGCCAGCATGAGCACCATGCGCTGCTGGACACCGACACCCAGACGGACCTGCTGGACGCCTACGGGGGCGCGATGGAGGTCCGCGCGGCCGTCGGCGTGGCGCATGGCTCGTGGGTTGGGGCGGTCAACGCGGTCCGCGACCTCGAGCAGCTACGTTCTCGCGGCCAGAGGGAGCAGGAGCACCTTCGCTGGCAGCTCGACGAGCTGCGGTCCGCTGAGCTCCAGCCGGGGGAGGACGAGTCTTTGGCGGCCGAGCGCACCGCTGTCAGGCACGCGGCTCGGCTGGCCGAGCTGGGCGAGCAGGCCTTGAGCGCGCTGCGCGACGACGGTCTCGGCAGGGCCGCCGCGGCCGTCCGCTCCGCGGCCGAGCTCGATCCACGACTGACCGGCCAGGCGGCACGGCTGGATGCGATCGCGGACGAGGCTTCCGACCTCGCCGCGGAGATACGGCGGCACAGCGAGCTGCTCGATTCCGACCCGCGCCGCCTGGAGGCGATCGAATCCCGTTTGTCCGTGCTCGATGCGGTCAAGCGCAAGTACGGCGGGTCGGTCGAGCAGGCGATCGCTGAGCGCGACCGGCTGGAGCTCCAGGTCGGTGCCACCCACGACCTCGACGCCGCCGTCGCCGCGGCATCGGCGGACAGCGATCGGCGCCGCGGCGAGCTCGAAGCCGCAGCCGGCCGGCTGACGAAGGCGCGCGCGAGCGCAGCACGCCGGATGCAAACGGCAGTCTTGGCGGAGCTTGAGGGCCTCAGGCTCGAAGGTGCGCGATTCGATGTCGAGCTGCGGCCGCAGCCCGACATCGGGGCCGCCGGGGCAGAGATGGCCGAGATGATGTTCTCGGCCAACCCTGGCGAGCCGCTGGCGCCGCTGGCCCGCGTCGCCTCAGGCGGCGAGCTGGCGCGTGTGATGCTGGCGATCAAGACTGTCGGCGCGGCCGCGGACCATCTTCCAACGCTCGTGTTCGACGAGGTCGACGCCGGGATTGGAGGTGAGGCGGCGATCCAGGTCGGCTTGCGGCTCAAGGCGCTCGGCTCGCGCCACCAGGTGCTGGTGGTCACCCACCTGGCCCAGATCGCCTCTTTCGCAGATCATCACCTGGTGGTCGAGAAGGCGGCCGGCCCCGACGGGCGCAACGTGGTCAGCGTGCGAGAGCTGACCGGCGACGACGAGCGAGCAAGAGAGATCGCACGCATGATGAGCGGCGGCGTGACCGCCAAGGCGGTGGCGCGCGCCCACGAGCTCCTCGAAGAGGCACGGCGCAAATAGGTGGCCCGCTCCCGACTGTTCGCCGGGCCGCAGGACTCTCGGATCAAACGCGCCCTCTGTATCGTGGCCCACCCTGACGACATCGAGTTCTATTGCGGCGGCGCAGTGCTGATGATGACGGCCCACGGCGCGACCGTTGATTTCGTGCTGGCAACCTCTGGCGACAAGGGAGCACGCGACACCGCGAAATCGCGCGAGAAGGTCGCGAGGCTCCGCGAGCGCGAGCAGGAGATCGCAGCCGAGATCCTGGGCGCGCATCGCTTGAGCTTCCTGCGCCACCCGGATGCGGAACTCGTCGAGAGCCTCGAGCTGCGCGAGGAGCTCGTGCGCGAGATCCGTGTCACCAAACCGGACGTCCTGCTGACCTTCGACCCCAACGTTCCTTATCGGTATCACCCCGACCACCGGGTCGTCGGTCGTGTGGCGCTCGACGCGGCATGGCCAAGCGCGCGCGACGCGCTGGCTTTTCCCCGGGCCGGTGCTCCGCATGAGACGGCGGAGGCGTGGTGCTTCGGCGGGTCGGCGCCGGACCTCGAGGTGGACGCCGGCGAGGTGATCGGCAAGAAGATAGCCGCCCGCCTCGCCCACGCCAGCCAGACGCCCAACCCCGCCGCTTTGACCCGCCGCTGGCGCGCCATGGCCCGGGTGGAGAAATTCCACCGGGTGAACCTGCGATAGCCTTACCCGTCGTGGACGTCGGCCCGAGACTCGACGTGAAGACCCCGGTGTTCGAAGGCCCCCTCGAGCTTCTTCTCGGCCTGGTCGAGAGGGAGGAGCTCGACATCTTCAAGGTCTCGCTCGCCAGCGTGACCGACGCGTACCTGGCCGAGGTCGCGTCGCGCGAGATCGCCGACCCCCAGGAGATGGCCGAGTTCCTCTGGATGGCCGCGCGCCTGCTCCTGATCAAGTCCATCCGCCTGCTCCCCGGTGAGCCGCCGACCGACGAAGAGACCGACCTTCTGGGGTGGGAGGAAGAGGTGCGCCAGCGGCTCGAGGAGTACCGCGTCTACAAGGCGATGGCGGGAGAGCTGATGGAGCGGGCGCAGCAGGAGACCTTCGCGTTCCCGCCCCCGGCACGGCCTGTTGAGGCGGGCGGACAGGAGGAGCCGCTCGAGGTTGGGCTCCTCGTGGTGGCGTTCAACAGCGTGCTCGCGCGCATTCCTCCCCGGCCGCTCGTCGTCACCGGGCGCACCTGGACACTGGAGGAGAAGCTCGAGCTCATAAGCGAGCGGGTGCGCAAGGGCCCCATCGAGCTCGTGGAGCTCATCCTCGAGTCGGAAGACCGGCTGGAGGCCGTGGTCACCTTTGTTGCAGTGCTCGAGCTCCTGCGCCGCTCTGTGATCAGGGTGCGCCAGAAGGAGCGTTTCGGGCCCATCCACGTCGAGCTGAGACAGGACGCCGGTGACTGAAGAGCGGAGTGATATCTCGTCGGCGGTGGAGGCGATCCTGTTCAGCTCGAATCGGCCGCTGAAGCTGCGCGAGCTGCAGCAGGCTACGGACACCGACCGGACCGGTTTGGAGCACGCGCTGGAGGACCTGCGCCAGGGCCTGGAGGGGCGTGGGGTCATGCTGATGCGCCACCACGACGAGGTCCATCTCGCCACGCGTCCCGAGTTCGCGAGCGCGGTGAGGCGCGCCCTTCGTCCCGAAGTTTCAGGGAAACTCTCCGCCGCCGCCTACGAGACCCTCGCGATCGTCGCCTACCAGCAGCCCGTCGCACGCTCGCGGGTCGAAGACGTCCGTGGGGTCAATTGCGAGAGCGTCCTGACCAACCTCGAGCTCCGCGACCTGATCACCGAGGTCGGACGCGGAAGCGGGCCGGGCCAACCGAAGCTGTACGGCACCACGATGCGCTTTCTCCAGGTGCTGGGTCTCGAGTCGCTCGATCACCTGCCCACGCCAAGGGTCGAAGGCCCGGTGGCACAAAATCAGTGACCGCGCCCCGTCCGAAGAGCGGCTGAACCGCTTCCTGGCGCGGGCCGGGGTCGCGAGCCGTCGCGCGGCGGACGAGCTGATCGCCTCGGGGGCGGTCCGGGTCAACGGCGATCGGCCGCCGCGCTCGGGAATGATGGTCGACCCGGACCGCGATAGCGTCACGGTCGAGGGTCGCGTGGTCCGGCCCGTGACGCGGCATCGCTACCTGATGTTGAACAAGCCGCTCGGAGTGATCACGACGGCCAGGGATGAGTCGGCGCGCACCACCGTGCTCGACGTCGTCGGCGACGACGGCAGGCTCGGACACCGGCTGTTCCCCGTAGGGCGGCTCGACGCCGACAGCACGGGCCTGCTCCTGCTCACCGACGACGGCGATCTGTCCTACCGGCTCACGCACCCGCGATACAAGGTGGCGAAGGAGTACCGGGCGGTGGTGACGGGTACGCCGACCACCGCCGATCTCGAGGCCCTGCGGCGCGGCGTCAAGCTCGATGACGGCATGACCGCGCCGGCCGAGGTCGAGCTGGTGCGCGTCACGCCCGGCAGCCGGGACTCGGGCCATGCCGAGCTGCGGGTGGTGATTCGCGAGGGTCGTCACAGGCAGGTCCGGCGGATGCTTCTCGCGGTGGGCCACCGTGTCGAGTCCTTGAGTCGAATCGCATTTGGTCCGTTGAAGCTCGGGCGGCTGAAGACCGGCGGATGGCGTGTGCTGGGCGATCTCGAGGTGGAAGCGCTGCGGCGATCCGTCGGGTTCGACGCGAAGTGAGCTCGCTGCGATGATCATCGCCATCGACGGCGGAGTGGCCTCCGGCAAGTCGGCGGCTGGACGGCGGGTGGCCGCGAAGCTTGGCCTGCCGTTCGTGGACAGCGGGCTGATGTACCGAGCCGTCACGCGGCTGGCGGCCCAGCGCGGCCTCGATCCGCGCGATGAGAACGCCATCACCGCGCTCGCGCAATCTTCGGAGATGCGAGTCCAAGGAGAGCACGTCTGGGCCAACGATGTCGACCTCACCGACGGCATCTACGACGCGGACTACGCGCATGCGCTGCCGCTCATCTCCGCGATGCCCGGGGTCCGCGTCGCGCTGGTCGCGCAGCAGCGGCGGATGGGGGATGGCGGCGTGGTGATGGCAGGTCGCGACATCGGCACCGTGGTTTTCCCGGATGCCGACCACAAGTTCTTTCTCGTGGCTGGCCTCGACGAGAAGGTCCGCCGGCGTGCCGCACAGTACGAGCGCAGGGGAGAGCGCGTGGACGCGGAGGCGATGCGCAAGGAGGTGGAGGCGCGCGACCGCGTCGACTCTGAGCGAGCGGTCGCGCCCCTGCGGCCGGCCGCGGACGCAATCATCGTCAACACCGACCACCTCGACGTCGACCAGGTCGTCGAGCTCATCGTCAAGCGGGTCCGCGCCGAGGCCGGTGGATGACGTACGCCTTGCTCCGTGGGCTGATGCGCGCGCTCGTTCACACGTATCTTGCCGGTCTGTTCAGCGTCACCGGCGCCGAGAACGTGCCGGCCCAGGGCCCGTTCATCGTGTGCCCCAACCACTTTGGGACCCTCGACCCGCCGCTGGTGCCCGCCTTCGTCCCTAGGGGCGACACGTGGAGCATGGCGAAGTCCGAGTACTTCGAGAAGCCGTTGACGCGCTGGATGTTCAGGGCATACCACGCCTTTCCCGTGATCAGGCACTCGGCAGATCGAGCGGCGCTGAAGCGCTCGTTCGACCTGCTCAAGGCGGGTCACGTCCTCATCATGTACCCGGAGGGCACGCGCATCGACACGGGTGTCCTGTCTCAGCCCGAGCCCGGCGCCGGCTTCATCGCGCAGAAGGCGGCGTGTCCCGTCCTGCCGGTCGCCCTGACCGGGACGCGTGAATGCCTGCCCAAGGGCGCGAGATGGCCGCATCGCGTGCCGGTGACCGTTACCTTCGGCAAGCCCTTCCTGGTCAGGAAGCGCCGCGCAGGTGGCGAGAGGGTGTCGCACGAGGAGGCTTCGGACGCGATCATGCTGGCGATCGCGGAGCTCCTGCCGGCCGACCGGCGGGGCGTGTTCAGCGACCTGCGGTCAGTGCGTGAGCGCCTGGATGGAGTTACCGATGCCCTCCCGGTCGGTGGGAGCCCTGAAGCCGTTTAGCCGATCGCGGGTCGGGCCCAGTCATCCTCGGTGAGGCTGCCGAGCGCGGGGTTGAAGCAGGCGTCGAAGGCCTCCTTCAGCGTCTGTGGAGTCAGCCGAGGCGGCTCCTGGCGATAGTTGGCGAGGTCGACGAGCCGCGCGATCAGCGCGCGCGGGTGCGACCCGCGAAGAGGCTTCTTGCCGTACAGGTTGTTGAGCAGATAGCCGATCGCCTTCTCGTCGAACTGCACACCCTGCCGGTCGCATTCGTATCGCAGGATGCGACCGAACGCCTCCGGCGAAGGGTTGCCGACGCCGATCTTGTAAGCCATGCGTCGTAGGAATGCCTCATCGACGAGCTCGGTGGGTGAGAGGTTGGTCGAGAACACGACCTGGCAGAGGAACGGCAGCTCGATCTTGCGGCCGGACGCGGACAGGTCGAGGTAGTCGACCTTCTTCTCCATCGGGACGATGAATCGGTTGAGGAGCCGCATCGGCGGGACCTCCTGGCGCCCGAAGTCGTCGATCACGAACACTCCGGCGTTCGCCTTCCACTGCAGGGGCGCCTCGTAGTAGCGGTTGGAGGGGTCGTAGGTGAGGTCCAGCTGCTGGAGCTTGAGCTCGCCTCCCGCGACCACCACGGGTCGCTCGACCTTGACCAGGCGGCGGTCGATCGGCTGCTCGCCCTCGGCGATCTTGTGGTAGACGGGGTCGATCACCCGGATGATCTCGTCCCCGACGGCGACGGCGTGTGGGATCTCGATCGGCGCGCCCATCAACAGAGCCATGCGCTCGGTGATCGTGCTCTTGCCGTTGCCGGGCGCCCCGAAGATGAACAGCGACGCGCGCGACACCATGGCGCCGCCGATCTGGTCGATCACGTGCTGCTCGAGCTCGAGCGTGCCGAGCGCTTTCTTCAGGAGCGCGTCGTTCACGTTCGCCTTGCCGGTCACCTGCGAGCGGATCAGCCCGAGGTAGTCTTCGAAGTTGATCGGGCAGGGACCCAGGTAGCGAGTCTGCACAGACGACATCTCGGCCGCGCGCTGCCGGCCGGCGGCCGAGAGCGCGTAGTTCATCTTGACCGGGTAAGGCCTGCCCTCGAGTCCCGCGTCGCTGGACACGCCGCGCGTGTCCATGAGCTGGTTCTTCTCGAACTCCTCGATGAGCGGCTCGAAGGTCTCGAAAGGAAGGCCGAGGCGCTGCTCGAGGCCGGCCCCGGTCAGCTGGTCGGCGAACGCGAGGGTCCGCAACAGCAGGCTTGCGACCAGGTCACGCCTGACGTGCAGGTCTTCCAGCCGTTTGGGTGCTTCGATCGCCCCGGTTACCATCGGGCGCAAATATTACAGCCGGGGCTCCGATTGACATCCCACTTCCGAACACGCGGGCGCGCCGGGCAGGCCGCCCGGATTCCCCCTCATCCGTAGAATCGCGTAAACGGTGCCGGAATACGCTGCCCTTGATCTCGAGACGACCGGTCTCGATCCGGCGCGAGATCGAGTCATCGAGATCGGCGCGGTCGCCTTCACGGCCGAAGGGGTCACCTCGACGCTCGAACAGCTCGTCGATCCGGGCCGCGCGGTGCCCGACACGGTGCTGCGCCTGACCGGCATCAAGCAGGAGGAGCTGCGCGGCGCCGCCGACGCGGGGACCGCGCTTCGCGAGCTGGCCTCGTTCCTGCGCGGTCGCCAGCCGGTGGGGCACGGCGCGCGCCTGGACGTCGACTTCCTGGCCGCGGCCGGGCTGTGGGATGAGTCCCAGGAGATCCTCGACACGCTTGATGTGGCGCGCATCCTGCTGCCGGCAGCCACCAGCCACAGCCTGCCCATGCTTGCGGTGGAGCTGGGCTTCAATCAGCCGCGGCCACACCGCGCGCTGGATGACGCAGACGCCACGCGCCAGCTCCTGCTCCGGTTGTGGGAGGAGGCCGTGGCGCTGGACGAGGAATTGAAGGAGCCGATGCTGGCCCTGGTCGCGCCCTACACGTGGCCGATCGCGCGGTTCTTTGCCGACGCGCTCACGGCGCCCAACCCATCGCCGGCGCCGGCGGCGACGCTCCGCGCCGAATCCGTCTCGCACGGAAGATCGAAAGCCACACCGCCCGACGACCCGGTGTTGATGGCGGAACTGCTCGGACCTGAGGGTCCGCTCGCCGGCGCGCTGCCCGGGTACGAGCACCGTGAGGCCCAGATGCAGATGCTGCTGGCGGTGGCGCAGATCCAGGCGCGCGGAGGCTCGCTGGTGGTCGAGGCCGGCACCGGGACAGGCAAGAGCCTGGCCTACCTCGTGCCCTCGATCGCGAGGGCGGTGGGTCACCACGAGAGGGTCGTCGTGTCGACCAACACCCACACCCTGCAGGAGCAGCTCATGGGCAAGGACCTGCCCGCGCTGCGCGAATGGCTGCCCTGGGACTTCAAGGCGTGCCTTTTGAAAGGCCGCTCCAACTACGTGTCGCTCCGGCGGTGGCGCCGCTTCCTCGCCGAGCCATGCGCCGACGCCGACGACCTCAAGTTCAAGCTCAAGGTGCTCATCTGGCTACATTCGACCGAGAGCGGCGACCGCTCGGAGCTCCGCCTGCACGGGCGCGAGGAGGTGCTGTGGACGCGCATCGCGAGCGACCCGCTCGACTGTGTCGGCATCCACTGCACCAAGGAGGACTGCTATGTCCACCGGGCCCGCGCGGAGGCGGAGGCCGCGGACCTCGTGGTGATCAACCACGCGCTGCTGCTCGCCGACGCCGAGGTGGGCGGGGGGCTGCTGCCCGAGTTCGACCACCTCGTGGTCGATGAAGCCCACCACCTCGAAGAGGCTGCCACGCGCGGGCTGCGCCAGGAGATCGACGGGCCGGGCCTGCTCGCGCTCCTGGATCGTCTGGCCGGCCCGGACCACTCACGCCAGGAGGGCCTCCTGGCCGAGCTGCTGAAGCAACCGCGCCTCGGCGCCTCTGACGCTGCGTTCCGGGAAGCCGTCCCGGCGAGCCTTGCCGCGGCCAACCGGGTGCGGGAGCTCTTCCACCTGGCCGGCCCCTGGGTCGCCACCCGCCTCGGCGAGTTGGAGCGTCGCGACGAGTCGGTGCGGATCACCCCGCAGGTGCGCGACGACCCCGGTTGGGGGCACGTCAGGATCGCGGGAGAGAACGCCGCCACCGCGCTCGACGCCCTGGACGCCGCCTTGCGGCGCGCCGTGGCGGGCGTGCGCGACTGGCTCGGCGGCGCCGAGCCGGACCAGGGCGTGCGCGAGCTGGAGATCATCCGCGGGCGCCTTCAGGGGGCGGCTGCGCTGCTCGGCGAAGCCCTGCTCACGCCCGATCCCAACCGGGTCTACTGGTTCACGCTCCTCTCGCGAACGGAGAGCCTGCTGCTGCGCGCGGCGCCCATCAACGTCGGCCGTCTCCTGCGTGAGCGCGTGTACTCGGAGCGACGCTCCTCCGTGTTCACGTCGGCGACGCTGGCGGTGGGCGGCAGCTTTGACTACTTCCGCTCTCGAATCGGCCTCGGCTCCGAGATCGAAGAGCTGGTGCTGCCGTCGCCTTTTGATTTCCTTCACCAGGCGCTCGTCTGCCTGCCGACCGATCTCCCGTTGCCCGAGCACGAGACGTTCGACCGGGAAGTCGAAAAGGTGATCGCGGCCATCGCGCGCAGGGTGGGAGGACGCACGCTCGTGCTGTTCACGTCGCACCGCCAGCTGCGAGACGTACACACGGCGCTGAAGCACCGGACCGACCTCGACGAGGTCCTCATCCTGGGCCAGGGGATCGACGGCCAGAGGCGCCAGCTCTTGAAGTCGTTCGAGGAGGCCGAGCGCCCGCTGCTGCTCGGGACGACGACCTTCTGGGAGGGCATCGACGTGCCGGGCGAGCGGCTCAGCTGCGTGGTCATGGTCAGGTTGCCGTTCCCGGTGCCGACGGATCCCGTCTACGCCGCCAGGGCGGAGAAGGTGCGCGATCCCTTCGGGCAGCTCGCCCTCCCCCAGGCGGCGCTGCGCTTGAAACAGGGCTTCGGACGCTTGATCCGTCGCTCCACGGACCGTGGGGCGGTGGTCATCCTCGACAACCGGATCCTGGGCCGCGATTATGGCAAGGCGTTCCTGGACGTGCTGCCGCCGGCCTCGCGGTTCGTCGGCCCCGCCGCCGAGATCGCGGGACGGGTCGGCGCGTGGCTCGATCGGGTTTGAGCCGCCTCTACGTAGTCGCGACTCCGATCGGCAACCTCGAGGACGTCAGCGCCAGGGCACTGCGCGTGCTGGGAGAGGTGTCGGCGATCGCGGCCGAGGACACCAGGGTCACCTCGCGGCTCCTGGCCAGGCACGGCATCCGCAAGCCCTTCATCAGCTACCGCGCGCCGGTGGAGCGGCGGGGATTGCCGCGCGTGATCGCCGCACTCGACGAGGGCGACGTCGCGCTGGTCAGCGATGCGGGCACCCCGACCCTTTCCGACCCGGGCCAGGCCCTGGTCACCGCCGCGTGGGCGGCGGGGCACACTGTCGTGCCGGTTCCCGGCCCGAGCTCGGTGACGGCTGCTCTTTCGATCGCCGGCTACGGCGGTCCCGGTTTCACGTTCCTCGGTTACCTGCCGCGCAAGCCGGGCGAGATGCGGCGACTGCTTGCGACCCTGGCCGCCGACCCGCGTCCCGCGGTCGCATTCGAGTCCCCTTACCGGATCACCAAATCGCTCGCGCTGATCTCCGAGACTCTGCCCGAAAGAAGCATCACGGTCACTCGCGAGCTGACCAAGCTGCACGAGGAGGTTCTACGAGGCACCGCCGCCGAGGTGCTGACGGCCCTCGGTGAGCGGGCGCGCGGCGAGTTTACCCTTGTGATCAGTGGCGCCTGAACCGAGAACCGTCCTCATCGCGCCCGCCTGGCCTTATGCCAACGGGCCGCGGCACATCGGCCACGTGGCCGGTTTCGCCGTGCCCGCCGACGTCCTGGCGCGCTTCGAGCGGCTTCGAGGCTCCCGCGTGCTGATGGCGAGTGGAACGGATGAGCACGGCACGCCCATCACCTATGAGGCGGACAAGGAAGGGGTGCCGCCACGCGAGTTCGCCGACCGCAACAACGCCTTGATCGTGGAGGACCTGCGCCGCCTCGGGATGACTTACGACATCTTCACGCGCACCACCACGCAGAACCACGAGCGCGTCACGCAGGACCTGTTTCTCAAGCT